>JAZKEV010000581.1:2813-11421 GCA_040386765.1 Verrucomicrobiota bacterium | reverse complement strand
TCGACGGAGAACTTGCGAATCCATTTGCCGATGCGGGTCACGCGCGGGTCGTCCTTGATCTTGAAGGTGATGCCGCCGTTGTGCTGGTTCTTCGCGAGCAACTCTTTCAAGCGGGCCTCCGCATCGACGCGCATCGAGCGGAATTTCAGCATGCGAAATTCGCGGCCATTCTTGCCGACGCGGAGCTGGCGGAAGAGGACGGGGCCGCGGTCCTCGAGCTTGATGATGAGGGCGACGGTCGCGCAAACGGGGCTGAGCAGCACCAGCGCGATCACGCTCCCGATGATATCGAGGGTGCGCTTCATGAGGTGCGCGCCGCCGACGAGCCAGCGCCAGGCGACGCGTTTCCAGCCGAGATACATGCGATGACGCCAGCGGCCCATCGGGGTCTCGAACGCCGCAAAGTGATCCATCACCTGGGGCGATGGCTTCCGCTTCGGATCAATGACTGTATTCATGGTGAGCGAGGGTGGAAAGGAGGTCGGTGCGAAAGGAGTCGCGGCGGTCGGGGGTCATAAGGCCGGCGTTGCTGACGAGGGGCCAGAGGCGGTCGGCGAGCGCGAGGAGGTCGGCCTCGCGAAAGGGTTGGGCGAGCACGATATCGGCATGCGCCTTCTGCGGCTCCACGTAGCGCTCGTGCATCGGGAGGACATTCGAGAGCAGGCGCTGAGTGGTCGTCTCCTGATCGTAGCCCCGCTCGGAGACATCGCGCTCGAGGCGGCGGCTGCGGCGGAGATCGGCCGGCGTATCGAGGAAAATCTTCAGGTCAAACAGCGCGCGCAGCGCGGGCGTAAGCAGCGGCCAGAGACCATCGACGAACACGATGGAGTGCGGCTCGTGCGTGCGCTCGCCGGTGCGGGTGTAGGTGGCGAAATCGTAATTGGGAATCGTCGTGGTCCGACCGGCCTGGCAATCGCGCAGCACGCGCTCAAACCCTGCCTCGTCGATCGACTCGGGAACGTCGAAATTGATCCGGGCGCGCTCCTCAAGGGGGAGGTGCGAGCGATCGTGGTAGAAGTCGTCGAGCTGGAGGCGGCAGGCGCGCTCGCCGATGAGGTGGCACAGCCGATCGACGAGCCAGCTCTTGCCGGCGCCGCTGCCGCCGACCACCGCGATCAAATGGACGGGAGAGGAGGTGCTCATGCGGCATGAACGGGGACCGGAGCGCGCGCGACGCGAGTGAAAAGCTCCTCGAGGCCGCTGATGTATTTGGGAAAGCCGAAGCGTTCGCCGACCCACTGGCGGCCGTGCGCGCCCATCTTGCGGGCGAGGGCCTTGTCCTTGAGGAGCTCTTCGACGCTGGCGGCGTAGCGCGCGCGATCCATCCAGGGGACGAGAAAACCATTCCAGCCATCGATGAGCCATTCGCGGATGCCGCCGGCATTGAAGGCGACGACCGGCAGGCCGCAGCGCATGGCCTCGAGGCCGGTGGCGCCGAAAGGCTCCGGCCAGAGCGAACTCATCACGGAGAGGCTGGCATCGCGGTAGTAGCTGGCGATCTGAGCCTGGGTGACGAAACCGACGAACTTCACGCGGTCGGTGAGGCCGAGCTTCTTCGCGAGCACTTCGCAGGCGGGGCGATGGCTGCCATCGCCGAGGATCACGCACTCGAAGGGCACCGTGACGCGCGCGAGCGCTTCGAGAAGGACATCTACGCCCTTGCCGCGGATGATCTGACCGGCGTAGACGATGCGATTACGGGCATCGAAGGAGCACTGAAACGTTTCCTCGGTCGAGCGGGGCACGGGAGCGTGAATCTCGATTTGAGCAGGGGAGAAACCATTGCGCAGCATCTCCTCCTTCATGAAGTCGCTGGCGACGATCATGCGATCGAAGCGGCGATTGATGGTCAGCTCCCGCTGCTTGTCGGAATAGCTGACCCACTTGAGCGGGAAGGCGCCCTGGCGATCACGGGCGATGGTGCCGCCGCAGGGGAAAATGCAAAAGGGCCCGGCGGCTCGCGTGCAAATCTGGCGGTTGAGCGGGTTGTACTTGTATCCGCGCAGGCAATACAGATCGTGGTCGTGCACCATGCGGACGACGGGCACGCCGCACTCCGCGAGCGCCTCCATGAGGGCGAGGTCGCCCAGCTTGTGAAGGAAAATGGCCTCGGGACGAAATTCCTCGATCACCTGACGCAACTGCGCGGCCGGACGTGTCGACGGAATCGCATACCGGTCGGTGAACACTTCCTGCCAGTTGGCCTCGTCCTTGCCCGTGGGCTCGCCGTGAAGGATCGCCACCGCGTGCCCGCGCCTTTTCAGCTCGGTCGCAGTGAGAAGCACATTGGCTTCCGCGCCACCAAAGGCGCCAAATCGTTCGTGAACGAAGAGCAATCGCATGGACAGGATCAGCGGGACAGACGTTGGTTGAGCGAAGGGCAGTCGAAAATCGTGACGGAAGAGTAACGCAGCGGCCCAAAGCGGGACAGTAGGTCTAGACCCACAAGGGTATCGGGTGCCGCACCCGTCGGACGGTTTGTTTGCATCGGGGAGAACAAGATAAGCGTACTACGACAGCGTACGCAGAAAGCGGTGGCTAGGGTCCACGCCCCGAAAAAACCGCCGAAGGGCCGGACCAGGTTCCCCTGAATTTCCCTATCGTTGCGCGGACGTAACCGTGCCGGAGCCTTCGCCGGCATCGAATTGCGCTACGGCGACCACCCGGCGGCCGTCCGGCCACTGGGCCTCCGCCTCGATCCACTGGGCGCCAGCCTTTTGGGGAGTAAAAACAAACTCGGTACCGAAGGCCGGCGCCTGATCGCGCCCATCCCAGACTATCCGGGCGAGGGCGGGATCGAGATCGGCAGAGGGAGAGATGAAGCGAAGCGTAAGGGGCTTGCCGGCTGCGACCTTGGCGCTGGGAACGCCCTCGATTTTGGCTGCTACCGGCTTCCATGTTTGCGAGCGGACGGGCGTCTGAGCGAAGAGCCAGGCGGTGACGGCGAGACCGCGGGCCTGATTCACGGCGACGAACTCGGTCTGGAGATTGAAGCTGTCACCCCAGCGGTCGAGGAGCGGATAGGGGGCGACTTTCGCGCCATCGAGCGGATAGGTGAGGGCGCCGAGCTCCTTGCGATAGTTGTCCATGTAGTGGAAGCCCTGCTGGATGCTGCCGAGGGGGATGCCGCTGACGGGGAGGGCGCGCTGATCGTTTTGCGCGTACTGGTGGACGATATCGAGGGGGCGCTTCCAGCCGAGGCCGGTGAGGAAGGAGACGTTTACGGGGTTGCTGCCGGCCTCGTAGTTGATGTTCGCCACGATCGCATCGCGGAAAACGGGGCGGCGGTCGGCTTTTTCCGGGTAGTCGAGCTGGCAGGCGACGGCGAGGTCGTAGGCGTAGTCCATGGGGAAGAACCAGCCGCCGCCGACGGCGCGCTTGGTTTGTTCGGGGAAGGTCACGCCATACGAGCCATCGCGGCTGGCGCGCGCCCAATCCTCGGCGCAGGTGATGATCTCGTGCTCGCAGCGGCGGATGAGCTGCGGGTCGAGCTTGTCGGCGGCGATGCGATGGGTGCGGGGCGCGAACGCGTAGCTGCGGATGGCGCGGCCATAGCTTTCGGTCATGCGCCACCAGCTCCAGCGGCGGGTGTTGGCATTGTGCGGCTGGAGGTGCAGTCGGATCTCGTCCTCGGCGGCTTTATCGCCCGTAGCCAGATACATCTCAACGGCGGCCCAGGCGATCTCGTCGTTATCTTGAAACAAGTCGCCGTAGTGACTGAAGCGGCGGTAGATGCCCTCGGGTTTTCCCTTCTGCTTGAGCTGCGCCTGGAGGAGGAACTGCCAGCCCTTGGTCGCGGCCTCGAGGTACTTCGCGGCCTCCTGTGGGTACTGCTTCTTGAAAGCGGGGGACGAGGAACACTGGGCGAGGGCGGCGACGGCTGCGGCGGTGGAGACGGAGTTCTTGGGCCAGACGATCTGAGGGTCGCCCTTGTCGGGGAGGACGTTGTCCTCGTAGCGGCGGTCACGCGGATAAACGAGGAAGTAGAAGCCGCCGTCCTCATCCTGCATTTTGGCGAGGAAGTCGGATTCCCACTTGGCGATCTGGAGGAGGTCGCTGATGCCATCGCCGCTCTCGGGCAGGCCGAGATTGTCGACGCTGGCCACGCCTTCGAAGACATCGACGGCGAAGATCAGAGAGTGGACGAAATTGGCACTGTTGATGGTGTACTTGCTGTAATCGCCGGCGTCGTGGTGACCGCCGGAGACGTCGACCTTGCCGCGGCGGACGAAGGGGAAGAGGTCGGCGTTGGGGGCGTTGCCCTCGAAGCCCTTGAGCGACCGGACGGAGCCGCTCGGGATATCGGCGGGCGCGGTATGGCAGGCGGCGTGGACGAAGCGCGAGTAGGGCAGGGAATTGTCGCAGCCGCAGCGCTGATGATAAAGGCCGAGCGCGTAGGTGCGCGCGAAGGCGCCGGCGATGCCCGCATCGATGAAGAACGGATAGGAGGCGCCGAGACCGGGGACGCCCACGCGGTACTCACCGGGGGTTTTGAATTCGGAAAAATCGGCCTCCCACACGCGCTTGTACCAGCCGTTGGGCATGAACTTGTCGGCGCGGGGGCGAAGGGCGCCCTTGTGGACGACTTTGCCGGTGGCGGCTTCGATGACCTGATAATCAGGAGTCGTGCCGGGACCGAGCTCGAGCTCGCCGAGGGTGCCGAGGTAGTAGCCGATGGAGGCGACCTTGGAGGTCTCGGGCAGGTAGCCGACCTGGTTTACGTGGACGACGGGCGAGAGGCGGAGCGGGTCGGCGGTGGCGGTGAGCTTGGCTTCGGCGAGCCAGGGAATTTTATCGGCGGAGTCGTTGCGGTAAGAAACCTCTACGGACGCGCCTTCCGGAGTGGGTTCGGTGAGGCGGAGGTAGATGTAGTTGCCGATGCGCAGATCGCGTTTCTTCAGCGGGGCGTAGACGGGACGGCGGCGGAAGCCCACGCTGCTGACGGCCTGCTTCTTGCCGGCGACCATGACCGTGAAATCGGAGGAGCTGAAGGCGGGCGCCGGAAATTCCGGGGTGGAGTTGTGGGCTGGCGCTTTTTCTTCGCCCGGGGTGATCACCGCGATCTCGAGCATCGTCGGCGAGAGGAGCAGCATGGAGCGCTCGCCCGCGGTAGGAAGAGCGAGGGGGGTGGTGGCGGGTTTGGCGGCGCCGCCGAGGCACGCAATAAAGACAATAGCGGTCGGGGCGACCGCACGACGACAGGCCAGGCGAACGCGCGAGAAGATCACGCGCCCATTGCACCCCAAGTAGGGAGGTCGCCACATGGGGTAAATCCCTACTTCGAAGGTCGCTCTAGGCCCTATTACGCCCGGGGCACGAACCGTCTAAGCTAATGGGGTCCAATCTCCTCTAACCCATTCGGAATCAGCAACCGATCTCCCCTTTCAGCGATGAAGAAGAAGCCCGAGTTCAAGATTCAGAACATCACGCACCCGTCTCAGCCGATGGCGGACTACAGCGACCCCGTTTTGCGTGAACTCGTGGCCCACCTCCGGGAGAACCGCACGCAGCTCCGCGAGGAGTGGGCGCGCCGCATCACCGCCGCGCAGTTGCTGACCGCGATGACCAAGGAGGAGATCTTTTCCGAGGCCACCTCGGTGTACGACAACTACGTCGAGGTGCTGGAGACCGGCAGCGTCGAGGCGCTCCAAGCTTATGCGCGCAACCTCTCCGAGCGCATCATTCCCCGCGGCGTCGAGACGCATGAAGTGGTGGGAATCGTGTTGCTGCTACGCGATGTGCTGGCGCGGTCGCTCTTCAAGAAATAC
Organism: Verrucomicrobiota bacterium; assembly: GCA_040386765.1. Lineage (GTDB taxonomy): Bacteria > Verrucomicrobiota > Verrucomicrobiia > Opitutales > Opitutaceae > ER46. The sequence goes on along the minus strand of JAZKEV010000581.1, from coordinate 5,653 downwards.
CAGGGTGATTTCGAACTGCTGAACAAGGTGCTCGATGCCTACGAGCCGGCGGCGAACCGCATCGCGAATACGGTGGCGGTGAGCTTCGTGCAGGAGCGCGAGCGCGTGATCCGCCAGCAGCAGGAGGCCATTCGCGAACTCTCCACGCCGGTGCTGCAGGTGCGCGAGCGACTGCTGATCCTTCCGATCATCGGCGTGATCGATGCGCATCGGGCGCGGCAGCTGACGGAGCAGTTGCTCCGCGGCATCAGGGCCAACCGTGCGAAGGTCGTGGTGGTCGATATCACGGGCGTGCCGACGATCGACCATACGGTCGCGAATCACCTGGTGAAGACGGTCGAGGCCTCGCGGCTCATGGGTGCGAGCGTGATCATCACCGGCCTCTCGGCTGAGATCGCCCAGACGCTCGTGACGATCGGCGTCGACCTGAGCAAGATGAACGCCGTCGGCGACCTGCAGGGCGGCATCGAGGAAGCGGAGCTTTTACTCGGCTATAAAGTCATCATCGCGGGCAGTGATTCGGCGAAGAGCAAGCCGGCGAAGGAGCCGGCGGCCTAATCTCACATGCAGGTACCCATTCTCAAACAAGGCAGTTATCTCATCGCGAGCATCCAGTCGGTGCTCTCCGACGAGGATCTGGTCCAGCTGCGCGACAACCTGAGCGCACGCGTGGGGACCTATCGCTCGCGCGGAGTGATCATCGATGTGACGGTGCTCGATGTGATCGACTCTTTTGCGACGCGGATGCTCCGCTCGATCGTACACATGCTGAAGCTGCGCGGCGCGGAAACGGTGATCGTGGGCATCCAGCCGGATGTCGCCTTTGCCATGGTACAACTCGGACTGACCCTCGAGGGCGTCGGCACCGTCCTCGATCTGGAGGAGGGCCTCGATTACCTCAATACCAAGCTGAAACGCGTCGCGGTCGATGGAAACTGAATCTCAGACGGAGATCAATTCGGCCACCGACATTGTCACGGCGCGGCAGCGCGGCCGGGCACTGGCGCTGGAGATCGGCTTCAACGGCGCGGACGTCACGCTCATCGCGGCGGCGATTTCCGAAATCGCGCGCAACATCATCGACCACGCGAAATGCGGCGAGGTGGTAATGTCGCGCGTGACGAGCACGGGCAATGGCGCCTATCCAGGCATCCAGATCATCGTGCGCGACGAGGGGCCGGGCATCCGCGACGTCGCGCAGGCGATGCAGTACGGCTACTCCACGCGCAAGGGTCTGGGCGTCGGGCTCCCGGGGGCGAAGTGGCTGATGGACGAATTCGACATCGCATCGGAGGTCGGGCGCGGGACGACGATCACGATGAAAAAATGGAAACGCTGATGAACGCCACCCTTGCACAACGCAGTCAGGCGCTCGACTGGGCGGTGGCTTCGCGCCCGCAGCCGGGGCAGAGCGTTTCCGGCGACCTGCATTTCGTGACGACGTGGGACGGCGGCGCGCTGGCCGCCGCGATCGACGGCCTGGGCCATGGAGAAGAAGCGGCCCTGGCCGCACGGCGGGCGGCGGAGACACTCGAGGCGCACGCGCAGGAGCCGTTGACGGCGATCCTCCGGCATTGCCACAGCGCCTTGCGCGACACGCGCGGCGTGGCGATGACGCTGGTGGCGCTCGATGCCGGAGCGGGACATCTGAGCGTGCTCGGGGTCGGCAATGTGGAGACGGCCATTTTCAAGCTCAACGGGCGCGGGCCGGTGAAATGCGAGAGCGTAATGCTCCGCTGCGGCGTGGTGGGGTATCAACTGCCGTCGCTGCAGCCGGACTCGATCACGGTGTGGCCGGGCGACGTGGTGGTGTTTGCGACCGACGGAGTGCGCGAGGATTTCGCCGATCTGGTGAATCCCACGGATCCGCTGCAGCAGCTGGTCGATAATATCATGGCGCGGAAATTTCGCGGCACAGACGACGGACTGGTCCTCGCGTGCAAATACACAGGACGCACATGAAGAAGACGCGCTCCTGGCCTGTCCTTTCGGTGAAGTATCGCCGCGCGCTCGCCGCCTACGTGGAGCGCGGCGACGAAGAGGCGTTGCAGCATGGCTACGAGATCGGCCGGCGCGCGCTCAACCAGGGCTTCGGTGTGATCGACATGGTGCGGCTGCATCAGGATGCGCTGATCCACGTGGTGTCGAAGAGCCGCGCGCCGAAGGCCAATGTGCAGTGGGCCAAGGCGGTCGAGGCGTTTCTGATGGAGTCGCTTTCGGTGTTCGAGGTGGCGCACCGGGGATTCCGGGAGGCGAGCGATCGCCTGCGGCGGTTGAATATCGCGCTGAAGTCAAGGCATCGTGAGCTGGCGGTGAGCATCAAGAAGCTCGCGCGCGAGATGGAGCGACGGAAGCACGCGCAGGCCATGCTCGAGGAGTCGGAGCTGCGGCTGCGCTCGGTGGTGGAGTCGGCGCAGGATGGCATCGTGACGGTCGACGGGCGGGGGCGGCTGGTGGCGGTGAATCACGGGGCGGAGGCGCTTTTCGGTTATCGACGCGGCGAGTTGATTGGGAAAACGGTGACGCGGTTGATTCCGAAGCCGCTGCGGGCGGCGGCGATGTTTGCGCTGAAGAGCGTGGCCGACGGCGGCGAGCAGCAGCAGTTGAAGCGGCCGATCCAGTCGGTGGGACTGCACCGCGACGGAAGCGAGTTCTCCCTCGAGTTCACGCTCTCCACCTGGCAGGCGCGCGGCACTACGTTCTTCACCGGCGTGGTGCGCGACATCCGCGAGCGCAAGCAGGCCGAGGTGGCGCTGCGGGAGAGCCGCGATAACTACATGCGGCTCTTCAAGGAGGCGCAGGCGATGGAAGAAAATCTGCGGCAGCTCTCGAACAAGATT
>JAZKEV010000581.1:0-2803 GCA_040386765.1 Verrucomicrobiota bacterium | reverse complement strand
GGAAGAGGAGCGAAAGCACATCAGCTGCGAGCTGCACGACGAAATCGGCCAGTCGCTGACGGCGGTGAACGTGAGCGTGGCGATGCTGGGCCGGCACGCGCCGGAGGACGCGGCCTTCCAGAAACAGGTGGAGGCGGCGCAGAAGCTCCTCGTGGAGACGATAGGGCTGATCCACCGCTTCGCGCGGGAGCTGCGGCCCTCGATGCTCGACCACCTTGGTCCGGTGGCGGCGCTGCAGAATTACGTGAAGTCGTTCAGCGAGCGCACCGGGATCAAGACCGAGGTGGAGGGCGATGTGCGCTTCGAGCAGCTTAGCAACCAGCAGGGCACGGTGCTCTACCGGATCGCGCAGGAGAGCCTGAGCAATGTCTTCAAGCACGCGCAGGCGACCAAGGTGAAAATTCGCATCCGGAAGCTGCCGACAGCGGTCTCGATGGAGATCATCGACAACGGCCGCTCGCTGCCGGTGCCGCGCTCACCGCAGGGTGAGCTGCAGCAGCCGATTAGCCTGCTCGGGATGAGGGAGCGCGTGCGCCTCGTAAACGGCGATCTCATCATCGAGCCGGCGCCGCGGCGCGGCACGACCGTGCGGGTGGAGATCCCGCTGCCGCCGCAGCCGCCGGTGGAGCCTACTTTCTCAGCGTCGAATTAACCCTATTACAACGGATTCCTCATGAATAAGATCAAAGTGCTACTCGCGGATGACCATACCGTCGTGCGGCAGGGGCTGCGTTCCCTGCTCGCGGCCGAAGCCGACATCGAAGTGGTGGGCGAAGCCGAGAACGGCCGCCAGGCCGTGCAGATGGCCAAGACGCTCGCGCCGGACATCGTCATCATGGACATCGCCATGCCGCAGCTCAACGGGCTGGAAGCGACGCGCCAGATCATCAAGGAGGGCATCCCCACCAAGGTGCTGGTGCTCTCATCGTATTCGGACGACGAATACGTGCATCAGCTCACGGAGGCCGGCGCGGCCGGTTATCTCATCAAGCAGACAGCGGCGAACGACCTGATCAAGGCGATCCGCGAGGCGTACCGCGGCAACGCGTTCTTCAGCCCTTCGATCTCGAAGCGGCTGCTGGACTACTACCGCGAGGCCTACATGAAGGGCGGCAAGCCGATCAAGAAGCACGGCGAGCAGCTCACGTCGCGCGAGCTCGAGGTGCTGCAGCTGGTGGCCGAGGGCAAGGTGAACAAGCAGATCGCGGCCGATCTCTGCATCAGCATCAAGACGGTGGAAAAGCACCGGCAGCAGGTGATGAACAAGCTGAACATCCACGACGTGGCCGGGCTCACGCGCTACGCGATCTCGCGCGGCATCATCGAGAGCACGCCGCGTCTCACGACGACGCCCCAGCCCACGCCCGCGTCTGCGCCTGCGCCGACGATTTAACTAGTTTAAAAGAAACGAGAGAGCCCACCTTTCGTCGCCTGGCGGCCAAAGTGGGGTGACCGCCTACCTGCAAGCTCAGGCCCGCGCCTGTAGAATCGGGCTTCGAGCATCAACGTTTCGAGCATTACTCCCATGGATCACCGCCGCTTTGGTCAGAAAATCGCCGCCGACTACGATCGCGGCGCGGAACAATACCGCATCGACGACGAGATCGAGGCGCTCAGCGAGAACCACCAGCGCATCGGCGGAAATATCCGCCGACTCTCCCGCTCCTTCACGCGCCCGATCCGGGTGCTGGAGCTGGGCTGCGGCACGGGGCGCTATTTCCACTGGCTGGAAAACACGAAGCTGCTCGTAGGCACGGATCTCTCGGCGGAGATGCTGCGCTGCGCGAAGCATCCGCTGCAGGAGCACGCCGTGACGGCCCAGGAGATCAAGCTGATGCAGGCGAATCTCTACGAGGTGAGCTTCGAGCCGCGCTCCTTCGACCTGATCTACTCGATGGGAGTCTTCGGCTATGGGGCGGCCTTGACGCCCGAGCTGGCCGCGCGCATCGCCACCTGGCTGGCGCCGGACGGCCGGTTCTACTTCGACGCGATCGAGAAGCGCGAGATGGGACGCAGCCATGCGCTCAAGCGCTCGGTGAAATCGGCCGTGGTGCCGTTTCTCCCCGGTGCGATGAAGCAGAAGCTCGCGGATCGTGAAGCGGCGGCGGTGCCGGTGATCGTGCATACGCGCGCCGAGATGGAGCGCGTGATGGACGCAGCGGGGTTCATGGATTTCACGATCTCGTCGAACACGTGCCACTCGCCGCTCTGGACGGGCATGCACCTGGAGTGCATCGCGCGGAAGCAGGCGGCTGCGGTGAGCGAGCGCGGGGAGGCTGTTTTGGGCCGCGAGGGTTTCGATCTCGAGGCGGCTGCGGCCAAGCGGATGCAGGTGGCGTAGACCCGACGCACTACGCCCAGGGTGCCTCAAATATTTAACTAACACACTATTGAAACTTAAATTCGCGGTGCTGGCCCTTTGGGCTGGCGTTGCCGCCCTCGCTCTTATTTAACTAACACACTATTGAAACTTAAATCCGCGGTGTTGGCCCTTTGGGCTGGTGTTGCCGCCCTCGCTCTTCATCCGGCTTCCGCAGCCACCTCAATTGTATTGAACAGTGCGGCTTCGTCCGATGCCTCCAGCACCACAAGCGTTCCTTTCGGCAATGGCGCGCAGTCCGCCCAGTACCAGATCGCAGCGGCACAGCTGACCAGCCTGCTCGGGACATCGATTATTTCCCTAGGCTTCCGGATTAACGGAGCCACTGCGCCGGCGGACACCGATGCCCGGACTTTTGCCGATTACGAAATCACCCTGTCGCCGGCCAACACCGGGGTCCTCACCCTTGAAGTGTGGATGGCC
>JAZKEV010000580.1:0-4779 GCA_040386765.1 Verrucomicrobiota bacterium | reverse complement strand
CTCCGTGATATTGCGGTCGCCATTCAAGCGCGTCGTCACCGTGGCGAGGTTTTCGACCCATTGGCCCGGATTCTCCGCGAGATGGCGTGTGACCGCGAAGGGATTTGCCCACGGCGGCTGGCGATAGCCTTCGTTGGAATCGCTCCACTTGCCGGTCGTATCGAGGAACTGGCCGAGGCGCTCGTCACCCGTGGTCAGCACACCGTCTGGGCCGGCGAAGTTATACTCGCGAGTAAAATTGAGGAGGGCGCGCTCCTGCTCGCGCACGAGACCGCCGAGCTTCACGAAGGTGGGCACGGAGAGATTGATGACTTTCTTGAGATTGAGCTTCGCCAGCCGGATCTCGTCCTCGCCCTGGCGGTCGGGCTGCGTCACTCGCAGCGTGCCGTAGTTGTCGAGATTGTAGAAATCAGGCGCGCCGGGCGTCGGGGTGATCGTGGGCCACTTGATGCTCCCGCGGCGATCCAAGGTGAAGCCGATGCCGCGCATGACGTATGAGATCGTAGCTTTGGGCCGCGACTTGAAATGCCGGTCGCCGCCGGGGCGATATTCGTAGTACGTCTGCGAGTTGGAGAAGCTGATGCCGTAGTCGAGCTCCATGCCTGGGAAACGATGCTGCACCAGGGGCGAGAAGAGATAAGTGCGGCCCGATTTGTCGTCCGAGCTCAGCGTGATCGTGCTTGTGGAGTTGTTATTCGGGAGCACTTCCTGAAGGAAGCTGGTGTAACCAGCCCGGAAATTGGTCGCGACCGCCGAGGTGCCGATTGCCATGGCTCGCGTGTCGTTGCTCTCGTGGAACCAGTTGTACGTGCTGTTCAGAGAAAGCACGGTATTTTCGCTCAGCTTGTACTGAATCTTGGCGCCGGTGGCGAGGCGGGTGCGCGGCGCACCCGCCGGACGCGGGATCGTGACGCTCGTCACGTAGTAGGGCTCCGTCAGCGTCTGCTGGTAGGCTTGCAGCGCAGCCGTGTCGCCGCCGGGCTGCGAGTGATACGTGGCGTTGAACGAGACGCCGATGCGGCGGTCGGCTCCGACGACATCCTGGTAGCTGAAGTTCAGCGAGGGCCCGACATTGTCGATCGGCTCACGCGCAAAGTTGTCGCTGCGGGTGTAGTACTTCGGACGCCACACTCCGGCGAGCGCGTAGTTAAACATGCGCGGCTGCCGGCTATCGAAGGCGCTCTTCGAGATGATGTTCACATTGCCGCTCAGCGAATTGGCATCCATGTCGGGCGTCGGGGCCTTGGTGACTTCGATAGAGGCGATGTTGTTGAGCGAGGCCTGCTCGAATTCGAAAGTGCGACCCGCGCCCGCCGATTGCGAGCTGGCCATCTGGTCGCCATCCATGGTCACCGTGTTGAGCGCTCCGTCGATACCGCGAATCTGCACCGAGCGCACGTCGGCGCCTACGTACACCGCCGAGATGCCGGGCAACTGCTGGAGGAAGTCGCCGACATTGCCGTCGGCGACGTTGCCGAAGCTGTCGGCGGCCACGACGTTCTTCACGTTCATCGCCTCGCGTTGAGCCACGATGGCCGCCGCATTACCCTCGCGCGCGCCGGCGACGGTGAAGGCCTGCATCTTGTAAACGCCGGAGGTCAGCTCCACGTTCTGCGTGGTGCGCCCGCCCGCCGTCAGCGTCACGGGGATGCGCTGGATATCGAGACCGGTGTAGCGCACGACCAGCGTCTTCACACCGGGCGGCAGCCGCAATTCGTAGCGGCCCTCGCGATCGGTGTTCACCGATCGGTTACTCCCGTCGGCCGATACTTCCGCGCCCTCGAGAAAGGCGCCGGTCGCGGCGTTGCTCACCTGTCCGGCAACCACGCCGTCAGTTTGGGCGGAAACGATCGAAACGAGCGCAAGCCCGAGGAAAAGTATCCTCGCAACGAGCGAACGCACGGGCACGGGAACCAACGAAGTCACGGTTTGCATTGGGAAAAGGGGCACTAGCAGGCCGGATGCCGGTTGTAACTGTGAAGTTACAATTCACCTGCTTCAGCGCGTCAATTTGAATCCGTTTGTCACATCGTCATTGCTTTCGTTTTCGGAGCGCATCGTTATTCGCAACGTGGTCATGCAACGAAGAGCGTTTATCTCCACGGTCGGCCTCGGCGCCGCCTCGATCCCCGTTCTGCATGCAGCTCCGGCTGCAGCTTCTGAAGGAGGGCTCGTCGACACGAATGTCTCTCTCTACCACTGGGCGCCGCGTCGCTCCTGGGTGGAGAGCGCCACCCTGCTCGTAGAGCGCCTGCGTCGTTACGGCGTGCGCTCCGCTTGGACGGGCAGCTTCGACGGCGTGCTGCACAGCGACATCGCCGGAGTAAATTCCCGCCTCGCCGACACCTGCGCGAAAGAGGGCGGCGGCATCCTTCAGCCCTTCGGCTCCATCAATCCCACCCTGCCCGATTGGGAGGATGATCTGCGCCGCTGCCACGAGGTCCACCGCATGGCCGGCGTGCGCCTACATCCCAACTACCACGGCTACACGCTCGACGATCCGCGTTTTCTGCGACTGCTCGATCTCTCGGCGCAACGCCGCCTGCTCGTGCAGATCGCGCTGCAGATCGAGGACGAGCGCTCGCATAATCCCGCTCTCGCCTCCGCTCCCGTTGTGCCCGCGCCGCTCACCGATGCGCTGGGCAAATTTCCCGCCGCCCGCGTCATGCTCCTCAACGGCGGCTCGCGTCTCTTCGGCAGCGCTCCCCTCCTCCAAAAACTCGCCACCGCGGGCGCGTATTTCGAGATCGCGTCGCTCGAAGGCGTCGCGGGCATCGAGGGCTTGTTCCAGCGCTTGCCCAAGCTCCGGCTGTGCTTCGGGTCGCACGCGCCGTACTTCTATTTCGAGGCCGCGCTCCTGAAGTTGCAGGAATCCGCGCTCTCGCCCGACCAGCTCGCCGCCGTCCAGTACGACAACGCCCGCACCGCCCTCGCTCTCGCATGAATCGCCGCGCCTTTCTCTCCACCTCGGCGAGCCTTGCCGCGGCCACTCCCCTTCTAGCCGCGACGTCAACTACGTCCGCCTCGACAAGCACTTCCATTCACGAGCCCGCCGCCTCCGCGTGGGGTGGCGACGATCTGCGCAAGCTCGGCATCTGGGATATCCACGCCCACGTCGGCACGCCGGGCGCCACACCCGCCGCACGCATGGAGGCATTGGTGAAGATCGCCGACCGCGTGGGCGTCGAGCGCATCTGCATCTGCATGAGCCCGCCGTGGCAGTACGAGCCCACGCCCGAGCAGTTCCGCAAAAGCAACGACGACGTACTCGCGATCCTGAAGGAGTGGAGCTCCCGCGCCTTCGGCCTCGTGTATCTGAATCCCAAATACACCAAGGAGAGCCTCGACGAGCTCAACCGCTGCGTCGCCGATGGCCCGATGATCGGCATCAAGCTCTGGGTCGGCGCCCGCGCCAATTCCTCCACCCTCGATCCGATTGTGAATCGCTCCGTCGAGCTCGACGCCCTGATCATGCAGCACACGTGGATCAAGCAGCGCGGCAAGGGCAACCTGCCCCAGGAGTCGACGCCCATGGAGCTCGCCGAGCTCTCCGCGCGCCATCCGGGCGTGCCCATTGTTTGCGGCCACACCGGCGGCGGCGATTGGGCGCTCGGCATCCGAGCCATCCGCGCACGCCCCGAGTTGCACGCCGATCTCGGCGGCGGCGACCCCGTCTACGGCGAGGTCGAGATGGCCGTCCGCGAACTCGGCGCCAGCCGGGTGATCTACGGCAGCGATGTCAACGGCCGCAGCTTCGGCTCGCAGATCGGTCGCGTCCTCGGCGCGGACATTTCCGTAGCCGACAAGAAACTCATCCTCCGCGAAAATCTGCGCCGGCTGCTCGCCCCAGCCCTGAAGCGCAAAGGCTACAAAGCCTGAGATCGGCGGAAGGCTTCAGAAGGGAGGGTGCGTTACGCGTGTTGCCGTAGCTTCAGCGAAGGCACATCCTTAACGCGCCGTCAGGACGCTCGCACGCCAAAGGCGCGGCGGTTTAAGGATAAACCGCCCTACCCTTTGGATAGCTCGCCTCGCTCCAAAGAGGCTCAGCCGCCCGCCCCGTTTTCTGGCATTGCGAGAAGCCCAACGACGGACCAATCCCTGTGTCGACACCAGCGCGCTTTTAACGCCTCACTCTCCTCTTCGTTTCTCCTCGTTCCCCGACGTTCCTCGAAAACCCCATGCGCACCTTCCTAGCCCTCGCTCTCACCACCGCCGCCACCGCCGCCGTCCTCTCCGCGACCGCCGCCGAACGCCTCCCCAACGTCGTCGTGATCTTCAACGACGACATGGGCTACGGCGACGTCGGTGTCTTCGGCGCCAAAGGCTACACCACCCCCAACATCGATTCGCTGGCGCGCGATGGCGTGAAGTTCACCAGCTTCCATGTCGCGCAGGCCGTATGCTCCGCCTCGCGCGCCGCCCTGCTCACCGGCTGCTATTCCAATCGCGTCGGCATCCACGGTGCGCTCGGGCCGACCGCCAATCACGGCATCGCCGACAGCGAGACCACGCTCGCCGAGATCTTCAAATCCCGCGGCTACGCCACCGGCATGGCAGGCAAGTGGCACCTCGGCCATCGCGACCAGTTCATCCCCAACCGCCACGGCTTCGACGAGTCCTTCGGCCTTCCCTACTCCAACGACATGTGGCCGCACCACCCCGAGGCCAAGGCCGGGACCTACCCGAAGCTCCCGCTCTGGGAAAACGGCAAGGTCGTCGACGGCGACATCACGCCCGCCAAGCAGCCCAATCTCACCACGTGGTACACGGAGCGCGCCG
>JAZKEV010000579.1:0-8138 GCA_040386765.1 Verrucomicrobiota bacterium | reverse complement strand
ATGAAACAAACAGGGAATCTCCTGACGTATGGGCGCTACAGTGTAGCGCCTAGCAGGCATTGGGTGCATCTCTCGAATGCACTGGTGTTAGCGGGTGTCCGGCGCCCGCGCGAATCTTCCGATCAATCTAAAACTGCTTCCCAGCCTCGGGGACCATTTCTCGAAACGCGCGCTCGCCTACGGCATGACGACCAGCGGCCTGCTCGCCGCCGCGGTGTGGAACGACCATCTGAAGCCGGATCGCAAGCTGGTGGCGCTCGAGGCGCCGCGGAAGCTCAAGCGCGTCGAAGACAGCGTTACGCTGCGTCTGCCGCTGAAGCGCCTGGCGAAGGCGCGGGCGCGCGCTCAAGGCCTCAGCCTCAACGCCTATGTGGAGGCGCTGATCGCCGCCCACCTCGCGCGGCCGCTGGCGCCGCTCGTCGTTCTCCACGCTGACCAGAAAAAATGAATGTCTTTCCGCAGCCAGAACTACCCCACACATGAAAACGATTTTACTCTTCTGCGCGCTGGTGACCGCGTGCGCGGCTCAGGACCGTCCTGCTCTCAGGAATATGTCAGCGCTCGTGTCCGCAGGCCCCAACCCCGTGACCGTGGGATTTGTTGTGGCTGCTCCAAGCGGAGCAGCGTCGACCTCGATCCGATTGCTCGTGCGAGCCGTGACGTGGAATCTGGACACCTTTGGCCTAAACCCCGCCGAGCGGGTCATCGCGACGCTCACGGGCCCCGCTGGAAGAGCACCTGCAATCGTAGCTAGTCTGCCTGGCAATGATGGTCTGATATCCGCTGCCGAAGTATCCGTCGGCGCGTTTGCGCGGCGACCCGCGACTGCGCTCGTAGACGCAGCATATATCGTAGAAATGCCGGCAGGCTCCCTTACGGTATCCGTAGTCGCCGCCGGCCGGAGTGGGGACGCGATAATCGAGGTTTACCAGCTGCCAGATCCGCCGGCTCCGCCACCGCCTCCCCCAGCGCCGCTCCTCCCGCCGGCTCCGACTGGCCTCGTTGTCGTCAGTGGAACGGCACGTGCGATATGGCTGGAGTGGGACGCTAGCCCCGATCAGCGGGTGAACGAGTACTCGATCTATCGCGCGACGACCAAAAACTCAGCCAACCCCGCTAAAATTGCGGAGACGCAGGGAATCACTTTTGTGGATACGTCTATCTCTCCCGATGTTCGCTACTACTACTGGATCACAGCGCACACTTTTCCCGGCGAGCTGGTTAGCCCAAAGAGCAATCCAGCGTCCGGCGTAACGGGTAAAGGGATATAACAACGGTGCGGGTGACCCGCCGAAAAGGTCCGCGCTCAGTCCTGCCTTTATCCGGTCTTCACCCACCGCGCTTTTTCCGACAGCGCGTTAAAAATAACGGTCGCCGTTCCCGCCGTTCCCGCCGTTCCTTAGCCAGGAGCGGCGGTTTCGTTTAGTCTGGTGGCGTTACATGCCACTGCCCGAAACGAGTCCAGTTTCTTCGGGTGCTGGAGGACGAAAGTTAAACCGCCGGAAGCTCCTGCGTTTACACCCCGTTCCCGGTACCGCTTCGACGCCCAGCCGCGCCGCCCTGCAGCGCCGCGCGCTCCTCGCCTTGGTAGCCGTCAAAACGAAAGGCCGGCCGTGAGCGCTGCCGCCTATACTGTTTTCGTCGCCCGCGCCGAGCGCCAACGCGGCACTGTGCACCTCGCGGTCACCACAGATCGCGGCGATGCGCGCCTGCGCTTCACTCCCGCCCTCGCGAAGCAGCTCGGCCGCGAGCTGGTGCAGCAGGCCGACAAGCCCGACACGGCCGCGCTCCCGCACGCCCAGACCGGCGGCCGCAGCCCCATCCTGAAGCCTAGCGGCGGGCTCCTCTGAAATTTCGTTATGCGTAATCCACTCCGCTCCCTCGTCCTCCTCGCAGCGCTCTTTAGCGTGTTGCTCGCCGGTCTCTCGTTCCTCGCCAGCCCGGCTTTCTCCCAGACCGCCAATCCCGCACCCACGGTCGTGCTGACGGCCGCGCCTGCAACGCCGTTCTATTCGTCCAGCGAGTTCTGGTCAGCGATCATCGCGGCGATCGGTGGTTTGATCGCCATCTGGAAAAACAGCCAGGCGTCCACCAGCAAGAAGGTGAACGAGTCCCTGGTGCTCGCCATCGAGGAGGCCACGAAGATCCCGGAGGTCGCCGCTTTCGAGCAACGGATCAAGGGGAAGATCCGCGAGACCGCGACCAAGGCCGGCGTGCAGCCTGTCCTTCACCGCCTGGTGAAAGACCTCACCGAGCCCGCCGAGTCGTCGCGGCCGTGAGCCTCCTGCGCGCTCTCCTCGAAGCCATCACCGCCGTCGCCAATGCCTACGCCGCAAAGCTCCGCCAGGATGCTCCTCTCGCGCACTACCGCGCCCAGCTCGAGATCGCGCACGATATCGAGCAGCTCGAGGACGAAGTCGCGCGGCTGCGCGCTGATGATAGCCCTGGCGGCCACGCTCGCGCTGACATCCTGCGCCAGCGTCTCCTCGCCCGCCAAGGCATCGCTGCAGGTATATCAGCCGCGCGTGCTGCGTCTGGAAATGGGAAAGCCGGTACCGACGCGTGATGGCGTGTATCAGCCGCAGCATGACGAGACGTGGCACAGCGCGGCCGCGTTCGAGCAGCTCGAGCGCGAAGTCCTCACCCTGAACGCGGCGCTCCTCCAGGAGCGCAATCGGCAGAAGTAACCCCAACCCCGACATGATTGCCGCCTCCACCTTCGAAAATCTCCCCAGCTGGCTTCCCTGGCTCGCGATCTTCTGCGTCGGCCTCGCCCTCGTGGTGGGCGTCGGCTTTAACATGGTGCTGAAGGGCTTTAAGGAGTTCTCGAGCGGCATCACGGAGATGGTCCAGCGCGAGATCGCGGCTAAGGAAAAATCCTCGAATGTCTCCGTGCAGCAGCCCTTGGTGGTGAAGCCGCACGATAGTCTCGTCTCCCTCAGTCAGCACACCGAGCTGCGGAAAGAGTTTGAGGATCTTCGCGACCAGCGGCGGAAGGATGTCGGCGGCCTGCACAAGAAAATCGAGGAGGGCCTGGAAAAGGTCCGCGACGATCTCGCGGGCGAGTTCAAGGAAGTGCGCGAGACGCAGGTGAAAGCCCGCGAGGAGATCGCCGTCCTTAAAAACGAAACCGCGACGCAGACCCGCCAGCTCAACGCCGTCGAGAGCAAGCTCGACGACCTGCCGGGCAAGATCATCGCCGTCATCGATCGGAAGGCCTCCAAATGACCGAGAACGATCGCAAACTTTTGCGCCTGGTCATCCTGCGCGAGCTGCGCCTCAAGGGCGACCTGGGCGTTACGGAGCCCCGGCTCCATGACGCGGTGAGGATGCACGGCCACGATCTGTCGCTGCCGGTGCTGCAGGCCGAGCTGCGCGACGTCGAGAACCTCAATTGGATCTCGTCGTTCACGCCCGAGCTCGGCGCCAAGCGCTGGTGCATCAGCCCGCTCGGCGAAATGAAATACGTCCAGTCCGGAGCGTAATGCTGCCAGCCCTACACATTTTCCGGTTTGTCTTTCCCTGCGCGCGCTTGGCCGCGCGCTGCAGGGCGGTGATAGGTCATGTAACAACCTCCGCGGCCTGTGCCGTCATGGGCCGCGGAGCACCTCTCAGCTGATGCGTACGCACCTCGAACGCAAGCTGTCGCCCGCCCAGCGGGAGGATTTCTACCAGCGGTGCCGCGCGGCCAAGGGTGGCTTCACCGGGCCCGTGATCCTGGCGATCGCAGCCGACTTCGGCATCAAGCTGCAGCACGATTCCGCGAACAACGTGCGCAAGATGCTCGTCGCACGCTACGAAGCAGAGCTGCGCGAGCATGCCGATACCGCACGCGCGATCGCCGTCGCGGCCCAGCACGGCCTCGGGCTTAACGATGCGGCCGCGGTGAAGCTCGCGCTGAAGGTCAACGACGCGCTCGACCGCCCCGAGGAACTGACCCTCAAGGAAAAGGGCCAGTACTCGCTCCTGATTTCGCGTCTCCGCGCCGGCGACCAGCGCGGGCAGATGGTGCAGATGCTCCGGGAAAAACTCCGCCTGCAGCAGTTCGATGCCGTCGCGGCCGCGATCAAGCACGCGAAGCAGATCCGCGCCGTGATCGACAATCCCAAGCTCGACCAGGGCAAGAAGACCGAGCGCGTGCGGAAGATCCTCTTCGGTGAGATGCCCGCCGATTGGCAGCCGGTCACCGCCACCGGCGCGAGCGCGGAGGAGGGCACATGAAGAAGGCCATCAAGAAGGCCTTCAAAAAAGTGGCGAAGAAGGCCACGGTCGCGACCCTCGCCATCGCCATGTCCGCGGCGGCCGTCATGCCGTCGTCTCAGGCGGCCTCGCCCGTCGCGTCGAAGGGCCTCGTCACGTTCCGCAAGTACCAGGAGCGCGTGTTCTGGGATCACCAGACCAAGACGCTGATCATCCACTGGTCCCGCCAGGTCGGTAAGAGCTACACCCTCGCGGCCTGGGCGGTCGACCGGATCCTGCGCAACCCCGGCCGCCTGGTCACGGTCCTCTCCAACTCGCGGGCCAACGGCCTCGAGTTCGTGCTGAAGTGCCAGGAGGTCTGCCGGAAGCTCGGCCAGGCCATCGAGCTCGATACCAACCACGAGGCGCTGGATAAGCGCAACGACCTCTCGGAGGACATGAAGTACGATATGATGCGGGGGGAGGTCCGCATCGAGCTCGAGGGGAAGATCGGCCGCATCCTGGTGCTGGCCGCCAACCCGCGCACGGCCCGCGGCTTCTCCGGTGACCTCATCCTGGATGAATTCGCGTTCCACGAAAACTCCGCGGCCATCTGGGAAGCCGCCGAGCCGATCATCTCGAGCAATCCCGACTTCCTCTGCCGCATCGCCTCCACGGGCAATGGCCGGCGGAACATGTTTTACCAGCTCATCAGCGAGGGGCGCGTGCCGTACTACCGTGTGCGCCGCTCGGATGCCTGGGGCGCCGGCGAGATCAAGATCTACTCCGCGATCAGCGGTAAGGAAGTTGCACCCGCCCAAGCCCGTGCGGAGGCCAGCGACAAGCGCGCGTACGATCAGAACTACGAGTGCATGTTCAATGATGAGAACACCGCGCTTCTCACCCAGGAGCTGATCAACGCGGCCCAGCGCGAAGGCGTCACGATCGAGGAGCAGCAATGGAGTGAGGCGTCGATGATCCGCTTGGCCGCGCTGCCCGCGGGCACGCAGCTCTTCGGCGGTCAGGATGTCGGCCGCAACCGCGACTTCTCCGTCCTCACCGTCCTCGCGAAGATCGGCAGCACCTTGCGCGTCGTGGGGATGCTCCGGATGGAAAACATGCGACTGCCGGCGCAACAGAAGCAGCTCGATCGCGTGGTCTCGTTACCCAACTTCCGCCGGATCGAAATCGATATGACGGGTCTCGGTCTCGGCCTGGTGGAGTATGCCCAGGAGAAGCCCTGGGGCCGTCGCGTGAGTGGCGTAAACTTTTCCTCCACCGAGCCGATCTCGAAAAAGCTCAGGGCGGACGGGAAGAAGGGCGAGAAGGCGCGCGTCACCGAAATCATGGCGACCGATCTCCTCGCGGTGTTCGAAGAGCGTCGCATTGAGATCCCGATGGATCCCGCGCTCCGCGACGATCTCCGGAAGCCGGAGAAGATCACGAGCCCTGGCGGTCGCGTGTCGATCGCAGCCGTGCGCGATGACGCCGGGCATGCGGATCACTTTTGGTCGATTGCCTTGGCTATCCGCGCTTCGATTAAAAAGGGCGCACCTCCCTCGCTGCCCAAGCCAATGGGTCGCGCCGCGACGGCCGCCGTGCGCAGCTTCCGGGCAGAGACGCGCTTTGCCCAAAGCCGGAAGCGCGAAGTGCTTGGCTGCCTCGTGCCGTTCGCACCCGCCACCCCTTGGAGAATCGCCGCATGAGTCGTTTCAAGCACAAGGTCGACACCGCCAAGATCATCCCGCGCCGCCGTTTGCCGGCGGGCACAATCCTCAATCGCCTGGGGAAACCCGTGCAGGCGCTTGTCGCGCCGGCCGGCGCTTCGACCTGGGAGAACCGTCTCACGCGGATCAATGCCTGGCGCGAGGATCTGAACCCGCTGCGCGGGCTCACGATCTCGCGCGTGATCTCGCTCCTTGAGGACTACCAGCTCGGCCGCATGGCCGACCTGCAGTGGACGTGGTTCTTCGCCGAGCAGACGGATCCCGACATGATCGCGCTCCTGGCGCTGCGGGTGGCCGGCATGGTGGAGATGGATTACAATCTCACCGCGGAGGAGGATAGCGATGACGGTCTCGCGAACGAGCAAATCGCGTTTTTGACCGAGAAGCTGGCCTTGATCGATAACCTCTACGAGGGAATCGAGCACCTGGCGATGGCTCCCTTCCGGGGCTACGCGCACGTGGAGAAGCACTACACCAGGGGCGAGATCACGCACCTGGAGCCGGTCGACCAATGGAACGTCGTGCGCGATGGCATGCGCGGTGCGTGGAAATATAATCCCACCGCGCGCTCGATCGACTACCTGGCGATGACCGATGTCGAGGAGCTGCCGATGGAGCGGTTCCTCTATCGCCAGTGCCCGCGGCCGATCAATCGCTTCGCGCTCCTGAAGTTCGTCCGCAACGGGCTCAACGAGAAAGATTGGGACGCGTTCAATGAGATCTTCAACGTGCCCGGCGGTGTGGTCATTGGCCCTCCCGATGTGCCCGAGGGCGACGAGGCGATCTATGAGGATGCGGCGCGTCGGGTCGCCGAAGGCGGCAGTGGCTACCTCCCGCACGGCAGTATCTACACGCCGAACGAGATGCCGCACGACCCACAGACCTTCAAGCTGCGGCTCGACTACCTGTCTGAGAAGCTCGTCCTGGCGGGGACCGGCGGGAAACTGACGATGCTGACGGCGGCCGGCTCCGGTACGCTCGCCGGCGGCGCCCACTCCCAAGTCTTTGCCAGCATCCGATCGGCGGATGCCATGCGCATCAGCGAGACCATCAACCAGGATATGATCGCGTCCTGGCTGAATGCTGGCTTCCCAGGGAAGCCGCACGCGGTTTACTTTGGGTTGGCGGCCAACGAGGAGACCGATTCCGGCGCGGCCGTGGAGCAGGTGGCGAAATTGTCGGCCGCGGGCTTCCAGTGCGATCCCGAGCAGGTGACGCAGAAGACGGGCTGGAAGGTCACGCTCAAGCCCCAACCCGCCGCGGTGCCGCCTGGCGACGATCCCCAGGCCGAGCGGCCCGCGATCGCCAACCGCGCCAGCCCAGCGATCGCGAAAGGCTCCCAGGCCCGGTTCATGGCAGCGGCCGAGCGGATGCTGGCCGCAGCCGATCTGGCCGTGCTTGCGCCGCTTCTCGATCGCGTCCGGCCCATCCGCCAGGAGCTGGTCCGCATCGCCGATCTGGACGACGCAGGGTTTTCCGCCGGCCTGGCGGCCCTCCAGCCCCTCCTGCGCCGGATCCAGGATGATCTGCCGGAGCTGGAAAAGCAGGTTCTCACCGGCCGGCCCGACCTCGAGGAGGCGTTCACCGATATCGTCGGCACCGCGTTCCTGAGCGGGGCCGTCGAAGCGCGTGACGGGCGCGCCGAAAAACTAGCCCTTAAAACGAAAAACCGGGGCGGGAAGCCACTATCCCCCGTCCGGAGCGCCAAAATGCGCCGTTCGCGGGCTTAAGCCCCCCTTAAGCCGAAGCAAACACACCATGAACACCCGCATACTGAACCGCGAAGGCGCCCTGCCGTCCGATGGCTGGTACAACATCGAGGCCAACGGCGAGCACATCAACCACCGGGCGCGCGTCGTCCAAGTCATCGATCCCACGGCCGTTGCCTCGATCGTCAACCGTTTCGCCCAGGAGGCGCAGGCCGCCGGCACCGATTTCGCCGGCCAGCGGATCGACAAGGACCATCTCAGCGCGAGCGAGGAGCACTCGACCGAGTCGCTGGGCTGGGCGATGGAGATCCGCAACCGCGACGGGCTCATGGAAGCCCGGATCGATTGGACGGGTCTCGGCCAGCCGCTGATCGCAAGCGCGCCGGGCAAGCCGCCGGTCTACAAGTTTTTCTCCACGGAGTACGACCCGGAGCAGTGCGAGCGACTGGGCACCCGGCGGATCCGGAACCGCAATTACGACGTCGTCCGCCCGCTCCGGCTCGACGGCCTCTCGCTGACCAAC
>JAZKEV010000578.1:0-3913 GCA_040386765.1 Verrucomicrobiota bacterium | reverse complement strand
ACCCGGCGAAGCGCGAAGTGCGGTTCCGGAGCGAGCCGCAGGTGAGGGGGTTTGTGATTCGGGCGGTGTTGCAGCGGTTGCGGGAGATCGGGCAGCCGGCAGCGGAGGCGAAATCGGATGTGGTGGTGAAGTCCGAAGTGGGGATGCCGAAGTCCGAAGTGACGGCAGGGGAGGCTCTGCCGAGTGCGGTGCCGGTGGCTCGCGGGCCGGGCCCTGGTCCGATTTCTTCGGAGCCGCCTAAAGGCGGGACTACGAACGGGGCGGCAGCGGCTGCCACGCCGCGGCCGATGGCGGCGCCTCCGGTTCTTCCGACCCGTTCGGACTTCGGATTTCGGACTTCGAACTTACCCGCGCCGCCGACCTCCATATCCACGCCTCAACGCACGGCCGCGTCGACGTCTGCGCCCGCTCCCACGCCGACCTCGCCTGCCTGGCGTTTCGTGGGTCTGGCGCATGGCAACTATGCGCTCTTTGAGACCTCGGCAGGGGTGGTCCTCCTCGATCGGCGGGCGGCGCACGAGCGGGTGTGGTTCGAGCGGCTGCGGGAGCAGTTTGCGGCGGGGGCGGTGCCGAGCCAGCGGTTGCTGCTGCCGGTGCCGATGGAACTCGATGCGATCGCGGCGGCGCTGCTGCTCGACCGGTTGAAATTTCTCAACGAGCATGGCTTCGAGGTGTCGGAGTTTGGACGGAATTTCTTCCGGGTTGAGGCGGTCCCGGCCTGGATGGAGCCGGCGGATGCGGAGCCGTTCCTGCGTGATCTACTGGGGGCGTTTCGCGAGGGTACGATCCCGGACCGGGACACCAATCTCGCTCGCGAAGAGCTGGCGCGGATCGCCGTGGCCAAGGCTGTGCGGCTGCCCGAAACCGTCAGCGAACTCGAAGTTCGCGCGCTCATGACGCAGTTGTTTGCAACCCGGACTCCGCTCACGAGTCCATCGGGCCGTCCCACCTACATCGAATTGAACCATGGTGAGCTGTCCCGGCGCTTCCAGAAATAGCCGAAACGCACGCTCGCGCTGGCACGGTTCGTTCTTACAGCTTCAAGTCTTTCCATATGCCTGCTGCCGATAAACGCGCCTCGTCCTCCCGTACTCGCAACGCTTCGCAGACCACCTCGCCGGCCACCGCCGCTCCCTTTCCCTTGGAAGTCACTAAAATCCACCGCGACGACGCTTCCCCCGACACCCCGGTGGACAAGATGCGCACCCTCATCCAGCGGCACTTGGTCTCCACGCTGGCGCGGCACACGGCTTCGGCGACGCCGCGGGATTGGTGGGTCTCCACAGTCCTTGCGGTGCGCGATGCCATCCACGAACGGATGATCGCGACGCAGGCGGTTCATAACCAACAGAATGTCCGCCGGATCTACTACTTCTCGCTGGAGTACCTGATGGGCCGTCTCTTCGGCAATAATCTTATCGCCACCGATCTTTACGACACCGCGAAGGCGGCGCTCGACTCGATGGGCCTCGATTTCGACACGATTCGCGAAGCGGAGGTCGACATGGGGCTGGGCAACGGCGGCCTCGGGCGGCTCGCGGCGTGTTTCCTCGATTCGCTGGCGACGCAGGATTACCCGGCGCTCGGCTACGGCATTTACTACGAGTTTGGCCTCTTCAAGCAGGCCTTCATGGACGGACATCAGGTCGAGCATCCCGATAACTGGATGCGCTTCGGCGATCCGTGGGAAGTGGTGCGCCCGGAATACACCACCGAGGTGCGGCTCTTCGGTAACGTCGACAACGTCTTCGACGACCGCGGCAACTACCGCCCGCGCTGGGTCAACACGAAGACCATCCTTGGCGTGCCGCACGATATCCCGATCGCGGGCTACGGCACGAAGACGGTCAATCTGCTGCGCCTGTGGGCCTCGAAGGCCACGGACGACTTCGATCTCACCGCGTTCAACAGCGGCGGTTACGTCGAGGCCGTGCGCGAGAAGGCGGTCGGCGAGACCGTCTCCAAGGTGCTTTACCCGAACGACAAGACCGAGAACGGCAAGGAGCTGCGGCTCATCCAGCAGTACTTCTTCGTCGCGTGCTCGCTGCGCGATATCCTGCGCCGGCACTTCCGCACGACGGGAAATTCGTGGGACAACTTCGCCGAGAAGGTCGCGGTGCAACTCAACGATACGCACCCGGCGATCGCGGTTGTCGAGCTCATGCGCATCCTCGTCGACGAGCACGACATCTCGTGGGATCGCGCGTGGCAGATCGTCACCAAGACCTTCGCGTATACGAATCACACGCTGCTGCCCGAGGCGCTCGAGCGCTGGGGCGTGCGGCTCTTCGAGCGCGTGCTGCCGCGGCATCTCCAGATTATTTTCGAGATCAATGCCCGCCTCATGAAGGTGGTCGAGAAGCAGTGGCCGGGTGACGATGACAAGAAGCGCATCTGCTCCATCATCGAGGAAGGCGGCGCGAAGATGGTGCGCATGGCCAATCTCGCGGTGGTCGGCTCGCACGCCGTCAACGGCGTCGCCGCACTGCACACGGCGCTGCTGAAGAAGGATCTCTTCCCGGAATTCGACGCGCTGTATCCCGGCAAATTCCAGAACAAGACGAACGGCATCACGCCGCGCCGCTGGCTGCTGAAATCGAATCCCCGCCTCGCCGGGCTGATCACGGACAAGCTCGGTTCCAATGCGTGGGCGCGCGATCTCGATCTGCTGCGCGGGCTGGAGAAATTTGCGGACGACGCGAAATTCCAGAGCGAGTTCATGGCGATCAAGCGGCAGAACAAGGCCGACCTCGCGTCCGTGATCCGCAGCGAGTGCGGCGTGAATGTCTCGCCCGACGCGTTGTTCGACGTACAGATCAAGCGTCTGCACGAGTACAAGCGGCAGCACCTGAATCTGCTGCACATCATGGCGCTCTATCGCCGGCTGCTGCAAAATCCCAATCTCGATATCGTGCCTCGCGTCTTCGTCTTCGCGGCGAAGGCGGCGCCCGGCTACGACCTCGCGAAGAACATCATCCGCGCGATCAACGTTATCGGCGCGCGCATCAATGCGGATGCGAAGATCAAGGGTAAGCTGAAGGTCGCGTTTCTCCCGAATTACCGCGTGTCGCTCGCCGAGAAGATCATTCCGGCGGCCGATCTCTCCGAGCAGATTTCCACCGCCGGCAAGGAAGCTTCGGGCACGGGCAACATGAAGCTCTCCCTCAATGGTGCGCTCACCATCGGCACGCTCGACGGCGCCAATGTGGAGATCAAGGAAGAGGTCGGCGACGACAACATCTTCATCTTCGGCATGACCGTCGAAGAGGTCGAAGCGCTGCGCGCCAGTGGCTACAACCCGTGGGATTTCTACCATAAGGACGATGAGCTGCGCGCCGTGATCGACTGGCTGGGCAGCGATTTCTTTACGCCCAATGAGCGTGGGGCCTTCGCCCAACTGCACGGCAGCCTGATGCACGGTGGCGATCCCTACATGGTGCTCGCGGATTTCCGCGCGTATTCGGATGCCCACGCCCGCGTCGATGCGGCCTACCGCGACAAGGCCAAGTGGGCGCGCATGGCGATCCTCAACACCGCGCGGCTCGGCAAATTCTCCAGCGATCGCACCATCCGCGAGTACGCGGAGCAGATCTGGTCGTTGCCGCCGGTGCCGGTGAAGTGACCGGCAGCGGTGCGCTCGCTTTCGAAGCCTTGTCGCGTGGCGCGACCCGCGCCGTGCTGATTGAGAACGACCGCGCCGCATTGAACGCGATCGAGGCCAATGCGGCCAAGCTCGGCGCGACCGGATTGATCGAGCTGCGTGCCATGTCGGCCGCGCGGCTGCCGCGCCAGGCACCGTTCGACCTGATCCTCGCCGACCCGCCTTACGAAAAAGGCTCAGGAAGCGCCGTCGCCAAGGCGGTCGCAGAGGCCGCGTGGCTCAACCCCGGCGGCTGGCTGGCGATCGAAACCG
>JAZKEV010000577.1:0-14709 GCA_040386765.1 Verrucomicrobiota bacterium | reverse complement strand
CCCCTCGGCGCCATTGATAGGTGAGCGTGCCGGCGCCGGTGGCCGTGACGCTAAAAGCCGCGGGTTCGCCTGAGATGACGGTGACAGGAGACGGCTGCGCGGTCACGGTAGGTCCGGCAAACGTCACCCGCACGTCGTCGACGCGCCAATTGGCCGCCTCGGTTCCGCTGCCGCTATTTCCATAGATGCGGAAGGTAAGCGGCGTGCCCGCTCCCGGATCCAGCGCGAGCGCGGAAAAGGTAACCAATCGCCACGTGCCATCTGCCGCGACGTTGGCGGTGCCGATTGCCGTGGCGAAAGCGTTTACGCTGGAAAAAAGTAGGAGGGCAGTTGGGCCGGTCGCCGTGCTACGGGTACCTAAGGCGACCGAAACCGCTTTGAGGTTCACCCCAGCAGTGGGAGTGAGGGTAAATTGGAGATAAGTGGGGGTGACCGATAAGTTTCCGATGCGAGCATGGATCGCGAGATTGTTGCCGCCGGAAGCGTTGTCGTATCCCGTCGACACCTCCGCGCCGTCGACCGTGGCTGGTCCCGACTCGGAATTCACGGCTGTGATTGCGCCGCCGGTGATAACACTGGGCGGGCTTGTCGGCGCAGTTCCCGAGGTGAAGTTCCACCGCACCTGCGCGTGCAGGGGGGCAACCAACGAAAACAGGAAAGCACAGACGACTGCGAGCTGGGGGCGCATGACGGGGTTCAACCAAGGCGAAGACGCGATGTCCATGCCGTGGTTGCGAAGAAGTGCAACGCACACGCACTCAAGTGGTCGGGGCGACAGGATTCGAACCTGCGACCTCCTGGTCCCAAACCAGGCGCTCTACCAGGCTAAGCTACACCCCGAACAGCGAACGGGGAACCCTTGGCTACGCGCGCGGCATGTCAACGTCTGTCTCCGGGGGCGTCGTATTCCCTCCCTCGGGGATGGAAATGCGGGAGGTGGAGGGGTGTTTAAGCCGGTTTTTACCAGCGTAACAACTGTGACAATCTCTTCTTGCTTCGCCTCCCGTTCCGGGTAGGACTCGGCTCCCTTCACCTTCTCTCCATGGACACCATTTCTCGTGAAAACAACAGCATGCTCCCGGTTGGCGGCATCATTGTGGGCGTAATTGCCCTGCTGCTTGGCGGCTACTCTGCGATCACGCTCGCTAAGGTAAACCGCACGCTGGCCGAACAGCAGACCAAGATCGACAAGATCGATTCACTGGAAAGCTCCGTGACCACGGCGGCCGACAACGGCACAAAGGCGATTCGCTTTGGTGAGACGCTCCAGCGCTCCATGCAGGATGCTTTCAATCAGGTCGGACCTGAGCTGGGCAATCTCAGCGGCCGCATCACCAAGCTCGAGGAGATGGCCAAGAAACCCGCTCCCGCTCCGACTGCTGCTGACAGCAAGGGCGGCAAGAAGAGCGGTCCGGTCGAGGCCGGTCCCGGCGAGTATGTGATCAAGTCGGGCGACACGTTTGCCAAGATCGCCCGCGCTCAGAATGTCGCGCTCGCCGACATCCAGGCGGTGAATCCCGGCGTGAATTCGTCGAGCCTCAAGGTAGGCCAGAAGATCAAGCTGCCGAAGAAGTAATCGCGCGGAGCGCGCTGGTCGCTCTGTTACGTTTTTGAAAATGCCTCCTGCCGATTTGGCGGGGGGCATTTTTGTTTGTGAGTTCTGCGGGTAAGGCGGGGACGCCTCGCCTACCTGCCGTGTTTCGGAATCGAGTTGGTCATTACGGCAAAACCTTCTGTCCTTATTTACCTTCGCCCATGAGCACTCCGCCCCTCGATCCTTCACGCTGGGAAAAACTCGGCCGCACGCTGCAGCTGAAGACCCGGATTTTCGATGTCGATGCGGTGCGCTACCGCCATCCGGCGCGCGCGACCGAGCGGGATTTCGTGGTGATCAACGCGCCCGACTGGGTGAACGTGATCGCGCTCACGCCCGATCATCAGCTCGTGATGGTGCGGCAGTTTCGCTATGGGATCGACGAATTCTCGCTCGAGATTCCCGGCGGCGTCATGGATCCCGGCGAAGACCCCGTGACGGCCGGGCTGCGCGAGCTTCGTGAGGAGACCGGCTACACCGGCGCGCCGGCCAAGCTGCTCGGCTCCGTGCATCCCAATCCGGCAATGCAGTCGAACCGCGCGCACTTTGTCTTCGTGGAAGGCGCGGTGAAATCGCACGAGCTGGAGTGGGATGCCGACGAGGAGCTCCACTCGACTCTCGAGCCGGTGGAGAGCGTGCTCACCAAGGCCCGGAACGGCGGCATTTCGCACGCGCTGGTGATGAACGGGCTGATGCTTTTCGAGCCGATTTGGTGGGCGATGAAGAAGGGGTGAGGGACGCAAGAAAGCGGCCTCGCCAAGTAGTCGGAATCGCTGCACTATTGAGAGCGAAGAATATGCTCCGCTATCTTCTCATGCCGCTTTTGTTTGCCGCCGCGTTGAGCGTTGGCTGCCAGATGCAGACCATGACGGGCGCGGGTTGTGTATTTCCGGTCTATGGCGTGCCGCTTGTGACTTTGGGCGAGGTGGAGGCGACCTCCGACTCGCCGGGACGCGGCTATCCGGTAGCGCAGTATCCTTTGCCGATTTTTCCCGTCGAGATGGTCCACGCCGGGATCAAGGGCGATGTCACAGTACAAATTCACGTTGGAGCGGATGGTGCCGTGCGTAACGCGGCGATCATGAGCAGCCCTTACGTCGCTTTCGACCGACCTGTGCTGCAGGCTGTGGAAAAGTGGCGCTTTTTCGAGTATCTTGATCCCGGCGCCACGGAGCGCAAAGGAATGACGGTGCGGTGTCGCATCCATTTCCAGTTCGATGAAAATGCGACTACTCCGATGGCTGGGCTGTTGATGGCGGGGAGCGAAAGATAGCTTCGGCGCGAGGCTGTTCTGACCCCGGGCGTTTGACATCGGAAAATACCCCTGTTTCCTGACCTCTCCCAAATTGATGTCCGCGTCCACCTTTGCCAATGCCCCTCAGTCGCTCGGTTCTGCGACTCAAGATTTTCTGCCGGCGGCCTTGGAGCGTGAGGTCCGCAAGATCTACGACCGCAGTCCCCTTTACGGGCAGCGCTTTCCGCTGCATGCGGAGCCGTTGCAGTGGTCGTGTTACCGCGAGATCCCGGCGCTTTCGAAGAAAGAGATCGTAGATCGGGGGCATCAGGCGTTTTTCGCGGACTACGCGGAAATCGAGCGCGGGCTGGCGACCAAGAAATTCGAGTACGAGAGCACGGGCGGCACCACGCAGTCGCCGATGACCGTGATCATGGAGGATGGCTGGTGGAATGCGCAGACCGCGCGCGCCTACCTCGCCTCGCCAATCCTGCGCGAGTTTGTCGGCCGTCCTTACCGCAAGTGCGTCCTCGCGCCGGTGGGGTGTTCGAGCAATCTGTGTCCTTACGAGGATCATCCGTTTCCTCACCGGTATTTCGATGGCGTCGTCTACCTGAATCTTTCGAGCGATCCCTTTGCCTTTCCCGAGACGGAGTGGGACCGGATCGTGCTCGAGCTGCAGGCGACCCAACCCGAGGTGCTGGAGGGCGAGCCGGTTTACCTCTCGCTCCTCGCCCGGGCGGCTAAGAAGCGTGGCGTGCGTGTTCCCAGTCTCAAGGCCATCATCCTCACTTACGGCAAGGCGAGCACCCAGCATGGCGACCGGATCCGCGAGGTATTTCCGGCGGCACAGGTCGACCTGTACGGTTCAACCGAGGCGGGCTATCTCTTTGTGGGCGAGGCGTTCAAGGACAACTCGCAGGTAATCGATGCCAATGCGTTCATCGAGCTCATCCCGTGGCGCAAGGAGCTGGCGGACGTGTATCAGATCTACGTGACGACCCGGGACCGCGAGGCGATGCCGCTGCTGCGCTACCACACGGGCGATATCGTGCAGAAGTTTCCGGATGGCTTCCGGCTGCTCGGCCGCGAGAGCAATCTCTACTTCCGCGCCGATGGCTCGCTGGTCTCGCCGACGGATATCGATGCCGCGCTGCCCAAGGACTTTACGTGCTGGCACTACTCGCTGGTCCAGACGAGCGAGGCGCGGTGGGACTTCCACTACGTGTCGGATCACGTGTCGACACACTCCCACGCGCACCGCGATCTCGAGGCCTCCCTGGCCGCCATGCTGGGTGACGGCGCCCGGGTAAATGCCTTCCGCCGCAAGTTCATCGCTCCGGCGGCCAGCGGTAAATTTGCGCTGCTCAAGCCGCTCGCGAAGTAACTGGTTGGTTCCTCCGGCTGGGCGTCATGTAGCGGCGGTCTATGACCGCCGAGGAATAGAATAGCGCCTTCGTATGCAATCGGCGGTCATAGACCGCCGCTACAGAGGGTGTTGCTTGTCCACGGGGTTAGTCTCGCTAATAAGCTACATAGAGGCCTCCTGTGCCTTTACATCCACCGTAGGCTGCCCGATTTTGCGGCGGCTCTGCCACCTGACCCCTTCGGCGACTACATGCGATGAATCTCGTCGGTTTATTCTTCCGCTCCTCTATCGGACGCAAAATCCTGATGGCCGTCACGGGCGTGATTTTGATCGGCTTCGTGATTGGGCACCTCGTGGGCAACCTCCAGGTGTTCTCCGAGCCCGACAAGATCAACGGCTACGCGCAATTCCTGCACCAGCTGGGGCCCCTCCTATGGGTGGCCCGCATCGGCCTGATTGTCGCCGTACTGATCCATGTCTGGGCGGCCACCGTCCTCACGCTGGAAAACAAACGCGCCCGCGGTCCGGAGGCGTATGGCTTCAAACATACGATCCGCGCCACGCTCGCCTCGCGCACGATGCGGATCACGGGCTATGTGGTGCTGGCCTTCATCTTCTATCATCTCGCACACTTCACCTTTGGCGGGGTGCAGGCGGGGTCGTTCAAAGAAGCGCTCCCTCGCTACACCATGGTGAATGACTACGCGGTCGCTGGCTTCCCGGTGGTGAAGGCAGGCGCGCAGGTGTTCGACGTCCACCAGATGATGATCCTCGGCTTTCAGAGCCCGATCGTCTCGGTCTTCTACATCATCGCGGTGGGCCTGCTGAGTTTCCATCTGCTGCATGGTTTCGACAGCCTCTTCCAGACGCTCGGGCTCCGTTCCGGCCGCTGGTCGGGCGGGCTGCGCAAGGTTTCGCTCCTCTTCTGCGTCGCCTACTTTGTGGGTAATCTCGTGATCCCCGGCGCCGTGCTCGTCGGCAAACTGCAACCGCGCTCCGCCGCCGTTGCGACCGCTTCAACGAATCGCTGACCCCTCTCGCCTCATGGCCACGCTCGACTCCAAGGTTCCTTCCGGTCCGCTCGCCGACAAGTGGCGCAACCACAAGGCGAACATCAAGCTCGTCAATCCCGCCAACAAGCGGAAGTACGAGGTGATCGTCGTGGGGGCAGGCCTCGCCGGTGCTTCCGCTGCAGCGACGCTCGGCGACCTCGGCTACAAGGTTAAGAACTTCGTCTTCCACGACTCCCCCCGTCGCGCGCACTCCATCGCCGCTCAGGGTGGCATCAACGCCGCCAAGAACTACCAGAACGACGGCGACAGCGTACACCGGCTCTTCTACGACACGATCAAGGGCGGCGATTACCGCTCCCGCGAGGCCAACGTCCATCGGCTCGCCGAGGTGTCGGTCAACATCATCGACCAGTGCGCCGCGACCGGCGTGCCTTTCGCGCGTGAATACGGCGGCCTCCTCGCCAACCGCTCCTTTGGCGGCGCGCAGGTTTCGCGTACTTTCTACGCGCGCGGCCAGACGGGCCAGCAGCTTCTCCACGGTGCCTACTCGCAGCTCATGCGCACGGTCGCGCAGGGCCTCGTCGAGCTGCACACGCAATATGAGATGCTCGATCTCGTGCTCGTGGGCGGCCAGGCCAAGGGCATCATCGTCCGCAATCTCATCACCGGCGCGATCGAGCGCCACTCGGCCGATGCGGTCGTGCTCGCGACGGGCGGCTACGGCAACGTCTTCAATCTCTCGACCTACGCGCGGGGTTCCAACACCACCGCGATCTGGCGCGCCTACAAGCGCGGCGCGTGTTTCGCAAATCCGTGCTACACGCAGATCCACCCGACGTGCATCCCGGTGAGCGGCGAGTATCAGTCGAAGCTCACGCTGATGTCGGAGTCGCTCCGCAACGATGGCCGCATCTGGGTGCCGAAGAGCGCAGCCGACAGCGTCAAGGATCCGGCCAGCATCCCGGAAGAGGCGCGCGACTACTATCTCGAGCGGATGTATCCCTCATTCGGCAATCTCTGCCCGCGCGACATCGCCTCCCGCGCCGCGAAGCGCGTGTGCGACGAGGGCCGCGGCGTCGGCACCAGCGGCCTCGGCGTGTATCTGGATTTTGGAGACGCCATCCGCCGCCTCGGCGAGAACGGCGTGCGCGAGCGCTACGGCAATCTCTTCGACATCTATCACGAGATCACCGCCGAGAGCGCCTACAAGACGCCGATGCGCATCTTCCCCGCCGTGCACTACACGATGGGCGGCCTGTGGGTGGATTATAACCTGATGTCGAATGTCCCGGGCCTCTTCGTGCTCGGCGAAGCCAACTTCTCCGACCACGGCGCGAACCGCCTCGGCGCCTCCGCGCTGATGCAGGGTCTGGCCGACGGCTACTTCGTCATTCCGTACACGATCGGCGATTACCTCGCCGGCCAGAAGCCCGGCTCGCGCCCGAGCGCGGACGGCGCGGAGTTCAAGGCCGCCGAGGAGAACGTGCGCTCGATGACCCAGCGCTTCCTCGATAACAAGGGCAAGGAGCCGGTCAGCCACTTCCACAAGCGCCTCGGCAAGATCATGTGGGAATTCTGCGGCATGGCGCGCACGAAGGAAGGCCTCGCGAAGGCGCTCCAGCAGATCCCCGCGCTCCGCGAAGAATTCTGGGCCAATGTGAAGGTGCCCGGCACCTCCGATAATCTGAACCAGTCGCTCGAGCAGGCCGGCCGCGTGGCCGACTTCATCGAGCTCGGCGAGCTGATGTGCCGCGATGCGCTGACCCGCGAGGAAAGCTGCGGCGGCCATTTCCGCGAGGAGTACCAGCACCCCGACGGCGAGTGCAAACGCGACGACGAGAAGTTCGGCCACGCCGCCGCTTGGGAGTACCAAGGCCCCGACAAGACCCCGCTCCGCAACGTCGAACCGCTCAACTACGAGTTCGTGAAGATGAGCGTGCGTAATTACAAGTGATGGGAGTCATGAACTTGTCACAGATTGTGATCAGTTCGAAAGGAGGATATCCCATTTTGGGACATCCTTCGCGGGCGTGGGCACTCGTGCCGCGGAGAGGATATCACAGTTTGTGACATCCTCGGACGTCCAGTTTGTGGGGAGTGCTCCCGCGAATTCTGCTGTGATCCCGTCGGAGCGGATCGATTCGCGTATATTTCTCGTTCGAGGCCAAAAAGTACTGTTGGATAGAGACTTGGCCGTACTTTATGGCACGACTACGCGCTTGGTAAACCAAGCTGTACGGCGCAATCAGGAGCGGTTTCCGAGCGACTTCATGTTCGTGCTAACACGCGAAGAAATCGCGAGGATATCTCAAATTGAGACATCCTCCGGTTTGAAGTATTCCAAGAGCGTTTGGGCCTTCACCGAGCAAGGCGTCGCGATGCTCTCCGGGCTGCTCAATTCGCCACGCGCCGTCGCCGTCAACATCGAGATCATGCGTGCCTTTGTGCGCCTGCGGCAGCTCATCTCCACGAGTGCCGATCTCGCCCGTAAGGTTACGGCGCTCGAGAAGAAGTACGATGCGCAGTTCAAGGTCGTCTTCGATGCCATCCGCGAGCTGATGTCGCCGAAACTTCCGACTGGTCCCCGCGAGCTGGGATTTCACACCGGCATCGCCGAGCTGCGCCGCTCCGCCAAAAAGAAAAAAGCCTCCGCCTAACCCTTTCCTACCATGGTCGCCGTTAATTCCACTCAGCTCTTCTCGATCACGCTTCGCGTCTGGCGTCAGGCCGGGCCTGGGGCGGCGGGCAAGTTCGTCGACTACCCGTCGAGGGATCTCAATCCGAACATGTCCTTCCTCGAGATGCTCGACGTCGTGAACGACGAGCTTACCGCCAAGGGCGAGGAGCCGATAGCGTTTGCGCACGATTGCCGCGAGGGTATCTGCGGCACCTGCTCCTGCACGATCAACGGCAAGCCCCACGGCCCCGGCAAGGGCGTCGCCACCTGCCAGGTGTACATGCGCAGCTTCCGCGATGGCGATGTGGTCGTCGTCGAGCCCTTCCGCGCCGAGGCGTTTCCCGTCGTCAAGGACCTCGTGACCGATCGCAGCGCCTTCGACAAGATCCAGCAGGCCGGCGGCTACATCACCGCGCGCGCTGGCTCCGCGCCGGATGCCAATTCGATGTTGGTGCCGAAGCCCGATGCCGATCTCGCTATGGATGCGGCGACGTGCATCGGCTGCGGCGCCTGCGTCGCGGCCTGCAAGAACGCGAGCGCGATGCTCTTCGTGGCCGCCAAGGTTTCGCACCTCGGACTCATGCCGCAGGGCCAGGCCGAGCGCGACCGGCGCGTGCTCGCGATGGTGAACACGATGGACGACCTCGGCTTTGGCAGCTGCACCAACCAGTACGAGTGCAGCGCCGCGTGTCCGAAACTGATCTCGCACGACTTCATCGCGCGCATGAATCGCGATTTTTTGAAGGCGACTTTCCGTTCCAGCTTTGCGCCCGAGTCGGCCAATACCAGCGGCGGCGGGGCGTAATGCCGGCAGGGCGCGACGAAGCGCCGATTTTGAGAGTTTTCGAGCGCGGCAAACCTGCCGCGCTTTTTTTTGTAACTTCTGCCAACCTTCCGGGTTCTCATGGCATCCAACCTATAGATGTCATGAAGACTGCGTCAGTTATCATCTTCGCGGCGGCCGTTACCGGTCTCGCTGCTTTCGCTCTTAGCGCCGCCCTCGGCGCCACGATCCTTTTCGCCACCGGCTTCGGGGCGATCGTATTTTCGGACTACACCCGCACGTCGCGGGTGCTACGTCTGCCCGCCACCGTGGCGCTCCGCGCCCGGGTGGAGAGACTTGGACTGGCTGCTTGATCGGGCTGGTTCACTGGAGGCAGCCCCTGCGCGCAAGCGTGGGGGCTGTTTCGTTTTTGGGGGTCGGAGGGATCCAGTGATGGTCATCTTCATCTGGCAGCGCCTTCGAACACGTTTTCAATCCGATTGAACAGGAAGATTGGGAAGAACGGAAAGAATTGAGGGGCGTCGGGATTTTCTTCCCGCTCTTCCCGACCTTCCTGTTCAAAATTGTCGGGCCTTAAAACACCGACAGTGCCTTGGCGCTTTCGAGCAGCACCCAAGCGCCGCCACCGGCGAGGCCGAGGCTCAGCATGATCTTCACGAACTTCCGGCCCTTCAGCACGGCGTCCTGGAAGTCCGTATCGGTCCGCCGGCGGTTGCCCTCGAGCATGAAGCTCGCGAAGCGCGGGTCCCGAAACCGTCCGCGCTTATCCTGACGCAATCCAAAACGGATCGGCGGACGACGACAGAGGTTGAGTAACGCGCGCAGCACAGCGGTAGCGATTTCGAAATTTGAAGTGGTTATTTCAAGCGGAAAGCCGCTACGTTCGCGGCTTTCACGCGATTTTATCGGCACTCCTACCTGCCCATGCACCACTTCCACTACTCCGGTTCCGCACTGCAATGTGAATCCGCCGACCTCGCGGCGATTGCCAAGCTTTATGGCACGCCGACGTACGTCTACAGCGCGGCGACGATGGCCGATAACTATCGGCGCCTGCAGGAAGGCCTCGCCGGCCTCGACGCGCAGCTCTGCTACGCGATGAAGGCCAACTCGAATATCGCGATCCTCCGCCACTTCGCGAATCTCGGCGCCGGCTTCGATCTCGTGAGCGGCGGCGAAATCCGCCGCGTGCTGGCCGCGGGTGCCAATGTGAAGAGCAGCGTCTTCGCCGGCGTCGGCAAGAGCGAGGACGAGATCAAGCTCGCGCTCGAGAACGGCATTTTCTCCTTCCACGTCGAGAGCGAGCCGGAGCTGGCGCGCATCAACCACGTCGCCGGCAAGCTCGGCGTGAAGGCGCCGATCGCCATCCGCGTGAACCCCGATGTCGATGCGCACACGCACGCCAAGATCACGACGGGCAAGAGCGACAACAAGTTCGGCATCCCGCTGAAGTACGCCGCCGCCGCTTACGAGGCCGCGTCGAAGTACCCGAATATCCAGATCAAGGGCATCCAGATGCACATCGGCTCTCAGCTCACTTCCGTCGCGCCCTTTATCGAGGCGGTCGAGAAGGTCGGGCCGTTTGCCGCGGAGCTGAAGGCCAAGTATGGCATCACCTATTTCTCCATCGGTGGCGGCATGGGCATCGTCTACAAGGATGCCCTCGCGAGCGGTCAGCAGGCGTGGTGGGACGCGCAGCCGGCCGACAAGCGGCCGCTCACGCCCGAGACCTACGGTGCGGCGCTCGTGCCACTGCTGAAGCCGCTTGGCCTCAAGATCTTGTTGGAGCACGGCCGCTTCATGGTGGGCAACTCCGGCATCCTCGTCGCGAAGGTGGAGCACCTGAAGCGCGGCGCCGGGAAGAACTTCCTCGTCGTGGATGCGGCGATGAACGACCTCGTCCGCCCCGCGATGTACGACAGCTACCACGAGATCGTGCCGGTGCACCGCGACTCGTCGCGCCGTGCGCTCGTGGCCGACATCGTCGGGCCGATCTGCGAGAGCGGCGACTGCTTCGCCAAGGACCGCCAGCTGCAGGAGCTCGGCGAGGGCGAGTTGATCGCCTTCATGAGCGCCGGCGCCTACGGCTACACGATGGCCAGCCGCTACAACACCCGCGGCATGGCCGCCGAGGTGCTCGTGAAGGGCAGCACGTTTGAGCTGATCAACTCGCGCGAGACCTTCGAGCAGATGATCGCGACGGAGAAGATCCCGGCGTTTTTGAAGTGAGGGGAGGGAGAGGGCGGCTTGTTCCCAAGCCGCCTGCGCCCCCGGCGGGCGCATGTCCTGAACAGTACTTCATGCGAGAACGCGCGCTACCTTATCACCATATCCGGTCGAGCGAGTTGCTAAGTCGATTTACCCGCGACTCGAAGCGGTAGGTTTCCCCAAGTCCGTAGTCCATCCTGACGTCGTACCCGACCGGCATCTCGACCCATGTGCGCACCGGCTGGCCGTCGCGCCGGCCCGGCGAAAATTGGGCTTCGGTGACCGTCTGGCGCAGTGTTACGGCGTAGCTCGGCCGCAGGTTTTCGGGCAGGACGAGGTCGCGGACCTTGCCGTCCTTTTCGACGATAAACCCCACCCTGATCGTGTTGGCGAAATGGATGCCCACATTTTCCAGCTCTTGCGCGAGTCGGCGAAAAGGCTCGTCGAGCGGACGGGCGTCCGCCGGCATTTCGACCTCGGCGAGGGCATGGATCCGGTTGTCTATTTCCGAAAAGATAACGGGAAATTTCGCGCTCATGGCGCTCGGTTTGCCGTTCTTGCGCCCGGGTTTGAACTGCCAGGCGCGAACGGATTCCAGCGTTGCGCTGCGCAGTTCATCGTCGTCGGTGAAGGCAATCGTGTGCGAGAGCGTTCCGTCCGCTTCGATGATCGTGGTGACCATCACCGTAGCTGCCGGGTAGTCCCTTTCTCCGTTTCGGGCGACATTCGGTGCCTTGGTCACGGCGGCTTGGGGCGGCTGGTCGCCCGGCCCGGCGGTCGGGATGGCGGCCCCGGGCGTCACGGCGGCGGTTTGCAGCCAGGCGATCACGTTTGCGGCGCGGGCGTAGCGAGCCAGCGCGGCGGGTGAGTAGGAGCGCCCGGAGTTCGCGTGGGGGCTCCAGCCATCGGCGGCCGCGCGCTCGAGCAGCTCGGGCAGGTCGAGCAGCACCGCGTCTGCCAGCATGCGCGGCGCCGCCTTGGCCTTGAGATCGATCCGTGCACCGGCGTGGAGCAGTGCCTCTACCGCGGCGCGGGATTGGCGCGCGAGCGCAAGGTCGAGCGGCGTTACTCCCTTCCGATCGGCTTTTACGATGGCCGCACCGGCTTTGAGCAAGGCCTGGATAGCGCCAGCGTTGGCCGCGATGGCGAAGTGCAGGGGTGTCCGGCCCGTGCGATCCGGGCGGTTGGGATCGGCTCCGGCGGCGAGGAGGGCGGTCACATTGGCTGTATGGCCCGAGCGCGCGGCGATGGCCACGGCGACGGTGCCCTCGCGGTTGACCGCGTTGGCATCGGCGCCCGCGGCCAGCAGCAGCTTAAGCAGCCTAGTGTCAGGCGACCGCGCTGCCGCGACGAGGGGTGGCTCGTGAGCCCCGCGCTGCGTGGGCTCGGCGCCCTGCTCGAGTAGAAAGGCAGTGAGCGTGGCATCGCCTGCGCGCACCGCCATCGCAAGCCGGCGGTCGAGTCGCGCGCGCAATGGCTTCAAGCTGCCGTGGGTCGCGATGGCCCGCAGCGTTTCGAACAAGCCGAGATCGAGCGCAAGCTCGGTATACGATACGTCGTCTGACGTGCGATCATATCTGACGCCCGCCTTTACGAGCGCGGCTGAGCCGGCATCGTGGCGCGCGCAAATCAAGCGATAGAGCGGAAACTCGCCGTCGCCGGCGGCGCGGTCCAGATTTGCCCCCGCGGTCACGAGCTTCGTGAGCGCCCCGGTGCGGCCACAGCGTGCGGCCCAATGGGCGGCCATGGAATCGGTACGTTCACTCGCGTTTGCGTTGGCTCCGGCTGCGACCAAGGCCCCGATCGCGGAGTCCAGCCCGCTCTCCGCCGCGATGTGCAGCAAGGTCACGCCGTGACGAGTGGCCGCCTGCGCGATCGGTGCGCTGGGCATCGCGAGCCCGCGGGCCGGCGGGAAGTGCGCGTCGATCAGCCATTGGTTGGCCTCGGTCTCGCGAAACCACGGTTCGGGTGCGATGAAGCCGCCCTCTTTCCAAAGGAGAATGGCGGGAAATCCCCGCTCGTGCTCGGTCTCGGTCAGGTGGATTTCGCGGTGCGCCACGTATGTCCACGACCCCGTCGGTTGGGTCGCGGCGAGCGGGAAGACGCCGACGGGTTCGCCGTCGAGAATCCACACAAAGACTGCGATGGCCCCCTCGAATGCGCGCTGGGGCCACCCGGAGCCCACATCGGGAGAGCATAGTAACGTCAGTTTGGCGGCGTGAGTGAGCTTGGAGGGAGCGACCCGCTGCGGCGAAAGCGGTGGTGGCATACCCTCGGTGGAATATGGAGGGGAGAAATAGAGGAGGTGCGCGTTGGCCCGCAGATCGCCCGTGAGCTTCCATTCCGCCTGACGGGGGACAGCACCCGATTGCTTGCCGAAGGTGGCGACGATCTGGCCGTTTTTCACCGCGACATTCTCGAGCGCACTTCCCGCCACGCTGCCGCTGAGTCGCAACGGTTCAGCGGCGTGAATTGAGATGAGTGAACCGGCGAGCAGAACCCACAGGCACGAAACTTTGCACACCAAGCTCCGCAAAGGGTAGAGGCTGGAGATCACATGCTTATGTATCCCTGCCAAGGCGGGGCTGACAAGCGCTTTGCCGCTGGGCGGCAGGGTGGCGGTTGCGCTTTTGACGGCGGGCATCTCGATGGTTCGGAACTCCTCACCGTGGATCGCGACAACTGATTTCAAACGAATACCCCGCCGCTCGCGGCTATGGCATGACGCAATCGCGGCACGCTTTCGCCGTGCTCTCGACCGGGCATGCGCTTTACTCGGGGGTCATGAAATTTGTCGTCGTCGGTGCGGGCGCTTGGGGCACGGCTTTTGCCCTGCATTTGGCGCGTCGCGGGCACCCGGTGACGCTTGTGCCGCGTCGCGTGGAGCATGCTGCCGCGATCGTCGCTGCGGGGGAGAATGCGGACTACCTGCCGGGGGTCGCGTTGCCGGATTCCATCGCGGTGTCGCCTGAATTGTCCGGGGCGGTTGAGGGCGCCGCGGTCGTGGTGCTCGCGTGCCCGGCGCAGGCGTTGCGCGAGACCTGTGGGCGGATACGGCCGACCGGCGTGGTCGTGAGCCTCGCCAAGGGACTCGAAGTCGGCACGCATCTGCGCCCCTCCGAAGTGATTGCAGGCGCCCTGCCGGGAGTGCGCATGGGTGCACTGACGGGGCCGACGAATGCCCTTGGGGTCGCACGCGGCGATCCCTCCGCGATGGTGCTGGCGACGAATGGTGGGGACGACGTCGCGCAGGAGCTACAAGCCGCATTTAGTGACCGCAGCCTGCGCGTTTATACGAGCGACGATCTTCCCGGCGTGGAGTTTGGGGGCTGCCTGAAAAACATCTACGCCATCGCCGCGGGATGCTCCGATGGGCTGAAGCTCGGCGACAATACCAAGGCGGCGCTGCTCACGCGCGCGCTCGCGGAGATGGTCCGGGTCGGCGGGGCGCTCGGGGCGCGGGCGGAGACCTTTTACGGGCTTAGCGGCTTCGGCGATCTTGTCGCGACGTGTTATGGCGGCTGGAGCCGTAATCGCGAGTTTGGCGCGCAGATCGGCGCCGGCCGCAGCGTTGCCGAGCTGATGGGCGGTCGGCGAACGGTCGTCGAAGGCCACAAGACCACGGAGGCCTTCGCGAGCCTCTGCCGCACCCGCGGTATCGATGCCCCAATCCTGCTCGAGACGCACGCGATCCTTTTCGAAAATAAGAAACCCGCCGCTGCCCTCGCCGCGCTCATGACGCGTGAGTTGAAGCGTGAGGATACTGCGGCCGGAAGGTAAGGCGCGGCAAAGCGCAGCTCTACTTCCGGCGGCGTGCATAGTTGTAGGAG
>JAZKEV010000576.1:0-13692 GCA_040386765.1 Verrucomicrobiota bacterium | reverse complement strand
GATCACGATCGGCGCGCCCTTCTTGACCCAGCCCCAGCGCTTGGTCGCCGCCTTCGCCGCGCGCGTATCGAGCAGCGCCCGCACCGGCTCGCCACAGGCCGACTGCTTGCCCAGTTCGTCACGCAGCGCCTGGCAATATTCCAGCACCGGCGCATCCTCGTCGCTGTCGCGCAGCATGGGCACGATCACCACCTGCCACGGCGCAATGCGCGGCGGCACGCGCAGCCCGTCATCGTCGCCATGCACCATGATCACGCCGCCGATCATCCGCGTCGACATGCCCCAGCTGATCGTGTTGGCCAGCTCGAACTCGCCATTGGCATTCTGGAAGCGGATATTCTGCGCCGCCGCGAAATTGGTGCCCAGGAAATGCGAGGTGCCGGCCTGAAGCGCCTTGCCGTCCTGCATCATCGCCTCGATCGACCAGGTCGCGACCGCGCCCGGAAACCGCTCATTCTCAGGTTTTTCGCCAGTGACGACGGGCATCGCAGCGACCTCCTCGGCAAAGCTGCGATAGACTTCGAGCGCCTTCAGCGTCTCTTCGCGCGCCTGCTCGGCACTGGCATAGGCGGCGGGTTTGGTCGAGGCGCGGCAGGGATTGGGGACGTTTGTCCTCGAGCCGTCGCGGAGCCGGAATTTTCAGGTCGATCCCGCCACCGTCATTACGGTGCGCGATGTGCTCGATCTGCTGGAATTCAGAATCAGCTTCGAGAGCGAAGCCGCCGCGCTCGCCGCGCTGCGGCACACGCCGGAGCAACTGCGGGTGATCAAGGACGCGGTGGAGTACATCCAGCGCCTGCTCGAGAGTGGCGTCGAAACGAAGAAGGCGGATTTCGATTTCCACCTCGCGGTCGCGAAAGCCACGGGTAACCGCTACTTTCCCGAACTCCTCGAGCATCTGGGCCTCGCGATCCTCCCGCGCGCGCGGCTCGATCTGCGCTACATCTCGAGCGACAATGCGAAAGAATATCTCTGCCGGAGCAATGGAGAGCATCGCGAAATACTCGCCGCCATCACGGCGCGAGACGCCGAAGGCGCTCGCGCCGCGATGCGAGTACATCTGACCAATAGCCGTGATCGCCTCGAAGGGCTTTACGCAAAAAGCGACGCGAAGGCGCCGGTCCAAGGATGAGAATGATGGCAATGCAGGGTGCTCAGTTCGGTCCGGTGTGCGCAGGCATTGGCTCCATGAGCATCGCATTTGCTTCGCCTCCGAGGAATCGACGGTGTGATTTTTAATTTATGCTCTTACGTTACCTTGCTGCCTGCATTGTGATTTCCGTGAGCGCGCTGCTTCGCCTCGAGGCGAGCGATGCGCCCAAGCTCCCCGCCAAGGAGTCGTTTCACCTCTACCTGCTGATCGGCCAGTCCAACATGGCAGGCCGAGGCAAGGTGGAGCCGCAGGACAAGGTGCCGCATCCGCGCGTGCTGATGCTCGACAAGGAAAATGCGTGGGTGCCCGCGCTCGATCCGCTGCACTTCGACAAGCCCACGATCGCGGGCGTCGGTCTTGGTTCGAGTTTTGGCCGCGCGATGGCCGAGGCTGCTCCCGGCGTGACGATCGGCCTCATCCCGTGCGCGGTCGGCGGCACGCCGCTCGCGCGCTGGCAGAAGGGTGGCGATCTCTATGAGCAGGCGCTGGTGCGCGCGAAGGTGGCGCTGAAGGCCGGCACGCTGAAAGGCATCCTCTGGCATCAAGGCGAGTCAGATTCCAAGAGTGAAGACACCGCCAACAGCTACGCGCAGCGCCTCGCGCAAGCGGTGAAGGACTGGCGTTCCGATTTGGGCGTGAACACTGCGCCCTTCGTCGCGGGCAAACTCGGGCTCTTCCTTGCCGAGAAATCCAAAGACGGCCAACCCTCCACGCTGTGGCGGACCATAAATGCCCAGATCGAATCTCTCCCCAAACTCATTCCGTACTGTGCCGTCGCCGATTCCGATGGCCTGCAGCACAAGGGCGACAGCGTGCACTTCGATTCCGCCTCCCTCCGCGAGTTCGGCAAGCGCTACGCCGAGCAGATGAAATCGCTACAGAAGAAGTAAGGGGCGTTGCCGCTTAAGGTCGGGTGAGACGTCCCCGCCGAGCCGTCGCGACCCACAAGATCACCTCGGTATTTTCAGAAACGGGAGGCTCAACATCGCCAGCTGGTCCGTGATGTATACCAGCATTCTTCTTTTCTCGCGATGCGACGGCGCTGCGTGACTGTCGGCTTCGCTTTCTGTAATGACCCCTCTCGACTTCGCCCGACAGGCGCGCTGGCGTGTCGCCGCTTTTCTCGCGGTGGCAGCCGCATTAAATTATGCCGATCGCGCCGCGATGTCCGCGGTGCTCGCGGCGGTGCGCACCGAGTTTGCCGTCTCCGATGTGCAGCTCGGCCTCCTGGGCTCGCTGTTTCTCTGGAGCTACGCGCTGGGCTCGCCGCTTGCCGGCAGCCTCGCAGACCGCTTTTCGCGCACGAAGATCGTCTTTGGCAGCCTCGCGGCATGGAGCGCCGTGACGGCGCTGATGGGCCTGGCCAGCGGGTTCCCCATGCTGCTCGCGTTGCGTTTCAGCCTTGGCGTGGCCGAATGCCTGTTCCTGCCGGCCGCGGTGGCTCTGATCGCGGATTATCACCCTGCCAGCACGCGTGCCCGCGCGATGAGTTTCATCACCATTGGCATCAACTGCGGCATGGTGGTGGGTGGCGGCTTCACCGGCTACATGGCGGAGCACCATGGCTGGCGCTCGGGCTTCTGGATTCTCGGCGTGGGCGGAATAATTCTCGCGTGGGTGGGCACGCGCATGATGCCTCCGGCGCTAAAGCCGGTGGGATCGGAGACCGGGGCAAAGGCGAAGCGGGGATCGTTTGTGGCGGCGATCAAGTACCTCGCGCGGGCGCCGTCCTATTATGCGCTCCTGCTGGAGTCGATGCTCTCGGGCTTTGGCATGTGGGTGTTCTTCACCTGGCTGCCGCTGTACTTTCGCGATACCTACCACATGACGCTCGCGGGCGCCGGTTTCGCGGGCACGTTCATGCTGCAGGTAGCGGTGATGCTCGGCATCTTCGTGGGAGGAATCATCTCCGACCGCGTCGCAGGCCATGCGCCGCAGCGGCGGATGATGCTGTATGGCATATTCTATTTAGCCGCGGCGCCCTTTCTCCTCCTCTTTCTTGGGCGGCCGGAATTTCCGGTCGTGGCCGTCGGCATAGCGGCCTTCTCGTTTTTGCGGGGGCTGGGGCAGGCCAACGATAATCCCACGCAGTGTGAGGTGGTTCCCTCGCAGTTTCGCGCGACGGGCATCGGCATCATGAACTGCGTTTCGACCGCGGCGGGCGGCTGCGGGGTATTGGTCGTGGGTTTCCTGAAAGGTACGCTGGGCTTGGAGGCGATCTTCGCGGCCATCTCGGGGATCTTTCTCGTGGCCGGAACGGTGTTGTTGATCGGGTACCGGTACTTCATGCCCCGGGATATCGTACGGGCGCAGGCGATGGAGCAGCCAGTGTTGGGTTGAAATTGCACGACGGGTGTTAGGATAAAGCCATGCAACCCCTCGCTCGACCGCGTCGCATGCTCCTCGCCGACCAGGTGGCGCAAAGTATCGAGCGCGAGATCGAAGTGGAGCGGTGGCGCGAATGGCTGCCGAGCGAGCGGACGCTGCAACGCGCGCTCAACGTGAGCCGGCAGACGGTGCGGGCCGCGCTCGAGCGATTGGTTGCAAACAAGCGCATAGCGGTGGAGCCGTATCGCGGGTACCGGATCAAGCCGGTGGCTGCGCGCGGAAAGAAGAAGCGCTCCGCTGCGGTGGCGTCGCGCGAGGTGGGAGTGATCTGCTCGGAGCCGGTGTACCGGATGCCCCCCCGTTTCATCCAGGTACTCGATGTCTTCCGCGCGCTGTGCGCAGAGGCGGGGTGGAATGTCGACGTGCTGGAAGGACAGCGCTTCACCCGCACCGACCCGGGCCGCTTGATGCCGCGACTGGTGCGCACCACGCCGAAGGCCTGCTGGGTTCTCGTGCTCGCGCATCGCCGGATGCAGGAGTGGTTCGAGAAGAGCGAGCTCCCCGTGGTGGTCTACGGCAATGTTTACCCGGGCCTCACGCTCTCGAGCGCTGGCATCAACTACCACGCCTGCATCCGGCATGCGACGTCCCTGCTGCTGGCGCGAGGGCATCGGCGGATCGCGCTCGTCGCCTACGATACCCGGAGGGCGGGGGAGCTGGATAGCGTGCGAGGATTCCGCGAGGCCTTCGAAGCACATCGCGATGGCGCCGCAGTGCCGCTGCTTCTGGAGCGGCCGGATTCGGATGCCGATGCTTTGTGCCGGCAGCTCGATGGCGCCTTGCGCTCCGCGCATCCGCCGACCGCTTTCGTGATCAGCCACACGCATCACTATGCGACCGTGGCCACGCATCTCGCCAGCCGGGGGCTGCGCATCCCCGCCGATGTTTCGCTGATCTGCCGCAGCGAGGATCCGTTCCTGCAATTCATGCGGCCGACACCGGCCTTCTATCGGGCAAACATGGAAGTGGCCGCACGGCTGCTTTTCGATCGCGTGCGGCATGCGATCGAGGGCACGGCCCGGCCGGGCGATCAACGCCTGTTGATGCCTGAGCTTGTTCCGGGCGGTTCGGTGGCCGGTCCGAAGGCCTGAAATAGCTGTGCGCCAGAGCGCGGTGGTCTGAAATGCGGACCAATAAAAGCGGTTTGTCCCGGCGACGCGTAATTGAAGGATACGAGTCGTGGTGCTCGGATGGCTTTTCAAAGCGCGATCCGCTGCACCGTAACCCCATTCCCCTCATGTCGTCGACCGCTTCCGGCTATCTATTCTCTTTGCGCGCGCTCTGCCGCGTGACGCGTTACGTTCTGGTCGGCATGTTTGCGCTCGCAGCCGCCTATGGGCAGTCGGC
Organism: Verrucomicrobiota bacterium; assembly: GCA_040386765.1. GTDB lineage: Bacteria > Verrucomicrobiota > Verrucomicrobiia > Opitutales > Opitutaceae > ER46. The sequence goes on along the minus strand of JAZKEV010000576.1, from coordinate 8,804 downwards.
CGAGGGCACCATCGAGGGCCGGGTTTTTAACGCCGCGACCGGCGCAGCCCTCAGCAAGGCGCGCATCTCGATCGAGGGCACCAATCGCGAGACGGTGACCGACGAGAGCGGTTCATTCCGCCTGCTCGACGTGCCAGCCGGCGAAGTCCGAGTAACGGTTTCCTATCTCGGCCTGGAGCGGCAAAGCACCACGCTGCAAGTGACCGCTGCGCAGGTGACCCACCGCGAGTTCGAGCTCGTGCGTGTCGGTGCTGTTGCACCGCCGCAAGTGGACGGCGCACCCGTTCAGCTGAAGGAATTCACGGTGGTGGTGGACCGCGAGATGAGTGCGCAGGCGATCGCGATGAACGAGCAGCGCAACGCGCCCAACTTGAAGAACGTCGTCGCCATCGACGAGTTTGGCGACCAAGGCGACGAGAACGTCGGCGAGTTTCTCCGCTTCCTCCCCGGCGTCTCGATCGAGGACTCCGGCCTCGTGGCGCTCGAGGTGCAGGTGCGGGGTTTCCCCTCCAGCAATACCGGTATGATGGTCGACGGCGGGGAGATGGTCGGCGCGCGCTCGGGCGATACCCGCGCGGTCTCGCTGCTCGAAGTGCCGATGAGCAACGTCTCCCGCGTCGAAGTCACCAAGGTGCCCACGCCCGACATGCCGGCGAGCGGTCTTGGTGGCTCGATCAATCTTATCAGTCGCAGCGGCTTCGAGACGAAGCGGCGGGTCTTCAATTATCAGGTTTACTCGCTCTTCCACAATCGCAGTGGCATCACCTTCGATGGGGGCCGCACGACGCACATTCCCGATATCAGCCCGAGCAATACGCAGCCCTCCTTCAATTTCAGCTACCTCCACCCGGTGAATAAATCGCTCGCGATCACCGTCGGCGGCTCCCGCACCTGGCGGCAGAAGCCGATGGAGGAAGGGGACGATGGTGACGAGACGGGGACATGGAATCTCACCAGTCTCGTGCAGACGCAGAGCGACTGGCAGAGCCTGGCGCAGGTCTTGAAGACGCGCTCCGGCCAGATCGGCGTCGACTGGCGTATCAGTCCCAACAATACGCTGAGCACCAGCATCCAGTATCGCGACACTTCGAGCATCATCACGCGCAGCCGGTTCATTGCTGCCTACGGCGCGGGCGCCACCGGCGACTCTACTCATACCCAAGGCGCCGCGACGGGCGTGGGCACCGCGACGCAGGGTAACGGCAACCATCAGGATGTGCCCACGGAGAACACGCACATGACCCTGAAGTTTGCCCACCGTGGCGATCGCTGGCGCTTCGATGCCTCGACGTCGTTCTCGGAGGCCGAGACGCGGCTGTGGGACCTCGATCGCGGCTACTTCTTCAACTCCCCCGCCACGATCACAAACCTGATCATCCGCGGCGATGGTATCCCGTCCTCGGGTGGCACCATCCCGACGCGCTATGCCGCCACGTCGCGCACCGGCGCGCCGGTCGATCTCTACGATGGCGGCAACTACTCGCTGGTGAGCGGTAATTCGATGCAGCGCCGCTTCCACACGATGAAGACCGCGGGTCGCATGGACCTTGCGCGCGACTTCACGGGCCGCCTGCCGTTTACGCTCAAGACGGGCGTATCCATGGACCGGATGGAGAAGGATAATCGCACGTGGGCCAAGACATGGAACTTCCGGCCCAACGGTCTTACGGACGTCACGTCCCGTCTCGCGCGCAACTTCGACGTGTTCGACGAGGAGTACAACGCCACCGCGCCCACCATCTACGGCACCCCCATGCGCTGGATCAGCGTGCCCAAGGTCTGGCAGCTCTACCAGCAGCACCCGGACTGGTTCGTGCTCGACGAACCGCTGGCGCATCAGAATCAGGTCACCACCTCGCGCAAGCTTATCGAGACGATCTCGGCGGCGTACCTGCGCTCCGATGTGCGCCTCTTGAGCAACCGCCTCTGGGTCGTCGCCGGCGTGCGGCTCGAGAACACCGCGATCGAAGGCTGGGGCCCGCTCAATGACATCAACGCCCAGTATCAGCGCGATGCGAGCGGCAACTTCGTCCGCAATGCCGCGGGGCAGCGCGTGCTGATCACCAGCGATGCGCTCGCGCTGCGCAAACTGCGCTACGTGGAACGCGGTTCCCACGCGGAGCGCGATTACCACGGTTACTATCCAAGTTTGAATCTCTCCTACAGCATTTCCGACAGCATCGTGCTTCGCGGCGCCTATGCGCGGACGATTGGCCGTCCTAATGTCACGCTAGTCATCCCCGGCGTCACGATCTCCGAGCCCGACGTCGCCGTGCCGACGATCACCGTCACCAACACCGCTCTGCAACCGTGGACGGCCGATAGCTACGATCTCTCGATCGAGTCGTACTATCTTAAAGACGGCTTCGGCTCGGTCGGCGTGTTTCAGAAGAACATCAAAAATTTCTTCGGCACCCTGCGGACCCCGGCGACGCCCGAACTGCTCGAGCAGTATGGCCTAGGTGGCGATCCCGGCTTTCTCGACTACGACATCAGCACGCGGATCAACGACGGCGATGCGGAGATCACCGGCGTGGAGTTTAACTTCCGCCAGGCGCTCTCGTTCCTTCCACGCTGGGCGCGCGGTTTCCAGGTCTTCGGCAATGCCACGAAGATGTGGTTGAAGGGCAGCAACACCGCGGACTTCGATGGCTTCAATCCGCAGAGCGTGGCGGGCGGCATCAACTTCATCCGCCCGCGTTACTTCGTGAAGCTCTCTGTCACGCATCAGGGCGAGACGCGGCGCGATCTCGTCGCCGCCAGTGCGACGGTGCCCGCTAATACCTACAACTATCAGGCGGAGCGCACCCGCTGGGCGCTGAGCGCGCAGTATAGCTTCAGCAAGCGTTACGCACTCTACGGCTCGATCAGCGACATCCAGGGCGGCGTGGGCAGCGGGCTGCGTTTCGCGCCCGGTACGCCCGAGTACGCCAAATACACCCGCTATCAGGAGCTCGGCTACTACACCACCATTGGCATCAAAGGTCAGTTCTGACCGGCTCACATTCTTCACCTTCCCTAATTCACCTCACAAAACGATTTCATGAACCGCCGTCTTTTCTGTTTTCTCGCTCTTGCGCCGCTCGTAAGCACGCCGCTCTTGGCCTCGGACGCATTACCCGCGTGGGCGGGAAAGGCGCCCAATGGCGATACGGTGAGAGTAGCCGTGACTCCGCCGGAGAACCCGCGCTTCGCCCATCTCGCGTGGCCGAAGGCCGTGCGCGTTGCCGATGGCACGATCGTACTCGGCTATCAGGCGGGCACGCATCACGGCGATGCGAGTTGCCCGGCGGTCTCGATCTCCACGGATGGCGGCAAAACCTTCTCCGCGCCGCAGGTGCTGAAGGAGTTTGGTCCCGGCATGGAGTATACCAACAGCGGCAACATGGCCCTCGGCGTGGCGCACGATGGCTCGGTGATCCTCCTTTCGCACGGTCACAAGAGCAATACGACGAACCACATCTTCGGCTGGCGCTCCACCGACAGCGGGCGCACGTGGAAGCCGGTCGATACCTCGGCGCTCGGGCCGAACAAAACCGGTTCCTCGACGGGCAGCATCGTGCAGCTGCCGGGCAAGCGGCTCATGTCGGTCGGTCACTATCGCGGCGGCTCCAAGCCCTATGACACGGGCATTTGGCGCTCGATCTCCGAGGACGACGGCCTCACCTGGGGCGAGCCGGCGATGGTCAATAATCTCAATGCCGGCGAGCCCGTGATCGTGCGGCATCGCGACCGCCTGCTCGTCTTCATCCGCGGGCGGGGTCCGGCCAATGCCCGGCAATTCATCTCCGTATCCGATGACTGGGGACAAACGTGGAAGACCGAGCTCTCGAATATCACAGCGGTGGGAAAGCATGCGAACAACCTGGCGCACCCCTTTGCCATGGTGAATCCGCACGCGCCCGACGAACTTCTAGCCATCACTTTTGAGCGCCCCGCGCCGGGCAGCGCGCAGCTCTGGAAGGGCGACCCGAAGACGCTTTCGTTCAAGCGCACCCGCGCCCTGATCGAGCTGCCCAAGATCGAAAACGACAAAAATACCGACTTCGGCTACGCCTGGCTGGTGCCGATGGAGGGTCGCCGCGCGCTCGTCTTCTATTATCACGGCCTGGGCCGCGGCGCCTGCCCGATCTGGGTGATCGATACCGAAATTTGATCCAATGGGGTAGGGCGCGTCGTGTTCTCCCTGACACGACGCCCACGCCCTGGGATGTGCCCAGTCAGGATCGCATGAAAAGCGGGGTCCAATCCTGATGCCGCTTCTGCCGGCCTAGTCTCGCGGCGCCGCGTTCGTGCACCTCCGTCCAGTTGTAGGAGCGGCTTTACGCCGCGACCGGAACAACGCCGCGGGTCCGTCTGCGTGGTAGGCCGCCAGCTCGCTGGCGCTTTGTTGTAATTCGGATCCGCGCTCGCAAGCGAGGTGGCTGCCACGGGATCAGGTCACGTCTTCGTTCGAAACGCGATGCAGTGCGCTCGGACAGACCGGAACCAACCCTACTCCGTAAACCAAGCCAGCGGCACCCGCACGAGCGAGGTGCCGGTCTGGCCTTGGAGCACACCGGGGCCGCTGCTGGCGCGGAGCGTGAGCCAGACCTCCTTATCCCGGTAAAGCACGCTCGCGTAGTCGGTCGATTTCGTCGGATCGTGCAGGAGGATTTTGCGCCGGGCGTGCGGCCACGTGCGTCCGCCGTCGTCGCTCACGCACACCATGAGCGTATTGCGCCTCCCGAGCAGAGGCTTGGCGGATTCATAGTTGGGCGTCCACACCATGAGGAGCTTGTCCGTGCCGGGGATGCGCGTGAGATTGGCGGGCGCGAGCGGACTGATCAGTTCGAGACTGCGTGGGTCGCTCCACGTCTCGCCGCGATCGGACGACTCGGAGAAGAACTGTGTGCCCAGAGGTGTGCGCATCGTCATCAACAGGCTGCCATCCGCGCGCTCGGCGATGCACGGCTCGTGCGGACCCGACTCGAGGCTGACCTTCCGGCCTTCCCAGCGCACGTAAGGCAGCTCCAGCTTGGTCTTGGTCGTCTGCCAGCTGCGTCCGTGGTCGTCGGAGCGGGACACCTTCACGTGGAGGTGATGCTTGTCCCAATCTTCGCTACAATGCAGCGGCGCCAACAATCGACCCGAGCTGAGGACGGTGAGCCGGTCATTGCAGCCCGTCATGTAGCTATCCGAACCATCGGAGACCACCACGGCCTCGGACCAGGTGAGTCCTTCATCCTTCGACGTGATGAAACGTCGCGACGCAATCTTCGTGCTCATCCGATAACTGAACGCCATGCCGATCTCGCCATTGGCGAGGCGACGCAGGGCGGGCGAGAGGGAGTTGAGCCCGCCGGGCGGAGTTGGCACGACGATTCGCGCTTCGCCGATGGGTTTGCCGTCGGGCGATAGCTCGATTGCCGAGATGTAGCCGCGGGCATTGTCGCTGCGACCGACCAGATCGCACCAAGCAACGAGCACATGGCCATTCTTGAGATTCACGGCACTCGCCTCCGAGCGGCGTTCGTAGCCCTCCTTGGCGGGAGCGATCCACGTCGGCTGGAAGGCGTAGTAGGGCTCGGCTGCCTTGCCGGAATAGATGTCGAACTGCGAGGGAGCGGAAGCATCCGCCGCGGCCAGAGGGCCGGGCGAGAGCGTAGCGAGAAGAAGGGCGAGCGAGATGAGGTAGGATCTCATGGCGACCTTTCTATTTAACCCCCGAGGGCACCCAGGCAGTCTCGACCGCGGAGACCGTGTCGTTGTCCCCCGTGGTCGGCGGTTCGTCAAAGGGCAGCTGACCCACCTCCTCGATCGCAGCCCAGTTGGGCTCGCCCAGCGTCCGGCCGATCTCGGCCCCTTGTGCCACGAGGGTATCCTGCAGCGTCGCGATGGAAATATCACGGACGCTCTTTCGTGCCTTTACCGCGAGTGCCGCAGCCGTGCCGACAGCCTGCCCCTGGCCCATGCAGATCGGAATCACGCGCGTCGACGCGACTGCCTCATGCGTGGCGGAGAGACATTTTCCCGCCATCAGCAGGCCATCGACATCACGCGCGATCAGGCTGCGCAGCGGGATCGTGTACGCGCGGACATTGTGCGAATCGACCCACGTGCCCGCCGGGCGATGGATATCGATGTGATACCCGCCCATGCTCACCGCGTCGTCGAAGACCCGGCCCGCAATCAAGTCGGCCGCCGTGAGCACATAGTCGCCCATGATGCGCCGGCTCTCGCGCACGCCGAGCATGGGAGCGATTTCACCGAGATGGGAGCGCTCGAAGCCGGGCACCCATTTCTTGAAGAACCGGACGAGAATCGGGATCTGCTCGTAAATGCGCGTGTAGGCATCGGTGAGGCTCGTGGTGCTCGTCGGATCGAGGCCGAGCACGCGGGTCATCACGACGAGGAATTCGTCGGGCCGGTGCAGCTTCACTCCGACGATGCGGGTTTGCGGCACGCTGAATTCCCCGGCGGCGCGGGCCTGCTCGATCAGGTTGGCATAGCCACCGCAGACGATCACGTTCATGCGGTCGATGCGCCGCATCATCTTGGCCCAAAGCTCGGGGTAGGGCACCAGCCATTCGCGGTAGGCGGTCGCGGGATTCTTGCAGCCGGCCACAAAACCGGCGCGGTCGACCCCGGCGAGCTTGAAGACGAGCGTGGGCGCCTGCACGAGGCCATCCGAGGTGCGACCCTTCTCCCACGCGACTCCGCCTCGCGCGGCCACATCGCCATCGCCGCTGCAGTCGATCGTAATGTCGGCTTCGATACGCTGGCGGCCCGATTTGTTTTCGACGATTACGCCGCGGATGGCGTCGCCCTCGCGGATCGTCTCGACGACCTGGGTGTGGAGCAGCAGGCGCACACCCGCCTCGCGCATCAGCTGCATGGCGATAATTTTCCACCAGTGCGTGTCGATGCTGAGCGCCGAGCCGCACTTGGGATCGAGCTCGAAATCGCTCGCGGCTCCGGCGGCCTGTAGCGTGCGGGCAAACTCGAGCGGCAGGCCTTTGACGATCTGGCGGTACTCGCGATCGTGAAAGCCCAGCCAGGGCAGGGTGGCGGAGATTCCGCCGAGGAATCCGGCGTTCTCGATCAGGAGCGTATCGGCGCCATTGCGGCCGGCGGCGATCGCGGCGGCGATGCCGGAGGCGCCGGAGCCGACGACGAGAACTTGGGTGCGTAACGAGGTGGTGGAGGTGGACATCGCGGGCGGGCGAAAACGGATCAGAGCGCGGCGGGTTTCAGCCGCGACGCTTCGCCGAAATAGAAGGTATCGGCGTCTTTCAGTTCGAGATTGTGGTGGCTGTAATAAGAGCGGGAGGTCGCCATCTGTCGCCACTCCAGCTCCACGCCCTGGCGGACGAGCTCGCGCTGGAAGTCGGCGAGAAGTCCCGGCGTCGCCCGGACCTGGCGTGGCGTGTGCTTGCCGGCGAGGCAGAAGGCCGCGAGCGCCCCGGCGGCCTCGCCGATATTCCACTCGGTGGGATGCACGCGAAACGCGCCGTTGGTGACGTGCGTCACGCCCAGGTTCTTGCACGCGGGCAGGAGATTCTCCACGCGCACGGGGATAAGCGCACCAAGGGGGATTTGCTGGAGCCAGTGCTTGCCGTGCGAGACCTCGGTGATGCTCGCCTTTCCGGGAGCGACGGGCTTGTGAATGTCGATGCGATAGCCGCTCAGGCCGACGGAGTCGCGATACTTGAGCGGGCCTTCACTTTGGCCCCGCTGATCGGTGCGGAAGTGCTGCTCGAGCACGGTAAACTCTGCGCGGATGCGGCGCGACTCGCGGACATACGGCCCCTGCGCGAGGCCATCCGCGGTGCCGAGAAAATCGCCGCGTGGGCGCAGGCCGGTGAAGCCATTTTTGCCCGTCGCGGGATTGGGCGCCTCGGTTTGCAGCCAGTAGATCGTGCTCAGGCTGAGCTGCCGGGCGGCGTCGAGGTGCTTGCGCTGCTCCTCGGGCGAGACGCCGCAAAGCACGCCCTTGTTATACTCGTTGGCGTGCCAGATCGCTACCGTGACATCGCTCGGAAATGCGCCGGGCGCGAAATTGTCTTTGCACAGCATCCGTCTGAAGCTCCACGTGCTCGTGCGATACTGGCCGGGCTTGATGGGCCGGCCCATGTGGTCGATTTTTTCGCCGAAGAGATCGGGAATGGAGAACTTGGGTTTGTCGCCGCCGCGTGAGTCGCGGGCATTGCGCCAGAGATCGTAGTCGCGGGGCTTTGCGATCACGTGCTCTTCGCCGGGCAGGTGGTCGAGAGCGAAGACGTGGGTGAATACCATCTGGTCGCGCGGATCGGCGGGGCCTTCGGTGGCGAGCGGCTCGCCGGTCTCGCGCTGCGACTCCGCACCGATGACGTGCTCCACTTTGCCGAGTTCGAGCAGGTCGCCGAGTTCGGTGCCGTCGATGATGTACGGCGCGGAAAGGGTGCGTTCGTCGCCGGCGCGCTCGTCGCGCAGCGTCACCGCCCGGATGCGGTCGCCGTCCATGTGCGCCGCGACCGGGCGATGATGGGTGAAGATGCGAAGGCGCCCTGCTGCGATGTGCGGCGCCAGCATCTCGTGCAGCACGGCAAGGCTGACGCGCGGCTCTATGCACAACTTGCTGACCCAGCCGGCGCCGGGATTGAGATTCGGATCGGCGCGGGCGGCGTCGGACAGCGGATAGTTTCGCCGATAGTAGTCGCGAGCCCGGGAGCGGAACTCCGCGTAGCTGCGGGTGCGTCCGTACTGTTCGGCCCACGGATGTTCGTCCAGGGGGATGGCCTGCGCTGTCACCAAGCTGCTTGCGGATGGTCTTGATGCATTGA
>JAZKEV010000575.1:4974-7308 GCA_040386765.1 Verrucomicrobiota bacterium | reverse complement strand
CGAGCGCATCTCATCATCGCATCCGTCTCTCCTCGCCTTTGCTCGTGTGGCCCGCCGCGTGAGCGGCGGGATTCGTCCGTTTACCCACCCGGACGTAGTCGCCTACGCGCGCACGTCCTCTTCCAGCACAGGTCGGTGCCGGTGACAACGTGCTCGTACCCGGCCTCATGATCGGCGGCATCGTCGCGCGTCGCGTGCTCATCCGCGCCGTCGGCCGTCGCGCTTTATGCGGTCGTCCATCCCCTCAGTTCCCGTCCGCAACCCGTAGCGCGGAGCTTCGGCCCGCGCTCCGAACACCTTATCCCGTTCCAGCGCGGGCTGAAGCTCCACGCTACACTCCGTTTCCGAGGCCCCTGCCTCCTGTCTTTTCATTCGCGTATATTCGCGTGCATTCGCGGGTGACTCCTTCCGTCCGTTCTTCGCCCTTCGTTCACCATCGCCCGGCGCCTCCTTCGCCCCCGCACAAAAACCCTCGCCCCGCCTCGCGCCACCCCCTTGGCTTGCGGCCGGTGACCCCGCCCCCGTCCCCGCCTACCCCGGCCGCCCCCGGTCCGGTTTCCGACGCCACGCCGCTCTCCCGTCTCCGCTGGGTGATGATCGGCTTCGCCTTCACCGCGACCGTCATCAACTACCTCGATCGCCAGACCCTTTCGGTGATTGGGCCGCAACTGCGCGAGCAGTTCAACATGAGCAACGAGGACTACGGCAAAGTCCTCATGGCGTTCATGCTCGCCTACACGATTTCCAATGGAGTGTCGGGCCCGCTGATCGACCGTCTCGGCACGCGCCTCGGCTACGCGCTCTGCATGGCCGTGTGGTCGACCGCGGGCATCCTGCACGCGCTCACCACCGGCGCGTGGTCGCTCGCCGCGTATCGCTTTCTGCTGGGCATCGGCGAGGCTGGCAACTGGCCCGCCGGGGTGAAGATCGCCACGGAATGGTTTCCCGACCGCGAGCGAGCGCTCGCCTGCGGCATCTTCAATAGCGGCGCGGCCATCGGCGCGATCATCGCCGCTCCGCTCGTCGCCTGGCTCACGCTCACGTGGGGCTGGCAGGCGGCTTTCGTAACCGTCGGCCTCACAGGCTACGTCTGGCTCGTCGCGTGGTGGTTTGTCTATCGCACACCGCCGCATGTGCTCCGCGAGGCGGCGGCTGCGCGCCCCGCTCCTGCGTGGAGACTTCTGCGCACGCGCTTTGTAGGCGTGCTCACCATTTCCAAGATCTTCATCGATCCGGTGTGGTACTTCTACATTTTCTGGATTCCGCAGTATCTAAAGAGCGTCCACGGTTTCGATCTCACGAAGATCGGCATGACGGCATGGATTCCCTTTCTCACCGCCGACCTCGGCAACCTCGTCGCGGGCTGGCTCACGGGCGTCTTTCTCCGCCGCGGCCTCTCGCCCACGCGCGCGCGCAAGACCAGCATCGCGATCTTCACCTTCCTGATGACCGCGGCCATTCCCGCCGCCTTCGTAACGAATGTCTGGATTGCCTTCGCCCTCATCTCGACCGCAACCTTTGGCTACACCGGGTACAATGCCAATGCCCTCGCGTTCCCCGCCGACGTGGTGCCGAAAAACATGGTCGGCTCCGTCTGGGGCCTCGCCAGCATGGGCTCCGGTTTCGGCGGCATGGTGTTCAGCTGGCTGGGCGGCTGGGTGATCGACCGCTACGGCTACATGCCCGTTTTCCTCGGCTACGGCATCATGCCCCTCATCGGCCTCTCCCTGATCCTCTTCGCCCTCGGCCCGCTCCGCCCCCTGCCGCAATTCCAACTCCCCACGAGTTCACCCTCAAAATAGGCGGAGATAACCGAACATCCCCACTCACTCCCGAACCTCGCCGATCAGGGGGCACGCACACGTAAGCCCGCCCTCCCGCCAAAAGATTGGCGCAGATTAGCGTTCCTTCGCCTCCTTCCCTTCCGCGTCCCCAAACCCCATCCCTGTCTTGCGATTTACGCCCCACCCTCTACGATTTCCCCCGATGAAAACGCTCTCATTTCTCCTTCTCGCCCTCGGTCTCGTCGCCACCGCTTTTGCCGCTTCTTCGAAGTTCGCCTCCATCTCGCACAAGGAGCTTCAGGCCGCAATCGACAAAAAAGCCGTCACCGTGCTCGACGTAAATGGCTCCGATTCCTTCAAGGAAGGCCGCATCCCCGGCGCGATCGACTTCGACGCCAACGAGAAGAAAATCGCGAGCCTCCTCCCCAAGGACAAGAATGCGCTCATCGTCGCGTATTGCGGTAATGAATACTGCTCCGCCTATGTGTCCGCCGCCAGCGCCGCCCAAAAGCTCGGCTACACCAATGTGAAGCACTACTCCCCCGGCATC
>JAZKEV010000575.1:3878-4964 GCA_040386765.1 Verrucomicrobiota bacterium | reverse complement strand
GAGAAGAGCTGAACGCTCCCGCCTCTCGACACCTGCATTACACTCTCGCCCGGGCTCTCCGCCCGGGCTTTTTTCTTTCGTCCGCCCGCACCCCTCACATCCCTGCCGCCCATGCTCCGTTTCCTGCTCGTCTCGCTGCTTCTTGTCACCTCGCTCTCGGCCCAGAGTTCCGTCTGGAAAATCTCCCGCGGCGCTAACTCGCTCTACCTCGCCGGCACACTCCACATGCTGCGCCCGGCCGATTTCCCGCTGCCCGCTGAATTCGATCACGCGTTCGCCGTCAGCAAGAAGCTCTTCTTCGAGACCGACATCTCCCGCCTGCAGTCTTCGGCGGAGATGCTCGGCGTTATCACGACACAGGGGATGTACACCGACGGGACGTCGCTCGAGAAAGTGCTCACACCGGAAGCATGGAAAGCCGTGCAGGAGTATTGCGCCAAGTCCGGCCTGCCGCTCGAGCAGTTGAGGCACATGAAGCCCTGGCTCTTCACGATCACCATGGCCATGGTCGAACTGCAGAAACTCGGTATCTCCTCGCAGGGCGTGGACATCCACTATTTCAACAAGACCGCCGAGGCGGGCAAGAGCACGGGCGAACTCGAGACCTTCGAACGCCACCTCCAGCACCTCGTCAATCTCGGCGCCGGCCACGAGAGTGAGATGATCGCCAAGACCATCGAGGATCTCGCCGAGCTGCCCGGCATTCTCGAAAAGCTTATCGCCGCCTGGCGCATCGGCGATCTCAAGAAAATCGACACGCTCATGTTGGAGGATACGCGCAAGAAATACCCCGCCGTCTTCAAAGATCTGCTCGTCGATCGCAACAACGCGTGGCTCCCTCGCATCGAGGCGTTGATCAAGACATCAGAGGTCGAGCTCATCCTCGTCGGCGCCGGCCACCTCGCCGGTCCCGAGGGTCTGATCGCCCTGCTTAAGGCCAAAGGCTACACGATCGAGCAGGTCGATCTCGCCAACGCCAAGAAGTCGCCCAAATCCTGAGGCGCTCGCTCTCGCTGCCCACGCCCGGCGCCATACCCACCCCTCGCGCGCCGCCCCCACTTAGTATCGCCGCTTTCTTTCTCCCAT
>JAZKEV010000575.1:0-3868 GCA_040386765.1 Verrucomicrobiota bacterium | reverse complement strand
AGCGCACGCCTTTTCGAACCCTCTCTCTTTCTTCGCCCTTCTCACGTCCGCCCTCGTCACCTCCGCAGCCTCCGCCGCCGACTTTCAGATCGAGAACGCCGCCGACTTCGCCCGCTGCGTTTCCTCCGATGCCAAGGTCACCCGCCTCGCCACCGATTTCGGTTTCATCGAGGGCCCCACGTGGATCAAGGCCGACGGCGGCTACCTCGTCTTCAGCGACATCCCCAATAACGTCCTGCGGAAATGGACCGCCGCCGCTGGCGTCACCGAATTCCGCGCCGCCAGCCAGAACGCCAACGGCAACACCACCGATGCCTCCGGCCGCCTCCTCTCTTGCGAGCACACCGGCCGCCGCGTCGCGATCTTGGAGAAAGACGGCACGTTGAAGACCCTCGTCGATTCCTTCGACGGCAAGAAGCTGAACTCGCCCAACGACGTCGTCGTAAAAAGCGACGGCAGCGTGTGGTTCACCGATCCCGAATACGGCCTGAAGACCAACCCGCAGACGAAGCAGCGCGAGGGCAAGGAGCAGGCCGCGAATCACGTCTTCCGCCACGATCCCAAGACCGGCAAGACAACCATCGTTGTGAAGGACTGCGGGCAGCCCAACGGCCTCGCGTTCTCGCCTGACGAGAAGCGCCTCTACATCGCCGACTCCGGCACGCCGAAGCACATCCGCGCCTTCGATGTCGCCGCCGATGGATCGCTGAGCGGCGGCCAGGTGCTCTGCAAGATCGACAAAGGCGGTCCCGACGGCATCCGCGTCGATAAAGACGGCCGCATCTGGTCGAGCGCTGGCGACGGCGTGCAGATCTTCGCGAAGGACGGCTCGCTGATCGGAAAAATCCTCGTCGCCGAAGCCCCCGCCAATCTCACCTTCGGCGGCGCCGACGGAAAGACGCTCTTCATCACCGCCCGCAAGTCCCTCTACTCCATCCCCGTCAACGTCACCGGCGCCAGCCGCTAACATTAAATAGAGCGGGTTAAAAATCCTCCCTGCTTCAAACGCTCCCGCCGCTCACGCCCGCCTCACGGTTTCATCAGATACGCGAAGAAATCCCGCAGCTCCGCATCGCTCATCCCGCTAAGGAGTCCCTCCGGCATCATCGACTGCGGAAATGCCTCCAGCTTCTCCACCTCGCTCGTGCGCGCGGTGTGTTTCTGGCCCGCCATGTCCTGCACGACCACGTTGTTCGCATCCTGCTGCGCGAGCATGCCCATCAGGGTCTGACCATCCTTCAGCTTCACCGTATAGGCGCCGAATCCCTCGCGGATCTCCGCGCTCGGATCGAGAATGCCCACGAGCCAGAAATCCGGATTCGCGCGCTCGTAGCCCGTGAGGTCGGGGCCGATCTTGCCACCCTCGGCGAAGAGCACGTGACACGCTGCGCAACGCTGCGCGAAGAGCGCCTTCCCCTTCGCCGCATCGCCGCCGCCCGCGATGATCCGCTTGAGCCGCTGGCTCTCCGCCATCTTTTCTTGGCCGCTGAGTTTCAGATTGGAGGCTCCCCAAAGCTTCTTCACCAGCCGCGCGATCTCGGGATCCTTATAGAGTTCGAGTTGCCGCACCACATCGGGCGCCACTTCGCGTGGCTTGATGTAGGAGGTGTTGACCTCGGCGAGAAACAGTTTCGCCCACGCCTCGCGGCTGGCGAGCATGCGATGCGTCGCATCCTTGAGAGACTGGGTCTGCGAGAAGCGCGTCTCGTACCCCTTCAGCACCGTCGTTGCCAGCGCGACATCGTCGAAGCGCGCGGCATAGGGCAGCATGCCCTGTCGAGCCACCGCACTACCCGGACGGGTGAAGACCTCCACGATCACCGGCACCACGTCGCGATTGCCCGCTTCGGCAAACGCCTGCACGAGCGCGATGCGATTCGCCGCCGCCACCTTGTTGTCGCGGATCGTCGCCAGCGCTTTCTTGATCGCGGCCTCGTTGCCAGTCTTCACGCCGAGGGCGAGATCGGTATCGAGCTTGCTCGCGATGTGCGCCGCGAGCGCAGTCGCAAGGGTCGGCGGCAGCTCGGGAATTTTTCCGCCTTCAAAAGCATCCGAGAGTCCCTCGATCACCAGGGTACGGTCCTCCGCCCGCGGTGCGAGTTCCAGCAGCTTGGCGCACGCCTCCAGATTCTCTTTCCCGCCCGCCATCGCCCAGCGCTGGGCCAGATGATGGACGCCGTGCGTCCGCGCGATCAACCGCCGCCAGACCGCCGGGTCCTTAAAAAACGCCAGCAACGCGGCACGATCCGTCTCCGCCTTGGCCTCGAAGGCCCACCACCACATGAGCGGCAGCCGCTTGTCCGCGGCATCGTTCTCATTCTCCAACATCGAGCGTAGGATCGGCAGCGCCGCCGCCACGGGCAGGCGCCGGGCCGTCGCTACGATCTGCGCCCGCACCTCGGACTGTTTCTCGTTTTCCGCCAGCTTGCCGATCGCGGAGCCGAGCGGCGCCGACACGTCTTTGTCATCGCCCGCGGCGCGGACGATCCACCGTCGCACATACGGGTCGGAGTGCTGCAGCATCTCCTGCGCGAGGCCATCGCTCAGGCCGCCGAGCAGGTCGAGCGCCTCGATCGCATCGAGCGCATACGGATTGGCCGGATCGCGGGCGAACTTCTCCAGCGCCGGCACCGCGGTCTTCTCGCCACGCCAGTAGAGCTCAAGCGTCGCCTGCTTGCGGAACCACTTGTTCGCATGCTTCAGGTATCCTACCAGCGTCGCCACCGGCGCGGTGTGCAGGTCGAATTTCTCCCGAGCCATCGAGGCATTCGCGGGCCGCACCCGGTAGATGCGTCCGTCCTTCTTGCTCCAGTCGTCGATCGGGCTCACGTGGCTGAGCCGCGTGTCGTACCAGTCCGCCATGTAAATCGCGCCATCGGGCCCTACCTTCGCATCGACCGGACGGAACCAGCGATCCGAGCTCACGAGCAGCGGTGCTTCGTCCTGCGTGGAGAAAGTGGACGTATCCGGAATCCGGTTACTCACGTAGACCAGATTGTGGAGCGAGTTCGGCGCCACGATCTTCCCGCCAAACTCCTTCGCCATCAGGTCGCCGTCATAGATGCAGAACGCCTGGGAGAAACGCCGCTGATCGCCCTTACCCACCATGTGGTCGAAGAAGCCAAACGCATACGGATTGGCCGGCGTGCCGTGCTTTCCGAAGTTCTTCGCGCCGTGCATGCCCTGGTCGTAGTGCATGCCTCGGGCGCCGCCGTTGGTGCCGCTGAAGACCCGTCCCTGCGCATCGATCTCGACGCTGAAGGTGTTCCCACCGCCCTCCGCAAAGATCTCGAAGACCTCCGACCGGGGATTGTAGCGCCAGATGTGCTGGCCCACGAAGGTCACGTTCTTCGATACCCGGCTGCTCACATTCCCCGTCGTCGTGCTGCCGACCGCGCCGTAGAGCCAACCGTCGGGGCCGAATTGCAGGCTGTTCGCCACCGAGTGCGTGTCCTCCAGTCCGAAGCCTTCGAGCGCCACACGCGGATCGCCGTCCGGCACATCGTCGTCGTTCGCGTCGGGATAAAAGAGCAGATACGGCGGGTTCATCACCCAGATCCCGCCGTGCCCGCGCAGGGCGGCTGGCTGCTCAGCGGCGCCAAGACCTTCATCTCCAACGGGCAGACCGCCAACCTCGTGGTCACCGTCACGCGCACCGGCGAGGCCGGCGCCAAGGGCATTTCGCTGCTCGTGGTCGAGACCGACGGCGCTGAAGGTTTCCGGCGCGGGCGCAATCTCGACAAATTGGGCATGCATGGCCAGGACACGTCCGAGCTGTTCTTCGACGACGTCTTTGTGCCCGACGACAATGTTCTGGGCGAGGTCGGCGGCGGGTTTGTCCAGCTGATGCACCAGCTCGCGTGGGAGC
>JAZKEV010000574.1:0-5536 GCA_040386765.1 Verrucomicrobiota bacterium | reverse complement strand
CGCCGGATCATGCCCGAGGTTGACGAGCACAAGCGCGAGCAGGCCGGCGAGCAGCCAGGCAATCGGTGAGCGAACGAAGCCCTTCATCGGTGATACCTCATCGCGTTACTCCGGTGCTCCCGCCATCGCGCGCATGAGTCGCTCCGGGGTCAGCGCCGGGCCCGCCGCGACGTCCCCGGCGGATCGCCGCTCCCGCAGCACGAGCACGCGGGAGCAGGTCCGCACGATTTCCTCGAGCTCCGACGAGATCAGCAAGACGGACAAACCGTCGGCGCAGAGCCGGGTGATCAACTGCTCGATCTCCGCCTTGGCGCCGATGTCGATCCCGCGCGTCGGTTCGTCGAGGATGATGATCTCCGGCTGCGTCGCGAGCCAGCGCGCGAGCAGCACCTTCTGCTGGTTGCCACCGGAGAGATTACGGATCGGCGTCTCCGCGTCGGCAGTCTTGATCCGCAGCGCCGCGATGTAGTGGTCGCAGAGTTTCTGCTGCTCGGCGCGCCCGAGGGTCTTCCACGCCCCGCGTTTGGCCTGCAGGGCAAAGATGAGATTCTCGCGCACCGACAGATTGGGCAGAATCCCTTCCGTCTTCCGATCTTCCGAACAGAACGCAAACCCCAGTCGCACGGCATCGCGCGGCGAGCCCAGCTGCACCGCTTGGTTCTTCACGCGAATCTCGCCGCCATCGCTGCGATCGATGCCGAAGAGCAACCGCGCCGTCTCCGTGCGCCCCGAGCCGAGCAGGCCCGCG
Organism: Verrucomicrobiota bacterium; assembly: GCA_040386765.1. Lineage (GTDB taxonomy): Bacteria > Verrucomicrobiota > Verrucomicrobiia > Opitutales > Opitutaceae > ER46. The sequence continues at coordinate 4,788 of JAZKEV010000574.1, read as the reverse complement.
AGGCCCAGTACCTCACCGCGCCGCAGCGTAAGATCGATCGATTCCACCGCGCCGCGTCGCGTGAGCCCACGCGCCTCCAGCAGCGCGGGGGCCTCGGCGTGCTCGACGGGCTTCGCCTGATTTGGCGCGCGGCCCACCTCGTCCTTCACTTCGCGACCGAGCATCTTGCTCACGAGGGAAAGGCGCGGGAGCTCGGCGGTGGCAAACTCGCCCACCAGCTGGCCATTGCGCAGCACCGTGATGCGATCCGTCACCGCATACACCTGGTCGAGAAAATGCGTCACGAAAACGATGCCCATTCCCTCGCCCCGCAGCCGCCGCATCACGCCGAAGAGCTCTGCGACTTCCTTCTCATCGAGGCTGGCGGTCGGCTCATCGAGGATCAGTAGCTTGGCGCGCAGATCGAGCGCGCGGGCGATGGCGACCATCTGCTGCATGGCCACCGAGAGCGAGCCGAGCTCCCCATCGACATCGCACACGATATCGAGCCGCGCGAGCGCCTCGCGTGCATGCCGCCGCATCGCGCCCCAATTCACAAAGCCGAAACGCCCCGGTTGCCGCCCGAGCGCGATATTCTCCGCCACCGACAGCGCCGGGATGAGGTTCACCTCCTGGTAAACCGTGCTGATCCCCGCGCTTTCCGCATCTTTCGGCGAGTTGGGCGAGATCATCTTGCCCTCGAGTGCAATAGTGCCGCCGTCGGCCGTGTGCACGCCCGTGAGCACTTTGATCAGCGTCGACTTGCCCGCGCCATTCTCGCCCAGCAGCGCATGGATTTCCCCCGCACGCAGGGTGAAATCGACGCCACTAAGCGCAGTAACGCCTAGGAAACGTTTCGTGATTCCGCGAAGTTGAAGGAGAGAGGTATCTGCCACGAGAGTGATGAAGGAGGCGCGGGTTATGCTCAACCCGCCGCCTCAACGGAAACGTACATCAAAATAACCGAAGTAACGCGCGTCAGGAACGCGACGACGACAACGAAGACGATGGCAACGCACCTCAATACTTCCGCGTCGGCAGTGCCGCCGCGGCATTCGTCGCGTCGAAGAGTTCGTCCTTGTTGTAGAGCTTCTTCTCGACCTTCTTGCCGGCGAGGAGCTGCTCGACGGTGTCGTACACCTTCGGGCCGAAGAGCGGGCTGCACTCGACGGTGCAATTGATCTTCCCCTCGGCGACCGCCTTGATCGCGTCGCCGATGGCGTCGATGCTCACGATGGTGATGTCCTTGCCCGGCTTGAGGCCGGCATCCTGGATCGCCTGCACGGCGCCGAGTGCCATGTCGTCATTGTGCGCGTAGACGATGTTGATGGCTTTGCCGTGCTTCTTGAGGAAGGCTTCCATCACCTGCTTGCCGAGGCTGCGTTCGAACTGGCCGCTCTGCGAATCGATGATTTTCAGGCCGGGATACTTCTTGATCGCGGCGCCAAAGGCATCGCGCCGCTCGTTGGCCGGCGCGGAGCCGGGTGTGCCCTGAAGCTCGACGATGTTGCCCTTGCCGTTCACGTGCTTCGCAAGCCAGTCCGCGGCCATGCGGCCCTCTTCCTTGAAATCAGAGCCGATGAAGGTCGCGTAGAGCGATTCGTCGGAGGTCTGGATCGTGCGGTCGGTCAGGATCACCGGGATCTTCGCCCGCTTCGCCTCGCGCAGCACCGCGTCCCAGCCCGTCTCGACGATCGGGGCAATCACGATCGCGTCGACGCCCTGCGTGATGAAGGAGCGCACCGCCTTGATCTGATTCTCCTGCTTGCCTTGCGCATCGGAGAACTTGAGCTCGATGCCGCGCTTGGCGGCCTCGGACTTCATCGACTCGGAGTTGGCCGTGCGCCAGGCGCTCTCGGCGCCGGTCTGCGCGAAGCCGACCTTGAGCTTCTTGCCGGAGGCGGCACTGAGCAGCGGCACGGCGACGAGCGCCGTCGCGGCGAGGGAGAGGAAACGTTTGCGGGAGAACAAGGGTTGCATGGGTGGGAAAAGGTTTAGCTTAAACGAAAACTTTGGAAAAGGCGCGCTTGCGGGGAAAGAAGGTGGCGGGTTTGGTCGCAGATTCCAATAGCCCCGTACTATGAAGGCCCTCCTCCTCACTGCGCCCTCGAAACTCGAATTCGTCGACTTCGCCGACCCCAAGCCCGCTGACGACGAGGTCGTCGTTAGCGTCCGTGCCTGCGGCATCTGCGGCAGCGACATCCACGGCTGGAACGGCTCGACAGGCCGCCGCAATCCCCCGCTCATCATGGGCCACGAAGCTTCCGGCGAGATCCTCGCCACCGGCCCCAAGGTTACCAAATGGCGCGCCGGCGACCGCGTGACCTTCGACTCGACGATCTACTGCGGCCAGTGCCACTTCTGCCGCGACGGCCACGTAAACTTGTGCGACAACCGCCGCGTCGTCGGCGTCTCGCCCACCGAGTACAAGCAGCACGGCGCCTTTGCAGAGCGCCTGGCGATTCCCGAGCGCATCCTCTACCGGCTCCCCGACACCCTGCCCTACGACCAGGCCGCGATGGTGGAACCCGTCTCGATCGCCGTCCACGCGATCAAGCGCACGACGATCGCGCCTGGCTCGACAGCCGTCGTGATCGGCAGCGGGATGATCGGCCTGCTCGTGATTCAAGCCCTCCGGTGGGCCGGCGCCAAAAACGTCGTCGCTGTCGATCTCGCCGACAACCGGCTCGAGCTCGCGAGCAAGCTCGGCGCCACGCACACCATTAATTCCGGCAGAGCCGATGCTGCCGCCGAAGTGGCGAAAATCACCGGCGGCCTCGGCGCCGACACGGCCTTCGAAGTCGTCGGCTTCACGCCCACCCTCAATCTCGCCCTCGCCGTCCTGAAGCGCGGCGGCGCCTGCGTGCTGGTCGGCAATCTCTCGCCGAAGACTCAAGATTTCCCCTTGCAAGCCGTCGTCACCAAGGAGCTCACGATCACCGGCTCCTGCGCCAGCGCCGGCGAATATCCGCTCTGTCTCGACCTGATTGCCCAAGGCCACATCAACGTGAAGCCCATGATCGAAGCGGTCGTGCCTCTCGCCGACGGCGCCGGCTGGTTCGAAAAACTCAGCGCCAAAGACGGCGGAAAGTACATGAAGGTTATTCTGGCTCCGACACCGTTGGACAAGTCCTAGGTACCGGTGCCTGAGGGTTTGGGGCATCGCGGGTAGATGTGAGGCTCCGACGGGGGTTCGGGCAAGCCTCACCGATGCACCAACGACTGACGATTTTCCACCGATGCGAGTAACCCGGCGGATTTCGCAGGTTCGCCCAAGTTGCTCGCGGCTCGAGTGGACGAATCAGCCATAGGGAGAAGTAGCGGTTACTGCGGTTGTTCGCACCACATATGACTACGGATATAATTCCTTATTGTCCTACCCTACCCGGTGGGCTGTTATTCTGGTCAATGGCCCGGACGACACGGCGCAAAAAGAGGAGGAGAGGCCCTACGACGGTGGTTGCTCCGTCCGCGCCCGCGCCCGTGGTCATCCATGTGACTCAGTTGAACGTTAGTGTGTTTGGAGGTGCCAAGGTTGATTGCCTGACCTCTCCTGCACCGTCGAAGAAGAACGCCCTCTGGAGTTGGCTCGGACACCTCTTCTCGATCCTAAAGGCCGCAACGACCTTCGCGCGACTGGTCGTGTAAGAGACTGATCGCACGAAATGGACACCGAAGACGCAGACTCAGAACCAAGCCAATACGGCGACCTCTTGTTATATGCGCAGTGGATGCGGAAGCGGAGAGTGCGTGAGCAGCCGTCCAATAAATTGGAAGAAATCAAACAAGGCGATATCGTCGAAATATGCCGCCATGAGTTCTGCGCGGTCGCAGCGGTCGAACTCCTTGAGCGATTCGGCGAGTCATGCGAAGCGTGGGGGCTTATCGGCGATATGGGCGGGACCGAACACTACTTCCTGATCCGAGAAGGAACGGCGCTAGACATTGGTGGCTTCATGAGTCCTGAAGCATTGCAGGCAATTTTCTCCGGGCCGGTGCGAGAAAAGCGCCGCGTCCCCAAGCGGCAACTGTACATCATGGCGAACGAACAGGCCCCTACAGATGAACTGCGTGAAGCACTTGCGGCTAGAATAACTCAACGCATAGACGCCCACCCCGACAGATTCGTGAGGCAGTAGAATGTGACGAGACACACTTTTCCTTAAAACTGGGCCAGCTTTGCAGAAATGGTGGAGTTGCCATCTTGTCATCGCTATCTCCGGGCTTCCGCCCCCTGAGCCCCCGCGCCTCGCTTCGCTCGGCCCTAATGTATCAACGATTCTTAGCGCCCCTGTCGTGGTGCCGTTGAGTAACCAGCATGCAGAGCCGGGCGCGGGCGTATCCCGAGATATTCAAGGAAGCCGCTTAGAGTCGCTAGATGCGTTCCGCTTTCTTGCGAGTGACCACCAGCCAACAACCGAGACAACTGAAGCGACCCAACCAATCCACTGCCAATACTGAAGAGGTATACCTTCCGATCCGGAAGACCTTAGCATGAAAGTCAGAGTGGTAGCTCCCCTCAATACAGCATTAATTGCGAGGCCGATACTCAACAATAGGAATCCTGTTTCTCGCCTCCTTCGCCATGCGACAAAGGCAAGAATAGCCATCACGAGGGTCAAAAGACTTGGAAGTAAGTTGAGCGCCTGAGCTAACAGATGCACGAGCACTACCTTCATATCAACCATATCGGCAAACGTGCAGCCCATCGAAATGGGCACAATCAGATTCGGAAATCCTAGGAAGGCTAACAAGTGAGGTTGCCCTGATTTGACGGACACGGGCTTGGGGGCAAAAGAAAGGAATCCC
>JAZKEV010000573.1:675-3527 GCA_040386765.1 Verrucomicrobiota bacterium | reverse complement strand
AGTTTCCCAGCACCTTGCCGCGCCCTGCTTGTCTCCCCACCGCCTTCCTTCATCCTCACCGGCATTGAAAAAGTTCCAACTTCGCCCTGTCGTCGCCCTCTTCGCGCTGGTTGTTTCGCTCCTTTCCGCTCGTGCCGATACGCGCCCTTCCGCTCCCGCGGCGCCGGCCACCGCGAAGGAGCTGCGCCAGGGCTACCGCGACGATGTCGTCCTCGCCAAGCCCCGCGCCGCCTTTCGCGCTACCGCGGAAGCCGCCGAGCAGCGTGAGGGCCGGCGCATCCGCCGCCGTTGGGACCGCTTCGATGGCCTCCGCGTCCTCGAGCTCGCCGCCGGCGAGACACCCGCCCAGGCGATCGCCCGCCTCGAAGCCACCGGCCGCTACGAGTACGTGCAGCGCGATTATATCATTCACGCTACCGCCACGCCCAACGATCCCAGTTTCAACCGCCAGTGGCCGCTGAGCAACGACGGCAATAATAACGGCATCGTCGCCGCCGATATCGGCGCCACGTCAGCTTGGGATGTCCGCAACGACGCCTCCAGCGTCATCGTCGCCGTCATCGATTCCGGCGTGAAGCTCACGCACCCCGATCTCGCGGCCAATCTCTGGCGCAATGCGGCCGAGATCCCCAACAACGGTCGGGACGACGATGGCAACGGCTACGTCGATGACGTTTACGGCGTCAATGCCATCAACAACTCCGGCAATCCTGACGACGATCACGGCCACGGCACGCACGTCGCTGGTATCGTCGGCGCCGTCGGCAACAATGGCACCGGCATCTCGGGCGTCGCGTGGAAAGTCCAGATCATGTCGCTCAAGTTCCTCAGGGCCGGCGATGGCACCGGCACCTCGTCCGATGGCATCGAGTGCATCGACTACGCGATCCGCCACGGCGCGCATATCATCAATGCCAGCTGGGGCAGCGAGACGGGCCCGGTCACCCAGTTTAATCCGGCCCAACTCGACGCCATCCGGCGCGCGCGCGATGCGGGCATTATTTTCGTCGCCGCCGCCGGCAACGATGGCGCCGACGTCGATCTGCTCGCACACTATCCCTCCAGCCACCGCCTCGAAAACATCGTCGCCGTCGGCATGTCCACCAATCGCGACGACCTCCCGGTGGGCTCCAACTACGGCTCCGGTTCCGTCGAGCTCTTCGCACCCGGCAGCGAGATCTACTCCACGTGGTACACGACCGGCGAACCGTACCGCCTGGCATCCGGCACCTCCATGGCCGCTCCGCATGTCGCTGGCGCGCTTGCGCTCGTGAAAGCTCAGTTCCCGGCCGACAGCTACCGCCAGCTCATCAATCGCGTCCTCCGCAGCGTCGACACCGGTCCCGCTTTTGCCGGCAAAGTCCAGACCGCGGGCCGCCTCAATCTCGACCGCGCCTTGCGCTCGACCGACAACCGGCCGTTCAACGACGACTTCGCCACGCGCGCCCGCGTGAGCGGCGCCAATCTTTCCATCCGCTCCGTGAATACCGGCGGCACTGTCGAGACCGAGCCCGCCCTCGCCGGGCAGCCCGCCGGCGCCACGCTCTGGTGGGAGTGGAAAGCGCCGACCACCGCAGTCGTCCGCGTCTCCACCGATGGCAGCAGCTACGACACGCTCCTCGGCGTCTTCAGCGGCACCGCCCTCGAAAGCCTCACCGCCGTCGCCTCCAACGACAACGAGCTCAACAAGATCACCTCGCGCCTCGAGTTCACCGCCCAGGCCGGCACCACCTACCAGATTGTCGTCGGCGGCAAGGGCACCGCCAATGGCCTCACGCTCGTCGATCTCGGCGCCATTCCGCCCAACGATAATTTCGCCAGCGCCGAAACGCTGACCGGCCGCACCACCGCGATCTACTCCGCCAACGCCCAGGCCACCCTCGAGCCCAATGAGCCCATCATCCGCGGCTTCACCGGCGGCAAGTCGCTGTGGTATCGCTGGACCGCGCCCGCCACCGACCGCTTCCAGTTTTCGCTGCGCAGCGAGGGCTTCGATCCCCTCCTCGCCATCTACACTGGCAGCAGCCTTGGCGCCCTCGTCACGATCGCGACCAGCGACAATGCCGACCGCGAAGCCGGCTCGAGCAGTACCTACACGACGGCGGTCGTCACGGTCGATGCGACCGCGGGCGTCACCTATTTCATCCAGGCCGACGGCAAGTCGTTTTCCAGCACCACGCCGCCGACCAACGCCCCATTTAACCTGATCCTCAACGATTCCGTCTGGCAGGGCGTCACCGATGGCTCCGTCACCAATGCTCCGACCGTCGGCCCCGATGGCGCGGTCTACGTGGGCAGCACCGATGGTTTCTTCCACGCCTTCAATGCCGACGGCACCCGCCGCTGGCCGGCGCTCGATCTGGGCGGCGCGCAGCAGGATACCTCCTCCGCCACCTTGTCGCCCGAAGGCGTCATTTACATCGGCATGGGCCCGAGCGCCGTCGGCACCGCTGTCTCGCCAGGCAAAGTTCGCGCGGTCGACAGCGCCACCGGCGCAGTCAAGTGGGACATCGCCATTAGCTCCAGCACGAGCGCCAATGCCAATAACGCCATCGCCCTCGCCGCCGATGGCACGATCTATCTTCACTCCTCCGAGGGCCGCCTCCTCGCCTACACGGATCGCGGTACGAGTGCCGTGCAGAAGTGGTCGATCTCGCTTCCGGGTGTCTCGTACGCCTCTCCCACCATCGCTGCCGATGGCACGATCTATCTCGGTTCCGACGAACCGTCCGCCAGTTCGGCCAGCCCTTCGACCCACCGTCTCTACGCGATCAATCCCGCCGATGGCTCGACGAAGTGGACCTTCTCCGCCGACAACGCGATCTACACCGCCACCGCGATCGACGCCGCCG
>JAZKEV010000573.1:0-665 GCA_040386765.1 Verrucomicrobiota bacterium | reverse complement strand
GGCGAGCTCGCAGCGGTCTTCGGTGCCCAGTGCGTGGTCGTCGCGATCGACGCCGCCGGAAATATCTACTTCGGCACGCTCACCTCGGCCCGCCTGTATTCCGTCACACCCGCCGGCGTGCAGCGCTGGGTTTACGCGGGCGCCCGCATCGGCACCTCCTCCTCACCGGCCCTCAGTCCCGATGGCTCCACCGTCTACTTCGCGGGCTATGATGGGCTGCTTCACGCCGTCAACACCACCAACGGCGCCCAGCGCTGGACGTACCGCCTAGGCAAGGAAGTCCGCGCCTCCTCGCCCGCCGTCGATGCCAATGGCGTCATCTACATCGGCTGCTACGACAATCTCCTCTACGCCATCAATGCCGATGGCACCCTCAAGCGCACGTGGTCCACCGGCGACATTATCCGCTCTTCGCCCACGATCGCCGGCACCACGTTGTATCTCGGTAGCAACGACGGCGGCGTCTACGCCTTCGATATCGGGGCTTCGGCCTCCGGCCCGTGGCCGCAATATCGCCACAATTCCCGCCGCACCGGCCGGGCCTTCGTCGAGCCGCCCGTCATCGCGCTCGCTCCCGCTGTTCCTCGCCGCCTTTGCGCTTCTCTCGCGTCTCACAGCGGCCGATACCTCGCGCCCCAACATCCTCTTCATCGCGGTCGATGACC
>JAZKEV010000572.1:11483-12053 GCA_040386765.1 Verrucomicrobiota bacterium | reverse complement strand
CCAGCCGCAGTGGCTGGCGCCGGGGTAATCGCGAAAATGATCGAGCACATCGAGGCGCTCGGCCCCGAACTCGACGAAGGCAGGCTTGCCGCCGAGGCTGGCGCGCACGGCCTTGAGCGGAATGCGGTCACGGTGGAGCGACCAGCCGCGGACATTGAGGACGCGGGCGATCTTCGTCCAATCGTGTGGGTAATCGACGTTGCCGAGCAGCTTGGCCGACACGGCGGGAATCGCGGGCTTGTCGAAGAAGATGCGGCGCAGATCGCGCAGCGGCGAGGTGACCTTCCACGAGAACGAGGAGGCCATCTTTTTGATCTTCTCGTCGCGGGAACGGATGATCGCCTCGGCCTGCGCTAGCTTGTCGGCGCCGATCGCGGTGGTGGCCGCGAGCTCGGCGCGCACGGCGGCCAGCTCGGCAGTGGTGGACTCGCGGTAGGAGCGGAGCTCCTCCTTGGTGTTGGCGAGGGTATCCTTGAGATTTTCGATCTCGGCATCGGCGCCGAGAAGGGCGTTTTCGTAGGCGGTGACCTGCTGGCGTGCGGTGCGGAGGAGGACATCGGCCTGGTCGCG
>JAZKEV010000572.1:4930-11357 GCA_040386765.1 Verrucomicrobiota bacterium | reverse complement strand
TTGATGTGATTCTTCGTCAGCTTCTGCTGCGCAAGAATCTCATCGCGGTCGGCCTCGACGGCCGCGATGCGCGTGCGGGCCGCGGACTCGACGCTCTGCTCGAGCTGGCGGACGACGTGGGCCAGCAGATCGGTCGGGACCGCGAGCTGGCGGGCCGCGGGATCGTTCAATTCATCGGCGGCGTGGCCGACGTGCGCCGCGAAATTGGCGGCGAAGAGCGTGGCGTCGGACGTGGTGGGATCGGCGGCGAGCGACCAATTGGTGGAGTGCTGGCGCGCGAGGGTGGCGGAATAGAAATCGAGGAGGCCGCGGGTATTCGCCTGCAGGCTGAAATACTTCCGCGCAAACACCACGGCATGCTCGCCGAGCTGCTTCGCGAGCGTGGCATCGGCGAAGAGCCGCTGGCAGGTATCCGCGATCTCCGCCGGTGCTCCTGTGGGGAGGAAGATGGCCTCGCGACCATCCTGCATGAGCGCGGCGAGATTGGTCGGCGGGAGCGCGACGGGTTTGCCGCTGGCGAGAAACTCGGGGAGCTTCGAAGGGAGCCGGTAATCGTTGAAGGCGCCGGAGCGGCCGGGCTGCACGAGCACATCGGCGAGGGCGAGGAGGAGCGGGAGCCGCTCCTTGGCGATGAAGCCGAGGTCGAGCACGTGCTGCTTCACATCGCCGGGCAGGCCCTCGAGAAAGCGGGGAGAATTGAAACCGGTGCGGACAAGGCGCGTGGGCTGACCGCGCTGGTTGAGGAGCGCGACGGCGAGGTACAGCTCGCGCATCTCTGGCTCGTTGGCGAAGGTGTTGCTGCCGGTGAAGACGAGGACCTTCTCGTCGTCGCGCAGGCCCAGCTCCGCACGATAGGCGGCCAGCGTGGCGCCATCGGCTGGCGCGGGGCGGTAGAGATTGAAATCGACGCCGGGGAAAAGCAGGTGCGTCGGGGTATCGGGCGGGGCAAACTCGGCGAGTTTGTCGATGATGTGCGTCACGCCATCGGCGATGCGCAGGAAGCTCTCGCTGCGCAGCGGGTGCGGCAGGCTGTCGTTGAGCTGCTTATCGAGCTCGGTCGCCGAGATCTCGCGCAATTCGGAGAAAGACTTGCCGGTGTAGCCCTCGAGAAGGAAGTGCTCGTTATCCTCGAGGTGGATCAGGAGGCGGGCGGCGTGCTCGGGGATGCGGTGAGCGAGCGCGGCGCGCTGGTAGGCGATCGTGAACTTGCGGACGCACTCGCGGGGCGTCCAGGCATGGATCAGGTCGGCGGTCTTGCCGTTGGGGAAAATAGCGGGGCGCTCGAGCAGCTCCTCGTACGTGGCGGCGATGAACAGCGGGTGCGCGATGTGTTGCAGCGTCTCCTTGCGGTGGGGGACCGCGACAACACAGGCATGACCGGCGGCGCTGAGCGTATTAGCGAAGCCGCCGATGTGGTTGAGGCTGTTGGTGGTGAAGTCGCCGTAGTTGACGAAGAGGATGTTCAAGGTGACGGAAAAATGAATTGAACAGGAAGAACGGGAAGAGCGGGAAGGATCAAGGCTGGTCAGCGCCGTGCAGCGTGATCCGGCGGATGCCGTTTTTCAGAACGGGCTCGTGGAAATTGATCAATAGGCCCAAGGGGGCGTTGAGGAGCTTCATGTAGCTGAGAAGCTGGGCGACGTGGATCGGGAGAATTTTCTCCACAGCCTTGGCCTCCACGATGAGGCAGCCGTCGATAAAGAGATCGAGCCGCAGTGGCTCTTCGAAGGTCAGATCCTTGTAGGTGATGGGAACCATTAGCTCTCGCACCGCCGGAATCCCACGGAGGCTAAACTCATGCATCAGGCAGCGTTTGAAGATGCTCTCCAAGAGCCCGGAGCCTTTATCGCGGTGAACCTCAATGGCAGCGCCGATCACCTGAGGTGACCATCTATCGGCGCGAGTGAAGTCGGGATGCATTGGGTTCCTTCCCGCTCTTTCCGATCTTCCTGTTCAAAGGATTGTTCTGAACAGGGTGACGCTTAAGAACGGGAAGATGAAAAAGGCAGACCGGCGACAATGCGCGGGTCTGCCCGGGAGGTAAATGGAGATTTTCTTAGAGAGTGAAACCCGCGTCCTGGGCGTCCTTCGAGAAGGTCTTTACCGTGTCGAGGGAGAGGTCGGTGAGGTCCTGGCCGTACATCTTGGCGGCCTTGGCGAGGATGTCGTGCGGGACCGTGATGATCGCGCAGCCGGCTTCCTGGGCTTGGAAGATATTGAGGACTTCGCGGGTGCTGGCCCAGAGGAGCTCGGCCTTGGGCTGCTCGCTGAGGAGGGCGCCGCAGGCGCGGACCATCGGAACCGGGTCGACGCCCGTATCGGCGATGCGGCCGGCGAAGACGGAGACGACGGAGGGCACCGCGGGATTCAGCGCGGCGGCGACGCCGGCGACCTGCTTCAGGGTGAGGAGGGCGGTGACGTTGAGCTTCACGCCCTGCTGGCCCAGCTCCTTGATGAGGGGGAGGCAGGACTCGCCGCGGGAATTGGTGATCGGGATCTTCGTGTAAACGTTCTTGGCCCAGGCGGTGATCTTGAGGGCCTGGCGCTTCATCTCGGTGAGGTCGTCGGTGAAGACTTCCAGCGAGATGGGTTTGCCGGTGACCGTCTGGAGCACGTCCTTGGCAAAGGCTTCGTAGTCCTTGATGCCGGCTTTCTTCATCAACGACGGATTGGTCGTCAGGCCCTTGATGTAGGACTTGGCGTAGAGATCGAGGATGCCGGCTTTGTCGGCACCGTCGGCGTAGAGCTGGATCTTGAGGTCGTTGAGGGAGGGCATGGTGTGTAAGGGACGGTTGGAGGGATTTAGGGAATGAGGGAGCGAGGGAGGGGTGGCCGGCAAGGGCGAAGTCCGTCAACCAGTCGGGGCCGGATGAGTAGTAGGCGGGCTGGAACGGAGGATCACGGCGGCGGCTTCGGCCAAGGTACGGACGGTGAAATCGGGGGGCGAGCGAAGTTCCTCCGCATACCCGAAATCGATGAAAACCGTGCGGACTCCCGCTCGCTTGCCGCAATCGATGTCGCGCCAGCGGTCGCCGACCATCCAGGAGCGGCCGAGGTCGAGCCCGAGTTCGCGGGCCGCATCCAAGAGCATGCCGGGCTCCGGTTTGCGCCGCGGGTCGGCCGGCAGGTGAGGGGAGTGGTCCTTGCCGGGGGCATAGCAGACCTCGACGCGGGCGATTTCGGGGACGAGCGCACGGAGCCGGGCGTGCATCGCCTCGACGACCGCCTGCGATTGCGTGCCCCGGCCGACGTCGGGCTGGTTGGTCGCGACGACCAGCACATAGCCGGCGGCGGCGAGCTGGGCGCAGGAGGCGGGAGCGTCGGGGAACAGCCTAAACTCGTCGACGGTCTGCGGCGGGTAAGGCTTGCCGCTGCGGATGACCTGGACGTTTAGCGTGCCGTCGCGGTCGAGGAAGATGGCGGGGCGGCCCGGCATGGGATTTTTAGCCACAGATGGCACAGATAATCACAGATGCGCTTCGCGACGTTCGGCTGCGTGATCTGTGGCGATCGGTGTAATCTGTGGTCAATGCTTCGGGCGAGCCAGGGAGTGTTTTCAAAATAGGGCGGCTCCCAACGTCTGTCCTTCTGAGCGCAGCGAAGAATCCATGCGTACGGAGGCGGCTAGGTGTCCGTTCCCGTGGATTCTTCGCTACGCTCAGAATGACAAGCCATTTTGAAAACACACCCTAGGGCGGGTTAAAACCCGCCCTACTTCAAATCACTTCGTCGATTCCCACTTCGTCTGGTTCATCTTCAGGTCCGGATGGGAGACGAAGAGGTGCCAGACGACGGCCTGGAAGGCCTCGCTGTGGGGGGTGATGTTGCTGGCGTTGACCGTGGGGACGATCACGCAGGCGTCGGCGACCTTGGCGGTGTAGCCGCCGTCCTTGCCGACGATGCCGACCACGCGGGAGCCGACCTGCTTGGCGAGCTGGAGCGCGGTGACGAGATTGGGCGAGACGTTCTTCTCGAGATTGCCACCGCCCACGGAGAAGATGAGGAGCGTATCCTCCTTCTTGAGCCGGGAGCCGCGGAGCCACTCGACGAAGACAGTCGTCCAGCCCTCGTCGTTGGTGCGGGCGGTGAGCTCGGAAACGTTGTCCGTCGGAGCGTAGCACTCGAGTCCGCCGATCTTGCGAAAATCGTTCACGGCATGCGAGGCATTGGCCGCGCTGCCGCCGACGCCCAAGATGAAGAGCCGGCCGCCGCGATCGCGCGTGGCGCGCAGCTCGCGGACGCACTTCTCGCAATCCTCGGGATTGAGCAGGGCGACGATCTCGGCGGTTTCCTTGAGGTGTTGGGCAGAATAGGACATGCGGAAAGGGAGTGAGGGAGTGAGGGAGTTAGGGAATGAGGGGAGATTAGTCCATGCGTAACCGGCGGATGGAGGCGCTGAGGATTGCGACGATTTCTTCGCACAAGGCCACACGCGTCGCGATGACTTCGGGCGAGAGCCAGTGGTGAAAGCGCATTTCATAGCGACCACGAGTCTCGGTGGCGGAGCCGCGCGCGATCACGAGAAATCGGACGTAGTCAGGACGACTCGCGCGACCATAGCCTTCTTCGATGTTGGAGGAAATGGAGTCGGCGCTGGCCACCTGCTGCGAGACGAGGCGCATGCAAAGGGGATTGCGGGCGAGAGGCGTCATGTCCGCTACCACGAGATCAAAGAGTTCGCATGCCTTCTTGTAGGCGCCGAATTGATGCAACTTGTCGTTCGTCGCCATGGCCCTTCTGAACCCCTCATTCCCTTACTCCCTCACTCCCTTATTCCCTCTCAACAGGCCGTCCAGTTCGTTCAGGCCCTCGTGGGAGCCGATTTCGTAGAAGCGCTCCTTGATCTCGAAGCCGGCGAGCTGGTGGCGGGCGACGAGGCTTTTTTGGACTTCGGCGAGGTCGACCACCGTGTCGCGGGGGAACTCGTTGAAGGCGGCGGCGTGGAAGACGCCGAGGCCGTAGTCGATGTGGTGCATCGCGGGCGTCTTGTTCTTCTTGTCGTAGCAGATGATCTCGCTGCCATCGAATTCGACATTGCTTGTGTCGTAGCGGCCGTGGTTCTCGTACACGGTCATGAGGCCGAGCTGGCCGCTGTTGAGGAAGAACTCGCCGACGGCGTGGTAGTTGATGGGGAGGTAGCTGTCGCCGTAGAGGACGTAAAAGGCATCGCCGAGCTTGGGGAGCGCGGCGATGAGCGCACCGCCGGTGCCGAGGAGCTTCGGCCCGTCGAAGGCGTAGTCGATCTTCACACCCCACTTCGAGCCGTCGCCGTAGAGATCGACGATCTGCTGGCCGAGATAGCCGACGCAGAGGACGATGCGCGTGAGCCCGGCGGCCTCGAGCAGCCGGAGCTGGTGCGAGAAAAACGGCTCGCCCGCGACCTCGACGAGGAGCTTGGGAATTTTTTCCGTGATCGGGCGGAGCCGGGTGGCCATGCCGCCGGCGAGCAGAGCTACGGGAAGATCGGAGGAAATCATCGGAGGAGCCCGCGAATCACACGAATGAGCGCGAATACGAAACCGAATTATTCGCGTAGATTCGCGTGATTCGCGGGCGGAGTTTTAATTCTGGGCGACGACTTTGCTGCCTTCGAAGTCGAAGCGGAAGCGGACCTCTTGCAGGCCCTTCTCGCGCATCGCGTGGCGGAGCTTTTTCTTGTCGCCCGCGTAGAACATCAGGAAGCCGCCGCCGCCCGCGCCGATGAGCTTTCCGCCGAGAGCGCCGTTGGCCATCGCGTGGTCGTACCACTCGTTGATGTGCGCGTTGCTCATGCCGGAGCTACGGGCCTTCTTCCGCTGCCAGTGGACGTCCATCAGGCGGGCAAACTCGTCGAGATTGCCCGTCTCGAGCGACTCGAGGGACTTGTAGCCGAGCTCCTTCGTGTAGTGGAGATTGTCGAGCATCGCCTGGTCGTTGCTCTTGGACTTGTCGTTCTGGTCCTTGAGGATCGCGGAGGCGCTGCGGCTGTAGCCAGTGAAGAAGAGGAGGAGGTTATCCTCGAGGTTGAAGAGCGTCTCCTCGGAGATGTTGCACGGGCGGTACTCGACGCGGCCATCCTTGTGGAAGGTGAAGGCCGTGATGCCGCCGATGGCGGCGATATATTGATCCTGCTTGCCGATGGGCTCACCGAGCTTGTTCAGCTCGATATCGCAGGCCTGCTCGGCGAGCTCGGCGGGGGAGACGAGATTCTTCTTATACGTGTGCAGCGCCTTCAGGAGGGCGGTGGTGAAGCTGCCGCTGGAGCCGAGGCCGGTGCCGCCGGGGATATCGGCCATCGAGGTGAGCTCGAGGTGGGGATCGGTGACGCCGGTGAGCTTCAGGGCCTCGCGGATGATCGGGTGCTCGATCTCGCCGATGGCTTTCACGCGCTCGAGCTTCGAGTACTTGATGATGATCTCCTCCTGAAACGTCCGGTGCTTCGTAATGT
>JAZKEV010000572.1:0-4815 GCA_040386765.1 Verrucomicrobiota bacterium | reverse complement strand
CGCGTAACGGAGAGCGCGTGATGATCATTCGAGAGGAATGAGGGAGTGAGGGAAAAGGGACCGGCGGACAAGCCTTCGGCTGGTCGCGTGGGGCGTTGCAGTGGTTGACAATCGAGGGCTATAAATCCGCTACGCTGACTTCGAAGCCGCTTTGCGCATAGATATGCTCGACGATCTCGAGCGTGCGGATGCCCTCGGCGAGGCCGGGGGTGGGCTCGCGGCCGAGGCGGATATCGTCGACAAAGGCGCGGGTCTCGATGGCCCAGGACTCATCGCCGCGGGCGTACTCCCACGAGGTGATGTCGGGCGGGCCCATCTCGGGGAGCATTTTATAGTAGGTGAGCTTTTCCACGCCGTAGCTGCCGCCGAGGCCATCGATGGCGAGCTTGGCGTCGCGCCCGTAGAGCTCGAGGGAGAAGAGGTTTTTCCACTCGGTGCAGCTCACATGCAGCCACGCGGTCTGGTTGGCGGCGGTGCGGAGGGAGAGGAAGGCGTTATCGTCGACCTTCATATCCCAGAAATACGTGGCGGCATGGCCCTCGACCTTGGGGAAATCGCCGAGAAACCAGCCGGCGAGGTCGATCAGGTGCACGCCTTGGTCGATGAGCTCGCCGCCGCCCGAGAGCTTGGGATCGGCGCGCCACTCGCGATCGTAGCCGCGGCGGCCGCCATGGCCATACCGGGCGCGGAGAAACATCAGCGGACCGAGTACGCCCGAGTCGACGAGCTCGCGGGCCTTCTGGAGCGCGGGGTGGTAGCGGTGATTATAGCCGAGGCGGACGCGGGCGCCGGTCTTTTGCGCTTCGGTGCGGATCGTGCGGAGCTGGGCGGCATTGAGGGCGCCGGGCTTCTCCACGAGCACATGCTTCCCGGCGCGGACCGCCGCGAGGGCGATGGGCGCGAGCGAGGCATTGAGCGTCGAGACGATGACGGCGGTCACGCGGGCATCGGCGAGGACCTGCTGATAATCGGTGACCCCGACGCAGCCGGGGGCGAGGCGGGCGAGATCGGCGGCGCGGGCGCCATCGAGGTCGCAGGTATAGAGAAGCGGCGGGTTTTTGCCGAGCGCCAGGACGCGCTTGCGGCCGATCAGGCCACAGCCGATGACGGCGAATTGAGGTTGCTCAGGGCTGGCGCGGTTCATTGCGTGGTCGTAAATGACGAAGGCGATGCGAACGAGCGCGGCGACGCAAGTGAGGTTTTGAGGGCCCATGACTGCCGGCGTCGCGCAGCGTGGGGTCTGGGCAGAGCGAGTGCTGGTCGCGGCGGTGTGCGTGCTGGTCGGCTGGTTTTACCTGTGGACGGTGCAGTCGAATGCGCGCCCGTGGAATTTCGGCCAGGAGCAACGCGACTACTATAACCGGCTGATCGACGGCTGGCTCAAGGGACAGCTGCACATGAAGCTGGAGGTGCCGGAGGCGCTGAAGCAGCTGGAAAACCCGTACGACCCCGCCAACCGGCCGGCGAATATCGGGGCGCTGCACGATGCGTCCTTCTACAAGGGGAAATACTTCGTCTACTTCGGCATGGCGCCGGTGGTGGTGCTGATGCTGCCGTTTCGGCTGATCGCGGGCGTGGATCTGCCGCTGGCGGCGGCCATACTGGTTTTCGTGTACGCCGGCTTTCTGGTCAGCGTGAGGCTGCTGGATGCGATCCGGCGTCGTTATTTCCCGGATACGCGGACGTGGGTGATGCCGGTGGGCGCGGCGGTGCTCGGGCTGGCGGGGCCGAGCGCGGTGCTGCTGCGGCGTCCGGATATGTGGGAGCTGCCGATCGCGGCCGGGGCGTGTTTTGCGATGATCGCCCTGGCGTCGCTGTGCCGGAGCGTGCACACGGAGGGGGGCAGGCTGCGCTGGGTGGGGTGGGCGGGTTTTTTTCTCGGGCTGGCGATCGCATCCCGGCCGACCTACCTGATCGCGAGCCCGCTGCTGGCGGTGCCGCTCGCGGTTTGGTGGTGGCGGGAGCGCCGGGCTCCGTGGCGCGAGGCGTGCAGTTTGGCGGTGCCGCTGGCGGTGGTCGGCGCGGCCATGGCGTGGCACAACTACGCGCGGTTCGATAACCCCTTGGAGTTTGGTCAGGCGTATCAGCTCAGTATGGACTACGAGTCGAAGCTGCGGCACTTCGGCGCGAACTACGTGCCGTATAATCTCCGGATGCACTTCTTCGGTGCGGCGGAGTGGTCGCGGTATTTCCCCTTTATCTCACCGCCGGAGCTGGGCACGGCGCCGGCGGGGTACACCGTGCATCGCGGCGAGATCTACGGCCTGCTGACCAACTGGCCGGTGGCGTGGCTGGCGCTGCTCGCACCGCTGGCGCTGTGGCGGCGCGATGCGGAGGCGCGGGTGCGGCTCGGCGTGTGGCTGGCGACGGTGGCGGTCGGCTGTGCGGCGATGACGGTGGTGATGCTGTTTTTCTTCAGCGCGCTGGCGCGATATCAGATGGATTTCGTGCCGGGGCTGCTGCTGCTGGCGGGGGTGGGGATGCTGGGGCTGGAGCGCTGGGTGCGGACGGTGGGTGGGAGGTGGGGAGAGGCGGTGATGGTGGTGGGTGTGGGTGCTGCGGCGGCGATGTCGGTGCTGGTGGGTGTGCTGTTTAGCCTGCGTTACGAGGGAATTCTTCGCGGAAAAAATCCGATGACGGAGCGGGCGGTGGCGCGGATGTTTAATCGCGGGCCGGCGGCGTGGGATGGGCTGAGGGGGGTGAAGTATGGGGCGGTGGAGTTGGACGTGAACACGGGCGCCTTGCGCGGCGAGGGGGATCACGTGCTGCTTACGAGCGGGCCGGCGGAGCGGGCGGGGCGGGTGCTGGCGCGATGCGAGGGCGACGGGCGCGTGCGGCTGGGTTTCGCGTTCTCAGGTGCGCCTGCGGAATGGAGCGAGCCGCTGTTGATGACCGGGGAGGTCGTGCGGGTGCGGGTGACGATGGGAAATCTATACCCGCCGGCGGAGCATCCGTTTTTTGGCGAGAGGGCGGTGAAGGATATCGTGCGACTGACGCGTGCGCTGCGGATCGATGTCGCGGGGAAGACAGTGCTGGAAGGGTATTATCGGTTTGGCGCGGGCGGGCCGCTGCGGGCGAATGATGCGCTCGTGGCGCGGGTGCGGCGGGTGAACGCGGAGCCGGCGCAGGGTGAGGCGAAGCGGAGCGAAGACGCGGGCGGCGATACCGTGCGGCTGCGGGTGCGATTGCCGGCGGGAAAAAACGGGGCGCGCGAACCGCTCGTGGTGACCGGCGAGCACGGCGGGGGCGATTTCCTGGTGATCGAATACGGCGAGGCGGATACGGTGCGCTTCATCTTCGATCACTGGGGCGCGGGCGGCGTTGCGAGTGAAGCGGTGCGGGTCGACTGGGCAAAAGAGCAGGCGATTGACGTGACGATGGCGTCGCTGGTGGCGGTCGACGACGCCACGAAGACCGCGGAGCTGAAGCGCGGACGGCTGCGGGTGGTGCTCAACGGCGCGGTGGCGATGGAGCGCGAGGTGGATTTCTTCCCCGCGGAGGCGGCGGAGGTGGAGATCGGGCGGAATCGGATCGGGGGATCGAGCTGCGGGGTGGTGTTTACGGGGGAGATAATTTCGACGGAGAGGGTGGCGCGGTAGCGAATGGAGTTGCGGCGACGCCGGTTCGCTTGGTGCGATGCGGCGACGATGTTCGAATCCCTCCTCACCGACCGCGAAACCCAGTGGCGCCTGGCGCGCTTTCTCGCGGTGGGGGCGGGGACGGCCTTGGTGCAGCTCGCGGTGCTGAAGGCGTTGAAGCCGAAGTTGGGTGAGACGTGGGCGTTCACGTGCTCGTGGGTCGTGTCGACCACGACGCACTATTTGGCGAATCGCTTCTGGGCACTGCCGAGCACGCGCGGGGATACGACGCAGCAAGCGGGGGAATACCTCGTGGCGGTGGGACTGAGCTACCTGATCAACCTGGGGATGTTTAAATTGCTCCGGAATAAGTTCGGGCTGTCGACGACATGGTCGACGCTGCTGGCGATTCCGCCCTCGACGATCGTGGTGTTTCTGATTTTGAACTTCCGCGTGTTTGGGAAGTGAGCGGGTGAAGGAGCGGAGAGGAAGGAACGCTAATCTGCGCTAATTTTTCGGAGGAGCGGGCGTGGTTGAAAGTTGAGGGCGCCGCCTAATCGGCGGCGTGTGGATGTGATAGGGCGGGGCGGACTTGTGGCGGTTGGGGACGACGGTAGTCACCACTTCTTGCCGCGCTCTTCCGGGGTGATGCGGCGGAGGGTGAAGATGTCGGAGCCGGCGAGGTCGCGGGTGTGCTGGCCGAGGGTGGGCCAGGGATCCCAGGGAGCGGCGATGAGGCGGCCGGTGATGCCGTCGCTGGCGGGCGAGAGGAGCCACTCGACGCAGTCGAGGGCGCGGTCGAGCGAAGCGCCGCCGGTGGCTTTTTGTTTTTGCGCGGCGGCATATTCGGCGGCGCCGACTTTCTCCGGGCCGAGGGCGAGGACTTCGTCGGTGAGGCGGGTATTGATGGCGCCGGGGGCGAGGGCGTTGATATCGAGCGGGCGGTCGCGCTCCTCCTCGGCGATGGTTTCGACGAGGCGGACGACGGCGGTCTTGGCGACACCGTAGGCGGAGAAGTTGGTGCGGGGTTTCGTCGCGCCGCCACCCGAGAAGCATACGACCTTGGCGCGGTGCGGGGCGGGGATGCGCGCGAGCTGCGGCGCAAAGGCGCGGACGGGGTTGAATGTGCCGTCGAGATTGGCGCGCACGGTGGCGGACCAGTTGGCGGGATCGGTGGCGAGGGTGCGGCCGATCTCGCCCTGCAGCCCGGCGCAGGCGATGAGGCCGTCGACGTGCG
>JAZKEV010000571.1:0-17660 GCA_040386765.1 Verrucomicrobiota bacterium | reverse complement strand
ACCACGGCACCGTCATCCACGCCTGCAAGGCCGTGGACAACATGTGCGAGCAGGATGCCACCACGCGCAGCAGCGTGGAGTTCCTGAAGACGCAGCTCTCGAAGTAAGCCGAGGCGGCGTCGAGACGCACGCGTTGGCGCGAAGAATCGAAGGGCGGGCCAAACCCCGCCCTTTGTTGTTTTCGGCTAGAGAGGTCGGCTGTCATCCCGCGCAAGATAACGGCTCCTCACCATTTGCACTTTCTTGCTCTAGACTCTACGCTCCGACTCCTTAGGTTCTCTCGCCCATGTCCTTAACTCCCGAGCAAAAGAAAGCCGTCGCCGGCTGGGTCGCCGCTGGTGACAACCTCTCCGTCGTCCAGAAAAAGCTCTCCGATGAGTTCAAGATCTCGCTGACTTACCGCGACGTCCGCTTCCTCGTCGACGACCTCGATCTCGCGCTCAAGGACCCGGCGCCCAAGGTTGACGCCAGCGATGTCTCCAAGACACCCCCGCCGGCCGCCAAGCCTGCTGCGGAAAAGAAAGGCGCTTCGGCCAAGGGCCAGGAGTTGCCCGGCGCCGGCGAAGACGGCGCGCTCGACGAAATCCCCGCCGACGAAGGCGCTGAAGGCGAGCTTCCCCCGGACGAACTCGTCGACGATGGCGCGCCCAGTAACGTCACCGTGGACGTCGACAAAGTCACCCTTACGCCCGGTGCTCTCGCCAGCGGCAGTGTAACCTTCAGCGACGGCGTGACCGCCAAGTGGATTGTCGACCAGTATGGCCGCCCCGGCTTCACCGAAGTCAGCCAGCCCGGCTACCGCCCCACCCCCGCCGACGGCCAGGCCTTCATGCAGGAACTCAGCCGCTCCCTGCAGCAGCGAGGCTTCTGAGGTTTTGCCCGGACGGTGAAAACGTTCGCGTTAGGCCTGCCGCCGCCAGGCGAGGCCGCGAGCATTGCCTCGCGTAGCGATAGGATTCCGTCGCCGACACGTGAGGCGGTTGCGCACGACTTCCGCACGCCTCACCCCACCACCGCTCCCGCCCCATTCGCCATCTTCGCCAGTGCCGCGCGAAACTCCCCGCTCGCAAAAGGCTTCGAGAGACACGTCAGCGAATTCACCTGCAAAAACTCCTGGAACGTATCGCTCACCACATCGCCCGTCATGAAGATCACGCGCGCCGCTGCCGCAGGATCCGTAGCGCGTAGATGCTCGTAAAGTCGCACGCCATTTAGCCCCGGCATTTTCCAGTCCGAGACGATCGCGTCGAATTTCCGCCGCGCCAGCAGATCGAGCGCCTGCTGCCCACCCTGCGCTGTCTCCACGGCGTGTCCCTCAGCGATCGCCAGTTCGCGCGCAAGTTCGAGGATCCATTGCTCGTCGTCGATCACGAGCACCGCCTTGCCGCTCGCCTTTACCGTGGTGCCATAGGGGAACGGACTGGTCGATGCGGTGAAGAGCGCGGGCGGCGCGATCTGCTGCGCGCTGATCGGCAGCTCGATGGCAAACGTCGCGCCCTGCCCGATCTCGCTGTGCGCCGTGATCTTTCCGCCGTGCTCCTGCACGATGCCGTAGCACAGGCTCAGCCCGAGCCCGGTGCCCTTGCCCACCGGCTTCGTGGTGAAGAACGGATCGAAGATCCGCGCGAGGTGCTCGGGCCGGATGCCGGGCCCGTTGTCCTGAAACTCGATCGTCACGCGTCCCTCGCTCTGCCGCGTGCGGAGGGTGATTTTCCCCTCGCGCTGCACCGGCTCGATCGCCTGCCGCGCATTGCTGAGGATGTTCACGAAGACCTGCTGCAGCTGGTGCGCATCCGCCAGGATCGTCGCCATGCCCGCGGCAAACTCCCGCCCGATGGTCACATTGCTCGTGCGTAAATCGTACGCCATGATCTCGAGCACTTCTTCCACCAAGGTGTGAATCGACACCAGCTTGCGCTCCGGAGGATGCTGCCGCGCGAAGCTCAGGAGGTTGTGCACGATCTTGTGGCAGCGCTGTGCGCTCTTCATCACCCGGTCGAGGTGCGACTGCGCTTTCGCATCGGTCGACATGCCTTGCAGCAGTTCCGAAAAGCCCACGACCGCCGTCAGCGGATTGTTGAGCTCATGCGCCACGCCGGCGACGAACTGGCCGACCGCCGACAGTTTTTCGCTCTGGATCAACTGCTCCTGCGTCGTCCGAACCTGTTGCATCGCCCGCTCCAGCTCCGCGCGCGAGGTTTGCAGGCTCACGGTCATCCGATTGAAGGCATCCGCGAGGTCGCCGCACTCGTCGTTGGAATAGCGCACGAGGCGTCGTGAAAAATCGCCGCGCCCCACCGCCTCCGCCGATTCGCTCAGTTCGCGCAGCGGCCGTGTCGCGCGCCGCACCAGCCAGCCGGCCACCAGCGCGCTCGCGGCCACGCCAGCGATCGAAAGCATGATCAGCGTCCACCGCGTGTGCCGGAGCGCCTGCAGGCGTTGCTCGTAGGAAGACAGGATGATGTAGTTCAGCGCGCCCGGCTCCGTGTCCGCCGGATCGAGCCGGCCCGTCCGCGCCATGAAGTGCTCGCCGCCGATCTCGACCCGCTCCATCGCGCCCGCGCGCACGCCATGCTGCACGAGCGCGGGCGGCACCGCGGCCCCCGGCATCGTCGAGACGACCACGGTGTTGCCCGTCGCGAGAAATACATCCGTGCGGGCGAGCCGCAGCTCCATCGCCGTGGTCTCGGCGATGCGCACCGCCACCACCAGCGTCCCCACGAGCGAACCATTCGGCGCCCGCACCGGCACGGCGATCGTGCCGTAGGCCCGCCCGTCGAAGCTCACGCCGCCCATGGCCGGATCGCCCCGCAGCGCCGCCTGCCACAGCCGGATCGAGGCCTTGGTGAAGTGCTCGATATCCGGCCCCGAGGAGCGCCGCCGGCTCGCCAGCCCCTCGCCCTTCTCATCCAGGAGCAGCAGCGCCTCATGCCCCGCCGGCGCATCCTGCAGCAGATAGCCCAGCACACCTTCGAGGGTCTTGCGGTCGCCGATCTCCACCGGCACGCGAAACCGCGCCTCCGCCACCGCGCTCTCGTAGCGCGCGAGGAAGCCCCGGTTCCGATTCTCGAGCGACTTCACAAAGACCGATTCTGCCGTGGCTACGGCGCGGCCCGCCTCTTCCTCCATCTCGCTCATCATGTGCCGGTCGACGATCCACACCGTTGCCGCCGGCA
Source organism: Verrucomicrobiota bacterium (assembly GCA_040386765.1). GTDB lineage: Bacteria > Verrucomicrobiota > Verrucomicrobiia > Opitutales > Opitutaceae > ER46. The sequence goes on along the minus strand of JAZKEV010000571.1, from coordinate 14,484 downwards.
GCAGCACCAGGAAGCCCAGCACGGGCAGCAGCACTTTCGCCTGCATTCCAAAACGCAATCGTCGTTCCTTCGTCGTCATCTTTATTTTTTCGGCAGCTCGCCAAATCCGAGCGTGAAATCGACCTTCGCCTCACCCTCCGCGGGCACCACGATCTCCTTCACCTGGCTCGGAATTCGCTCGTGCCAGGCCCGCACTTTGTACGTCCCCGCCGGCAGGTTCTTGATCGCAAAGCGCCCCTTGTCATCCACCGCCGCGAAGAACGGATTCGGCAGCACCAGGATGATGCAGTGCATCTTCGGATGGATCGCGCAGAACACATCCACCCGTCCCACGCGGTCGAACTTCACCTCCGGAATCTTCTCCTTCTTGTAGTATTCGAGGTCGAATTCCTTCGCTTCCGACATCGAGAACACGTTGTGAAAAATGTCGTCCTCGTTCGGCCAGCGCACTGTCGAGCCCACGACCACGGGCAGCACGTGCGGCTCGAAGTTCGCGTCCTTCTGCGTGGTCTTCACCGTCTGCACCGCGAGCACGCTCGGGGCGAAGTCGCTGCCCGGCTGGTCGATGTAGACGACGAAGTCCTTCAGCCGCTCGTAATCCATTTTCTCCACAAAGCGGTAGCGCCGGCTGTCGTACGCGCCTCCGGCCCCACCTGCATCGGTCGGCGGCTTCGGTGCCATCGCTTTGACCACACCCACGATCGAGCCCGCCCGCAATCCGCCCACGCCCAGCAAAGCCAGCAACCCGACGAGAAGATAAGAGTTCGCGCGCATGGTTAGAATTTCACCGCCAGCTCCGTTCCGAAAAAGTCCCCGTGTTCGCGTCGCACGCCGGTCGTAAGCCGGCCGTTTTCCCACGCGTACTCGATCTTCCACACCAGCGGTGGACCGAAGCGGTAGCCGAGCCCCACGCTCAAGCGCCGCAGCTCTTCCGTAAGCACGCCGGGCCGGAAGAAAAAGGCCCCCATCGGCCCCCAGCCCGCCATCGGGTAGCCGCGCGGCGCCTCGATCTCCGAGTACCGCGCCGCTGCATAGAGTTTCTCGACGACCTCCTGCACCGCTTCCACGTAGCCGTACCGGATCTTCCGGGAGTTGTCGCCCGTCGTATCGCTATCGTCGAAGCGCACCTGCCCAAGCGACACGCTCGCGTGCCCGCTCTTCCAGCGCGCGGTTGCGTCGCCCTGGAAGACATTCACCCCGAAGGTATCGGTCGTCGCGCTCGACCCCAGTGCGCGGAAAAACCCGTTGGCAAACCAGAGCTCTGACAACGTGTCGCCCGCCGTCGAAAGCTTCCCCGTCCGCATCGCACTGCCGCTCAAGCTGAGCCAGCGCGCCGGTTGCCAGCCGATGCGCGCGACCACCGCCTTGTCTTTGTGGAAATCGCGCAGCCGGCTCACCCCACCATTCTGCACTGCTACCACGTAACTCGCCGGCCCTATCCGGCCGTAAGCCTCCACGCCCTCATCCACGCCCCAGAGATCGCCGAGCGAGTGCGAGATGAGCGGATTCGCGACCGGGCCGCGCACGAGATACTCTTCACCGAAGGGAATATTCAGCCGACCCACGCGCACGTTGAGGAGCCCATCGTAGCCCACGCGCCCGAGCACATTCTCGAAATCCACATAGAGTTCGCCGAGTTCGAAATCCTCCACATTCGTTTCGCGGGGCAATAGCTTCAGCTCCGTGAAGAAATAGGTGTCCTTCATCACCGGCGCCTCGATCGTGATCGTCGGATCGTCTGCGCGGAAGGAGCCCTCTGGAAACTGCCCGTTCCGCCCCGTGCGAAAATACGCCAGCCCCGTCTCCGCCGCCACGCGCACTTCCGCCGCGCCGCGCGCAAAACTTCCGCCTCCACTTTTCTCGCTCACGGCGGGCACCGTGGCGCTGTCCATCCGGCCAGCGAGCCCGCGCAACGCCTGTTCGTGCCGCTCGCTCGCGCGCGCGATCTCCGTCATCTTTGAGTTCAGCTCGTCGATCGTCTTCTGCTGTGTCCGCACCTGCTCCTGCAGCTTCCGGTTTTGCTCGAGCAGTTCCTGCACCTGTGCCGCGGAGGGCTGCGCCCGCGCCGCGGGCAGCGCCAGCGCGCCCGCGCACATCACGCACGCAGCCGCCAGACGGCGCCAGAAAACTGCCCGAGACCGCATCGGTGAAATCAATCCCTCGCCACTCCCACCCGCGCGCCTTTTTACGTAACGAAACAGACACAATGGGGTCGGTTGCATCAGGCCTTCAGCGTGGCGATTTCAGCCGTCTGGAGCGAGCCTTACGCAGGCCCGGACACGGAATTTCACGAGCGTGCTCCGTGCAGCTGCAACGCCCCGACGCTTCACCGCGGCCAATCGCCCCGGCGCGGCGTGTCTTGCGTTGCTACCCTCTGCGTGTCATCACGCTACCAACCATGAAGTCCCTCCTCTGCTCGGTGGTGTTGGCAATCGCGGCCGCCCTGCCGCTCGCGGCGCAGGATGCGAGTGCCGCCGACAAAGCTCGCGCCAACGAATATCTGGCCAACACCAAGGCCGCCTTTCTCACCGCCGTCACCGGCCTCTCCGACGCCCAGCTGAACTTCAAGCCCGGCCCAACGCGCTGGTCCGTCGCCGAGGTCTCCGAGCATATCGCCAGCGCCGAGGATTTTCTGCTCGGGATGGTGCAGACCCAGGTGATGAAGGCCCCCGCCCGCACCGAAGAAGCGAACCTTAAGGAGATCGATGACTTCGTGCTCACCGTCATCCCCGACCGCACCAACAAGGTCAAAGCCCCCGAGCCCCTGGTGCCCACCAAGCGCTTCGGTAGCGCCGCAGGCAGCGTCGAACATTTCAAGGAGAGCCGCGCCAAGACCGTCGCCTTCCTCAACGACACGAAGGATCTGCGCGGCCACGCCAACGATAGCCCGCTCGGCAAGAAGCTCGATGCGTATCAGTATATCCTTTTCATCTCGGCCCACTGCGAACGGCACACCAAGCAGATCCTCGAGGTGAAGGCCGATCCCGGCTTCCCGAAGAAGTAACGCGCTCGCAGCGCCCCGGCCACGCCCGCGTCCGCGGCGTATCCGCTTTTTCGATGCATCGTCCGCCCCGCTCCGTCGCGCTGGTCGCCCGCACGCACTGGCTCGTCGGCATGGCGGTGGCAGTCTCGATCTTCCTGCTGCATTTCCTCACCCGCAATCTTCCGATCGCGTTCAGCCCGCGCACCTATTGGATCACCGGCAGCCTCGCGGCCCTCTACCTCCTTTCCGGTACACTCGTCTGGTTTGGCCTCCCCTCCGGCCGCCTCCTCAGCCGTATCTGCGGCCTCCTCTACCTCACCCGCCCGCAGTTCGGGTCCTACCTCTGGGACACCATGAACCTCCCCGACTACCGCGCCCATTTCACCCGTCGCGCCATCGCTCCCGATCCGGGCTCACGCGATCGCGAATGATAGCCACAGCCCCTCCCGATCTTAGACATAGAGATCACGGAGGAGGCACAAAGAGCACCGAGGAGAACGGGGGCACGGAATCCGGTCCGCTTTCTTGTCATTGCGAGAGGAGCGACAAAACAATCCATCGAACTCCCCGCCGACGACTGATCACCGGGCTTTCAGCAGGAGGTCCCGCGCCCGCTTCCGACTCCGTGCTCTCTACGCCTCCTCCGCTTCCTCAGTATCCCGGTTCGAAATCCGGCACGCCCGTTTACTCCCCAGGCTCCGCCATATCTAAATATTTCGCGATGTTCGGAATCTCCTTCACGCGCCGGCCGCCACTGTGCCGCACGAAGTAAGGATCCTCTTCCTGCTTCGCCTCGATCTCGTCCTCGCCGTCCTCCGTCTCCTCCTGCTCGTCGATCTCTTCGCCATCCGCGTTGGTGAAGATCCAGTCCTGCTCCTCGTCGAAGACGTGCGTCATCCGCCGCGCTTCCGTCTGCAGGATCAGCGCCGGGTTCTTCACCTGGCCCTCCCGCAATAGCTCGAAATGGCACGGGTAGTAGAGCTTCTTGAAGTGGTTGAGGAAGTCGCTGATCGCCTTGTTTTCCACACCCTCGCGCTTGTTGAGCAGCACGACATCCGAGAAGTGGACGCACGCCTCGTACCACGCGAGCAACGCCGGATGCTTCTCCATCAGCTGGCTGTTCACCACGCAGATCACGCGGCCGATCTCGCCGCCCTGCGCTTCAAGCCAAGCCTTGAAGGCCTCCGTCTGGTCGATGGGATTGCGCCGCCCGTCCACGACAAAAAAGACGTGCGTCGCATCCTTCGGCAGCGTGCTGGAGATCATCCCCTCAGCGAGCCACGTCCAGCGGGCTACGCCGGGCAGCTTCGCATCGCGCTCCGTCGGCGGTTCGCTCTCCGGCAACAGCACCGCCGGGCGATCCGATTCCTCCAGCCCGTCCGTGATCAAATCGGCCAGCACCTCGCGCCGACCCGAGCCGGTCGCGCCCAAAATTAGATAAACGAGAGGTTTCTCGGAATTACTCATCGGCTGCCAAAAAGGCGCAGAACCCGCCAAAAGACCAGCGCGCCGTTTTCTTTGCACCCGGGAGGCTCAGTTCCACCCACGCGCAGGCTGCCCGGCAGCACTTAGAACTTGAACGTCCCGCATTGCGCCTGCTGCCGCATCCAGTGGTCGACCAGCACCAGCGCCGCCATCGCTTCCACGATCGGCACCGCGCGCGGCACCACACACGGATCGTGCCGGCCCCGGCCCATCAGCTCCGTCTCGGCGCCGTGCACATCCACGGTCTTCTGCAATTGCAGGATCGTCGCCGTGGGTTTGAAGGCCACCCGAAAGACGATTTCCTCGCCGTTGCTGATGCCGCCCTGCGTCCCCCCGCTGCGATTGGTCGCGGTGCGCACCTTGCCTTCGCGGGATTCAAACACGTCGTTATGCTCGCTGCCACGCAGCCGCGTACCCGAAAAACCACTACCGATCTCGAAGCCCTTCGTCGCCGGCAGCGAAAGCATCGCCTTGGCGAGGTCCGCCTCCAGCCGGTCGAAGACCGGCTCGCCCAGCCCGGCGGGCACGCCGCGCACGCGGCACTCGATCACGCCGCCCACGGAATCGCCTTCGCTGCGGACCGCCTTGATCCGCTCGATCATCTTCGCGGCCGTCTCGGGGTGCGGACAGCGCACCGGCGTCGCCTCCACCTGGGCCAGCGTCGGAAAGGCCTCGAGGGCCTCGACTGGCGCCACGATATCGTGGACCTGCGTCAGGAAGGCCCGGATCTCCACCCCTGCCATGATCTTCTTCGCGATCGCGCCCGCCGCCACCCGCCCGATCGTCTCACGCGCGGAGCTGCGCCCGCCGCCACGATGATCGCGGATACCGAATTTCGTGTGGTAAGTGTAATCCGCGTGAGACGGTCGGAACTTGTCGCGCATCTCGTCATAGGCGCTCGAGCGGTGGTCCGCGTTGCGCACCAGCAACGAGATGGGAGTCCCCGTGGTGCGACCTTCAAATACGCCTGACAGGATTTCCACTCGATCCTCTTCCTTCCGGGGCGTCACGATGTCGCTTTGGCCGGGCCGGCGCCGATCGAGTTCGGTCTGGATTTCGGCGACGTCCAGCGGCAATTGCGGCGGGCATCCATCCACGACCGCGCCCACGGCGAGGCCGTGGCTCTCGCCCCAGGTAGTAACGGTAAAAAATTTTCCGAACGTGTTCGGCATCGTAACGCGGTAGCGTTGTTCCCGCCGGAACGCCCCGCAAGGGCAAATCCGCCCCTCCCTGCCCCTCATGGGGGCGGTCTATATAGCGTTCTCCGCAGTCTGGCAAATTCAGCGGCAACTTTTGTGCTCCCATGCCGTCTCAACCCGCCACACAAGACCGTTTACAATCCCGGAGCTTTGCCTTTCCTTCCCCGCTCCGGCGCGACGCACGCCTTCCAAACCTCTTTTATTGCATGATCTCGCGATTTGCTCGCCTGTGCCTCCTCGCCGCTTCGTCGGCCATCGCTCTCGACGCCCTTGCTCAGAATCCGCCTCCGCTGCCCACCAATCCGCCGGCACAGGGGCCCAATGCGCCCACTCCCGCGGCCGCACCCGGCCAGCCCACGCGGATGCAGCCCGCGGTCACCCCCGCGCCGGGCGACGATGAGGTCCGCCTCATGCTCCCCGATGCCGATATCGATACGGTGATCACCACGCTCGAGAATCTGACGGGCAGGATCGTCCTTCGCCCCCAGCAGCTCCAGACCACGACCTACAATATCAAGATCGATAAACGTATCCCAAAAGCCGAGGCCATCCTCGCGATCGAGACCGTCCTCGCACTCAACAATCTCGGCCTCTCCGCCCTCGGCGACCGTTTCCTCAAGCTCGTCAATCTCCAGAGCGTGCGCCAGGAGGCCCCGGAGATGATCAGCGGCTCCGCCTTCGATTACCCTGCAAGCGGCCGTGCGGCCACGAAGCTCTTCCAACTCGAGTTTGCCCGTGCCCAGGAAGTGTCCGGCCTCCTGACGAACATGCTCAATCCGTTCTACGGCAACCCGGTCCCCCTCCTCGCCGCCAACGCGCTGCTTATTACCGATAGCATCAGCAATCTCCAGCGGGTCGAAAAGGTCCTCGAGCAGCTCGATCGCCCCAACCTCAGCGGCATGAAGCCCAAGTTCTACCCGCTGAGCGAGGTCAAGGCCAGCGACGTAGTGAACAAGATCCGCGCCGTCCTCACCGGTTCGCTGCAGCAACAGATCGGCGGCGGTGTCTCCTTCAGCGCCGACGATCGCACCAACCAGATCATCCTTGTCGCCGACCCGCGCCAGTACCCGTTCTTCGACGACCTCATCGAGCGTCTCAACCAGCGCGCCGATCCCAACATGCGCAACGACGTCATCAATCTTAAGCACGCCAAGTCCAAGGAAGTCGTCGACGTCATCGGCAATATCATCCGCGGCCAGGCCACCGCCGCGCGCCAGAACTCTGGCTCCGTGCGGCCGGGCATGATGCCCACGCCCGCGGCCCCCGCCGTTCCCGGCGCTCCACCGGCTCCGACGCCCGTTGCCATCTCAGCTGCCACCAACAGTGGCGATGGCTCCAACGAATTCAGCTCGCTCATGACCGTCGTGAGCGACGACCGCAGCAACTCCGTCGTCGTCTCCGGCACCGCCGACGATATCCGGCTCGTAAGGTCGCTCATCGACAAGCTCGACATCACTCTCGCCCAGGTCCGCATCGAAGTCGTCATCGCTGAGGTCTCCCTCAGCGACGCCAGCAGCACGGGCATCAGCGAACTCGGCCTCGTGCTTCAAGGCGATAAACTCGTCGGCTTCAGCGGCGTCCTCAGCGAGAGCAGCTTCGTCACCAGCAACGGCACCCTCACCCGCCCCGGCGCCAGCGGTGCGTGGGATCTCGCCGCGACGATCGCGATCAAGGCGACCCCCCGAAAGTCCAATTCCACCATCATGTCGGTGCCCGCGATTGTCACGAGTCACGGCAAGAAGGCCAAGGTTTTCAACGGCGAGACCCGCCCCGTCATCACCGGCACCGTCCAGTCTGGCGTCGGCGGAGGCACCTCTGGCCTCGCGTCGAGCTCCACGGTCACCCAGCAGCAGATCGGCACCAATCTCACGGTAACACCCTTTATCGGTATCGATGGCTCGGTGCAGCTGGAGATACTCCAAACCGTCGAAGAGGTCACCGAGCGCGTGGAGATCGACGGCAACCAGCAATACGTCATCGGCCGACGGGAAACCGAGTCCTACGTCACCGCCAAAAGCGGCGAGATCATCGTACTCGGCGGCTTTCAGAAAACGATTGATCGCAAGAGCAGCAGTCGGCTGGGCCCCATCCCGTTTCTTGGCGATCTCTTCGGCTCGCGCAGCAAGGAGCGCGGTCGACAGGAGCTCATCTTCTTCCTCCGCCCCTACGTGCTGACCAACAACGCTGCGGTCGACAACGTCGAGACCTTGAAGCGGCTGGAGCGGCTGCCCACGCGCGACGATATCAAACAGCAGCTGTACCCGGACTATAAGCCGGCGAATCCCTCCGCCCTCGACAAAGTCCTCCCGCACTGAGCGCGGCATGTCCGACATGACCATTTTCGAACAGGAAACGCTCCCTGCCTCGCTCGCCGGCTCGCTCTCCGACGAGCAGCGTCAGGCCATCATCGAGGCTCCTCGCGAGAAGCGGCTCGAAATCCTCGCGAACGCCCTCGGCCGCCCCGAGTCCGACGTGATCCCGCAGCTCGCCGGCGCCGCCAACCTCGGCATCGCCAGCAATCTCGAGACCGATCCCGAAGCCCGCGGGCTCCTGCCAGCGCGCCTCGTCCACGAGTATCAGATCATTCCCATCCGCTTCGGCCCCCTGCCCGAGGGTGGTTCCGCCGAGGAGCCGACGCTCGCCACTCCCCTCCACATCGCCACGGCCTGGCTGCCCGACGAGACGATGACGGACTGGCTGCGCACCTTCACGCTGCGCCCGCTCGTATGGCACCTCGCGGTGCCCGAGCGCGTCCACCAGCTCATCATCGAAAACTTCGGTGTCGGCTCCGGTTCGCTCGACGATAGTGACGAAAGCTACGTCGCGCCCGAGGCGCAGAAGGAGACCGAGGAAGTCGTCGACGAAGAGGCCGCCGTGGTCCGCTTCGTAACCGACGTGATCTCGCAGGCGATCGAAGATCAGGCGACCGACATTCATTTCGAGCCGCAGGAAGGCCAGCTCCGCATCCGCTACCGCGTCGACGGCCTGCTCGTGCCGGTGCCCGTACCCGAAAACCTGTTACGCTTTCAGGACGCCATCATCTCCCGCCTGAAGATCATGGCGCGGATGAACATCTCGGAGAAGCGCCTCCCGCAGGATGGCCGCATCAATTTCAAGGCCAACGGCATCGTCCTCGATATCCGCGTCTCCACCGTCCCCACGATCTACGCCGAGTCCATCTCGCTTCGCCTCCTCAATCAGAAGAAGGAAGCGTACACGATGGACCGCCTCGGCATGAGCCAGGAGGAGCAGGCGCAGATCACACACATCCTCGACTACCCGCACGGAATCATCCTCGTCACGGGTCCGACCGGCTCCGGCAAGAGCACCTCGCTCAATGCCTTTCTCCGCAAGATCAACTCGACCGATCTCCGCATCATCACGATCGAAGACCCGATCGAGTACGAGGTGCCCGGCGTGAACCAGATGCAGGTTCGTCCGGAGATCGGCCTCACCTTCGCCGACGCGCTCCGCCACGTGCTGCGTCAGGATCCTGACGTGATCATGGTCGGCGAAATCCGCGACAAGGACACCGCCGAGATCGCCATCCGCGCCTCGCTCACGGGTCACTTGGTGTTCTCCACGCTGCACACCAACGACGCGCCTGGCGCGATCACCCGTCTCGTCGACATGGGCATCGAGCCCTTCCTCGTCGCCTCGGCCATCGAGCTCGTCATCGCCCAGCGTCTCGTCCGCCGCCTCTGCCCCGAGTGCTCGCGCCCCGCGCCTATCTCGAAGGTCAAGCTGCTCGAGAATCTCGCGATCCTCGGCTGCGATCCCAAGGAAGCCGAGACGGTCGAGATGTTGAAGTCCCCCGTCGGTTGCGACCGCTGCCGCGGCACCGGCTATCGCGGCCGCATCGGCCTGTTTGAAATTTTCCGGCTCAACGAGGAAATGCACGAGCTCGTGTTGAAGCGCGAGAGCACCCGCACGCTTGCCGAGTCCGCCCGCAAAAACGGCATGCGCACCCTCGGCCAGAGCGGCTGGGAAAAAGTGAAGGCCGGCCACACCTCCTTCGACGAAGTGCTCCGCGTGATAACCGTCACGGAAAAGTAAGCGCATGCCTCGCTTTGCCTACACCGCCCGCGACCGGGCCGGCCAGTCCGTCTCCGCCGACCTCGATGCGCCGAGCCGCAAGGACGCACTCCGGCTCCTCTCCGCTCGCGGCTTGCAGATCGCGACGATCAACGAGGTCGCCGTCGCCAAGACGGGCAAAGCCAAGTCCCCAGGCGCTGCGGCCAAAGCCGCTGCGAAAGCAGCCGCCTCACCCGCGCGCGCCCGTGCCCGCCGCGGCGGCACCGAGGTGCCACGCCGTCAGGAATGCCTTTCCTTTCTCGAGGCGCTCTACGATCTCGCCACCAGCGGTCTCTCCGCGGGTGAAGCCGTGCGGCTCCTCTCCGTGCGCATCAAGGAGCCGCGCCTCCGCACCCTCTGCGCCGGCATCTGGGAGCAGATCGCCGAAGGCGCGCCGCTCTCCCGCGCGATGGCCAGTTTCCCCGAGGTATTCGAGACCTCGGTCACCAATCTGATCCAGGCCGGCGAGGCCACCGGCTCGCTCAACGACACGCTCGCCCGCCTCATCCAGCATCTCACGGAGCAGCGCGAGATGAAGCGCCAGCTCGCCACCGCGCTCGCGTATCCGGCCTTCATGGTGTTCGTCGCGTTTGGCGTCATCATCTTCTTCCTCGTCTTCCTGCTGCCCCGTTTGAAGACGCTGCTCGGCTCGCTCGGCGGCAAGATGCCGGCCGCCACCTCGTTTCTCATCAGCCTCTCCGAATTCGCGCTGAGCATCTACGGCATCGCGACGCTGATTCTCGTCATCATCGGCATCACCTCGTTCTTCGGCTGGCGCCAGACCGCCGCCGGCCGCGCCGCCACCGACGGGTGGCTGCTCAAGCTGCCGGGCACCGGCCCTTTCATCGTCTCCCAAACCGTCCTCGCCTTCTCCCAGACACTGTCGGTCCTCCTCGAAAACGGTATCACCGCCGCCGAGGCGCTGCGCATGACCGAGAAGCAGATTAACAACACCACGCACCGCGCCGCTTTCAATACCGCGACGGCCCGCGTCCTCGAGGGCGAAGCCCTCTCCGTGGCGCTCACGCGCACAGGCTGCTTCCCCGACCTCGTGCTCGACCGCCTCGCCGTCGGCGAAAACACCGGCAATGTCGTCCCCAGTCTCAAGCAAATCGCGGTCGCGTATCAGAAGAATATTTCGCACCAGCTCAACGTGTTCACCAAGGTGCTCGCGAGCGGCGTGCTGATGGGCGTCTTCATCTTCGTCGGCTTCATCGCCTTCGCCATCGTCAGCGCCGTCTTCTCCGTCAGTCAGAGCTTCAAGATGGGCGGATGAGTTTAGGGTCTGGGGTCCGGCGCCGCTCCGGAGGGGCCTTTTTGTCTGGATCGCAAAAACCCGCGGTCGTGGCAGGACACCCTCTCCTCACGGCACTTCGTACACTTCCACAATCGCCGTGCCGCCCACGCCGCCCACGCCCGCAAGTCGCGCGCTGTACGGTCCTGGCGGCAGCGTTACGATAATCGCCGCATCTTTCGATGTGCCGCTCGCGTAGGGGAACGCGCCCACCGCCACGGCGGCGTTGCCCACCTCGAGTGCGCCGGACCAATCATCGTTGGTCGAGATCCGCTGGCTGTTCGAGTTGTCGAAAAGTTCAAGCCGGGGATCGGGCATCACGCCCGCAACCCCCAGCCGCGTGAGCGCGGGTCCCGCGCCGCGAATCAAAACAGTCTTCGCCGTCTGTCCTGCGATGACAAAGCCCACCGCAAGATCGGCATTAACATCCACCTGAGTAAGGGTCGACACGTTGATGAGTCGCGGAGCGGAGCCGGTGCGCGAGGAGCCAGCGGCGTCGTAGATTTCCGCGAGCACATTGCCTTGCGACGAGCCCTTCCCTGTCACCTGCACCGTGTAACCGCCCACGCCCACGCCGGGCAGCGGCCGCAGGATCGCGCTGTCGAGACTATCACCCGCGAGCGCGAAGGCCCCCACCGACTCAAACGCGGTGCGTAGCGCCGGGCTGCCGCCCCAATTGTCATTCGAATCAAGCGAGGTTGAGGAGCCGGCGGCGTAGAAGGTCATCGTCGGGTCCGGCAGGAGATTCGGCACGCTAAAAGCCGCCAGAGACGGCCCCACCGCGCGCACGATGAGCGGGAGGGCTCCCGTCGCATTCAGGGGTCCGACCACCGCACCCACGGTGAGCACTTTTTCGCCCGCCCCCGCGGTCGTCAAAATCGAGAGGTTTGAGAGCCGGCCCATATTCTGCGGCGCGACTGTCGTCACCTGCAGTTGCGCGGGATTGCTTGTGGCCGTGCCGAGCGAGCTGGTTGCGACCAGCCGGTAGTTCCCGGCATCCGAAGCCGATACGACGGGGATCACGAGCACGCGCGACGAGCCATTGGCCACCGCCTGCCCGTCGCGCTCCCAACGATAGGTCGCGGCGCCCACCACGGTGGCGTCCAGCACTACCATCCCACCCGGTGCCACCGTGAGTGCGCGCGGATGCAGCGTGAAGGTCGGCGCCGAGGTCGAAATCGTGACGGCAAAAGAGGCTGTGGCGGAGCGTCCCTCGCGATCCGCCGCGCGAATCCGAATCGTGCCATTTCCACCGCCCACCGGAGTGACCGTCAGCGTGGAGCCGGAAAGCACGAGACTGACCACCGACGGCACCCCCTCGTCGATGGTGAAGGTAATCACCGGGGTTCCCCCGCCGGTGGGAAAAATGCTCGTGAAGCCCGCCGGTGGTGCAGTCAGGCCGGGAACCGCGAAGTAGTTTCGCAAATCGATCGTCACCGCCGCCCCGCCCTGCGCAAGTTCCGGCGCCGGTATCGCTTGGCTCAATACGGGCGCGGTCGACTGGGCCCAGACCGACGCGGTGAGCAGGCAAACGAGGGCAAGTGACCGGATAAAGTAACGCATGAGATTAGCGTTACGGTTGACGCCCGCGCTAATCCCCTGTTCCCGGCTATATTCCTTACGGAACTTCGTACACCTCAACGAGCGCCTCGCCGGTTCCGTTGTTAATCCCGGAAACCTGCGCGGAGTAACTGCCCGGCATCAGTGAAATGAGCAGCGCAGAGTCACCCGAATTGGCCGTAAGGCCGAACGCTCCGACCGAAGTGAAAACACTCGTGGCGCTCGCCGCCCAGTTGTCGTTTTCCATGATCTTCGCCGCCGAGCTGTTGTAGATCTCAAGCTTGGGATCCGGAAGCGTGCCACCCACGCCGAAGCTGGCGAGCGTCGGCCCCACCGCACGGATCAGCAACGTCTTGGCCACCGAGCCGGTGACGACGAAACCCGCGATGAGGACATTGTCCCCGGTGCCGACGAAATTGCGTGCCGATACGTTGATGAGCCGCACGGCATTACCCGAACCAGCGTCGTAGACTTCAAAGAGTGTGATGCCCGAGCTAGGACCCGTGAGATGCGCGCTATGCGAACCGGCGATGTCGGCCTGCAGCGCTGCATCCAAGCTCGCGGTAGTGAGTCCAAACGCGCCCACCGCCGCAAAGGTCGGAGCGAGCGCCACGTTCCAGTTGTCGTTCTGATTGATGACGACCGATTGTGAATTGTAGAGCTCGAGGCGCGGGTCCGCATACACGCCAGGGACACCAAACGCGCCGAGGGTCGGCCCGATACCGCGCAGTAAAAGGCTCCGCGAGCCGCTGGTCGAAAAACCCACGATGAGCCGCTGGCCGGTAGCGAGCGAAGCGCGCACCGAGAGGTTCAACAACCGGCCCTCGCCGGCGCCGACCTGTAGCGCCGCGGCATTGCTCGTCACGCTGGTGCCGCCTCCGGTTACCGCGACGGTATAGTTTCCGGCTACCGCTGCACTTACGTTGGGCAGCAGGAGCGTCGCGTTGGTCGCGCCTGCCACGGGCGTGTTGTTGCGGCTCCACTGATAGGTGAGCCCGCTGCCGCTCGCGGCCACCGTCAGCGCTGCGGTGCTGCCCGCCGCGGCGGTGAATCCCAGCGGCTGCGAAACGATCGTCGGCGCGCCACCACCGGTATTGGGCACATTGACGGTCAGGGTAGCCACGTTGCTCGTGACGGCATCGCTCCCATTGGTGGCCACCGTAACTGCATAGGCGCCCGCATCGCTCACCTGCACGTTGGGCAGACTAAGGGTGCTAGCGGTCGCACCAACGATGTTCACTCCGTCCTTCATCCACTGGTAAGTGGGCGCGGGCGTGCCGGTTGCTCCGACGGAGAACGTCACGTTCGAGCCGACATTGATCGTCTGGGATTGCGGCTGCGTGGTGATCTGCGCTGGCACCGTGGTGCCGGCGGCGATCTGGAAGACGATCGGTTGCTGGACGTTGTTCGTGAGCCCCTCGGCGTTGAAGCCCTGCACGTTGACGGTGAAGTTGCCCGCCGTTGTCGGCGTGCCCACGATGGCCGGCGTGCCGGAGCGGATTGTATTGCCGATAGGCGCAGGCACAAAGGCGAGGCCGGGCGGCAGCGTGCCGCTGAATTGAAACGTCGCAGGCGAGCTCGGCGTGCCCGTGTAGGTAAACGCAAACTCCACGCGCACCCCCACGGTACCGCGCACCGGATTGGAGCTCGAAGGCTGAAACGTCGTCGCACCCGCGCGCGAGTGCATCGCCCCCAGCGCGGCCACCGTGAAGCCGGCACGCAGCACTTCCCCCGCCCGCGCCGAGAGCACATAATCCTTGGCCTGCACCGCGAGACGGACCACGGGTGAGCGCTGGAGGAAAACCAGCAGCATGCCGACGGAGACGTTCAGCCAAGGCAGACGACGATGAAGGGCGTAGACGAATTTCATGAAAGACACCAGGAACTGG
>JAZKEV010000570.1:0-2317 GCA_040386765.1 Verrucomicrobiota bacterium | reverse complement strand
GATGCCGTCCTTCACGAACGGCGTGCGGTTGGGCGAGTGGAAGATCCGTTCGGTGTTGGTTTCGTTCTCGGTGAACAGCAGGGCCGGCTCGCCCTCGCAGTACCAGTAACGGTCGCCCAATTTCGCCTCGTTCGCGTGGACGGCGGTGCCTGCTGTTTTCTCGTCGATGATCCGGAGCAGCGGACGCGGATGGTCGTCGCCCCACGACCAGCGGTTGCGGAACCACAGCGTCGGCAGCAAGTGAATCTCCGACGCTTCCGGCCCGCGGTTGTGCACCGTGATTTGCACCAGGAGATCCTCGGGCGACTCCTTGGCATACTCGACGAACACATCGAAGTAGCGGTCGTCGTCGAAGACGCCGGTGTCGATCAGCTCGTATTCAAAATCGTGGCGGCCGCGTGCGCCATTGGTCTCCACGAGATCGCCGTACGGAAAGGCAGCCTGCGGATACTTGTAGAGATACTTGAGGTAGGAATGGGTCGGCGTGCTATCGAGGTAGAAGTAATACTCCTTCACGTCCTCGCCATGATTACCCTCGGAGTTGGTCAGGCCGAAAAGGCGCTCCTTGAGGATCGCGTCGCGGCCGTTCCACAGCGCCAAGGCGAAGCACAGCCGCTGCCGGTCATCGCAGATCCCGGCCAGCCCGTCCTCGCCCCAGCGGTAGGCCCGCGATCTGGCCTGATCGTGGCTGAAATAGTCCCACGCGTTGCCGTCGGCGCTGTAGTCCTCGCGGACCGTGCCCCACTGGCGCTCGCTCAGGTAGGGGCCCCACTTCTTCCATGGGATGTCCTGGCGGGCGGCATCGTCGAGACGTTGTTGCTCCGCATTCATCCTGTGAAGAGTGGCCGCTATTTCGACGGCATGCCAGTACCTTTGAAATCCCCGCCGAGCGCGAGGTGGAGATTCGCCCGCTCGCGCAGGCGGGACGCCCGGATCTGGGTGAGTTCGACTTTCGCGGAGAGGTTCTCAGCGACCAGGCGCAGGATGACGAACATGTCGGTCTGCCCCTCGTCGAATTGCAGGCGGCCGAGCTTGGACGCCGAGCCACTGTGCTCGACCATCTCGGCGAGCGCTTCCTCGCGCAGGCGGAGGTAGTATTCGTTGGACAGCGCGTCCTCGACATCCTCGAAAGCGCGCAACGCGGTGCTGGTGTAGGCGTGGGCGGCGGCCTTCTGCTCGGCGGTGCGGATGTCCTGCACGGCCTTGAGCTCGCCACCGAAAAAGATCGGCTGGGTGATGCCGGCGGCCAGGCTCCAGTTCACGGCCCCGAGGGTTCCGACCCCCTCGAGGTGGGCGCTGCCGATGCCATTCGCGGCGCTGAGGGCAAAGCGCGGCAAGCGCGCGGTGCGGGCTTCGTTCACGCGATGGAATGAGGCGGCGAACCTTCGCTCGGCGGCGATGATGTCCGGCCGGCGTTCGAGGATCTGCGCGGGCATGCCGGAAGGCACGGTCTTCGGCTGGCCGGGGAAGGTCGTGCGCGTCGACAGCCGTCCCGCGGGGTAGTGGCTGGTGATCACCTCGATCGCCCGGATCGACTGCGCCCGCGCGGCTTCGGCAACGTGGATGGTGTCGCGTGCGCCGGCGGTGCGGGTTTGGATCTGCGCCATGTCGAAGTCGCTCGCGTGGCCCTGCTCCTTGCGGACGCCGGTGAGCTTCAAATACTCGTCATAGAGCCCGAGCGCCTCGCGCGCATTCGCGGCCTGCTGCGAAGCCTCGATGGTCGAGAAATACGCGCGCGCCACGGCAGCGACGAGCGACTGGCGGGCAAACTGGTAGTCGGCTTCCAACGCGGCGCTGTCGGCTTCCGCCGCCGCCTTTTTCGAGCGCACGCGGCCCCAGACATCCGCTTCCCAGGAAGCCCCGATGCCGATGCCGGTGACCCAGCGGCTGGAAGTGTCATCGGGCACATTGGTGCCGGCGGCACCGCCGGCATTCTCCGTGCCGGTACCGCCGATGTCCGGCGGATCGACGTCAACCGCGCGGTCGAGGATTTCGCGCCGCTCGTGCTGGCCCATGGCCTTGATGCCAGCGCGGGGATAAAGGGCACCGGCCGCCACGCGCACGGCTGCTCGCGACGCTTCCACCTTGGCGGCGGCAACCGCGAGGTCGGGATTTCGCGCGACTGCGTCCTCGACGAGCCGGGTTAACTCCGGGTCCTTGAAGGTGGCGATCCAGTTCGGCACCACGGCACCACCCCGATGGCTGCCGCTCCAGGAGCTGGGGATGGAGGCGCGAGCCCCCGGGCTGAGGATGTCCCCACCGGTCGGCGGAGATTTCAGGTCGCAGGCCGCGAGCGCGAGGCAGGCGGCGGCACCGG
>JAZKEV010000569.1:239-3413 GCA_040386765.1 Verrucomicrobiota bacterium | reverse complement strand
GTCGCGGGCGGGTTCGGCGAGGGCGCGCTGCTGGTTATCGGCGGCGGGCTCGACGGCGCTCAGGTCGAGCACATCGGGCAGGAAGCCGAGGGCGTGGCCGCACGCGAGGCAGGTCACATTTTCGAAAAATACGAGGGCGCCGCAGGCGTCGCAGTAAAAGGTCTTCATCGCTGGAGCGCACGATGGTGGTGCGGCAGGCGCACTGGTTCCCGCAGAGGCGGGCAACGGAGCCAGTTGAAGGCCAGTTGCGGATGAATTGAATTCAGCGCGCAGACGCTTAAGGATGAGCACGTTTCACACTGCGAGGATTGAAGACGGTGTGGGGGCCGCGCCCTCGGGGGGCTAAAAACCGCCCGGGGTTGTCGATTCCGGATCGGTTCGTTCGTTTAAGTATTACCTACCCGGCGACGGGATTCTTTTATGCGCTATCTACTACTGGTCTATACCAACGAGCAACAATGGGCCGCGCTCTCGGACGCGGAGCGCGATGGCGTATGGGAAGACTGCGCGGCCTATGGGCGCGAATTGACGGCGAGCGGGCACTTTTGCGGCGGTGCGCCGCTGCAACGCTCCAACACCGCGCGGACACTGCGCCTGCAAGCGGGCGCCATGGTGGAGACCGACGGGCCGTTTGCCGAAACGAAGGAAGTGCTCGGCGGCTATCATCTCGTGGAGTGCAAGGATATCGACGAGGCGGTCGCGCTCGGAAAACGCTTTCCGGGCCTGCGCGTCGGCTGCTCGATCGAGGTGCGGCCGGTGATGGAAGATTATGCGCCGCCGAATGCGGCGGAAGTGTGGCGGTAAACCGGGCAGCGAAAAAATTCCTAGGGGCGTGTCGATTAACGGAAAGCTCATTCGATCTTATCATGATGAAAACAAAATCTCCTCACATTGTCTCCCGGTCGGAATGGCTGCTCGCGCGCAAGAAGCATCTCGCGCGCGAAAAAGAACTCACGCGCCTGCGTGACCAAATGCTCGAAGAGCGCCGCGAGCTGCCGTGGGTGAAGGTCGACAAGACCTATGTCTTCGAAGGCCCGAAGGGCCGCGTGACGCTCGACGAGCTCTTCCGTGGGCGCAGCCAGCTCATCGTGTATCACTTCATGTTTGGGCCCGATTGGGAGAGTGGCTGCGGGTCGTGCTCGTTTGTATCGGATCACTTCGATGCGGCGCGGCAGCATTTCGAGCATCATGATGTCGCGCTCGCAGTGGTGTCGCGCGGACCGATCGCGAAGCTCGAGGCCTTCCGCCAGCGGATGGGCTGGAAATTTCCGTGGGTGTCGTCGGAGAAGAACGATTTCAATTTCGACTACCATGTGTCGCTCACGCCCGAGCAGATGCAGAAGGGCGGGGTGGAGTATAATTACGAGAAACTCGATCCGGGCATGCCGATGGACGAACTCCCCGGCGCGAGCGTGTTTGTGAAGGGCGAGGACGGCACGATCTATCACACGTACTCCACGTACGCGCGCGGGCTCGATATCCTGATCGGTGCGCACAACTTCCTCGATCTCACGCCGCAGGGGCGCAACGAAACCGAGGGCATGAGCTGGGTGCGCTATCACGATCGTTACGACGAGGCCGACGACGGACGCTCGTGCGCCGGCCTGCGCGGTGTGCTGATCGCGATGGGCGCGGAGAAGGGGGACGGCCAATGAAAGCGGGCTGTGCATGCGGCAGCGCACTGCGGCGGAGCGGTGGCGCGGCGCGCTGGCTCGGGCCGGGCACGCTGCTCCTCCTGATGCCGAAGTGCCCGGCGTGTCTCGCGGGTTACGTGGCGCTGTGGACGGGCCTCGGGCTTTCGTTCACAGCCGCGGAGCATGTGCGGACGGGGCTGATCGTCCTCTGCGTGGCGGCACTCGCGTACGCGGCGGGGCGGACGATCGTCGGCTGGCGGCGGCGGCACGAAGCGAAAGCAGGCTTGTGACCGGGCGGCGGGGCGTGCGCTTTATGCGTGAGCCCCGCTGAAGCGTCTTAGGTTAAGGTATGCCACAGATAACACGGATGGCACAGATACAGAAATCTGTGAGATCGGTGTTATCTGTGGCTTCTTAGTTTTATAATATTGGGCGATCAGCTACTTAGCGACTAACCTCCGAGCGAGTATCCTCCGCACTCGGAATCGGGTGGAAAGTTATTGGTGGCTAAAGCCATGTCCCACCCTCTGTGCTAGAGTGTTACCCATGAACTCAACCACACCTCATTCCGACGACGTCGCCGCGCTGCGGCGGCGCAAGTTCGAGGCGGAGATGGAGGCCATCCGCCAGGAGGCCGCCCGGCACTACGCCCATCTGCCTCGCCCCACCAAGGTCTTCAACGGGCCGTGGAGCTTCCACCGCAGCCGGCGGCGTCACCGTCTAGCATGAACTTGTCCCGCCTGGATCTCGATTTCGAGCCCCACGAAATTTCGCGCCATATCGTCCGGCGCGTGCGGCTGGCTTGGGAGGAAACGGAAGTTTCCGACCTGTTTCCTTTCGGGGAAGCGGAGCCGTCGCCCAACCCGGCCGATCATCCGAAACAAAAGCGGCCTCTGGCCGCTTAACGCTGACCGGCGTGCAAGGTCCGTTACAGGGCGCAATTGCCGCGGCCCTGCATCGGCCTTGCACGCCGTGTCTTTGGCGAGCTAGCGCGGCGCGGGAGCCGCCCTCGCGACCAGTTCGTGTCCCATGCCGTGGGCGCAGACGACCACGGGTGTGCCCGCGGCGATGCTGCCGGATTCGGCGCGGGCATCACGATACGCGCCCTCGATGTCGATGCGCCCGGTGGGCGCCAGGGGGATCACGACGACGCCCGTGCGGCCAATCATGTTTTTAGGATCGGGCGCCGGTGGCATCGGTTTTTCTTCGGGCAACGTCACTGGAATCGCCAGCAACGCGAGCCACAACGGCCAGAGGAGAAGCGGCAGCCAAAACAGAAACGGATCGGAGATCAGCATGAAGTAGCCGATTTCCTTCTCCTTCGGCCGGTCGCTGCGCACCAAGATGACCGTCGCAACGATCGCACCGATGAACAGGTAGGCGGCTACATAGACCATAGCTGTTTCAGCCGAAGGCTGAGAGTAAAGCGTGCCCAAGGCGATAGCGGAGAGCCGAGACGACGCGATGGCTCTCCTTTGCCGTTCTCGCCCCGTGGGGAATTTGGTTGGATTTCAAAGCTCGACCTTCTATCGCGTTCAGC
>JAZKEV010000569.1:0-229 GCA_040386765.1 Verrucomicrobiota bacterium | reverse complement strand
CGTTCAGCTTTGTCGCATGCCTCCACGCAACTCTGAGCAGGGCGAGTGGTTCGCCGAATTCGTGCTGCCGCACGAGCCGATGCTGCGTGCATGGCTGCTTAATCGCTTTGGCCGGCAGCTGACGATCGACGACATCATCCAGGAATCGTACGTCCGCGTCTGGCAGGCGAAGCTCGAGGGGGAACTGCGCTCGCCCAAGGCGTTTCTCTACGCGACGGCGCGCAATGTC
>JAZKEV010000568.1:0-3705 GCA_040386765.1 Verrucomicrobiota bacterium | reverse complement strand
TCGAAGACACCGTCGCCAATGGCGGCAACGTGCTCTTCGTCGGCACCAAGCGCCAGGCCAAGGACATCGTCCGCGAGGCCGCCACCTCCACCAACATGCCGCTGTGCGTCGATCGCTGGCTGGGTGGCACGCTCACCAATTACGAGACCGTCAAGAAGTCGGTCGCGAAGTTCAAGAAGTACCAGGCGATGGAGACCTCCGGCGAGATGTCGAAGCTTCCCCGCAAGGAAGAGTCGGCCATCAAGCGCGAGATGACCCGCATGCAGAAGAACTTTGCCGGCATCTCCGACATGGGCGGCCTGCCCCAGGCGATGTTTGTCGTCGACGTGAATCACCACAAGATCGCGGTCGCCGAGGCGGCGCGCGCGGGCATCCCCTGCGTAGGCATCGTCGATACCAATTCCGACCCGACCACCGTGTCGCACCCGATCCCGGGCAACGACGACGCCGTGAAGTCCATCCGCATCATCGTCGAGGCCGTGACGGCCGCGATCCAGAGCGGTCTCGCCCTGCGTGACACCCGTCGCGCGCAGCGTGGCGCCGCCGACCTGAAGTCGGTGACCGCCGGCGTCGATACCACCGCCGCTGCCGCTCCTGCCGCAGCCGCTGGTGACGAAGACGTGCTGGCCAAGGTCGAGCTGCCCGCCGATGTCGCCGCCGTCGTCGAGGGCGAGGTCGAGGGTGCCGGCGCTCCCGGCGCCAAGAAGAAGCCGATCCGCGCCAAGCGCCCGGCCGTGAAGGCCGAGTAAGATCACTCCCTAACAAAGTACTTAATGAGCACTCCTATTACCGCTCAAATGGTCAGCGATCTGCGTGCCGCCACCGGCGCCGGTCTGCTCGACTGCAAAAAAGCTCTCACCGAGGCCAACGGCAACGTCGAGGAAGCCACCACCATTCTTCGCAAGAAGCTGGGCTCCAAGATCGACAAGCTCTCGAGCCGTGCGACGAAGGAAGGGCTGATCCACAGCTACATCCACGTCGGCGGCAAGGTGGGCGTGTTGATCGAGGTCAATTGCGAGACCGACTTCGTCGCTCGCAACGATGGCTTCAAGGCCTTCGTGCAGGATCTTTGCCTGCAGATCGCGGCCGCGAATCCGACCTACGTCACCCGTGAAGAGGTGCCGGAAGCCGACCTGCAGAAGGAGCGCGAAATCGCCACCGCCCAGGTTGAGGGCAAGCCGCCGGCAGCCGTGCAGAAGATCGTCGAGGGCAAGCTCGAGAAGTATTACTCGACCGTGTGCCTCCTCGAGCAGCCGTTCGTGAAGGAGCCGGAGAAGTCCATCAAGGCTCTCCTCACCGACGCGATCGCGAAGATCGGCGAGAATATCCAGGTCCGCCGCTTCACGCGCTACCAGCTCGGCGCTTAAGCTGGGCGACTACGCTGAAGTTGCGCTGATTTTATCAGGCGCGCCGCTCACCACGGCGCGCCTTTTTGTTTTCGCTCCACGGAGTTTCGGGCTTAAGCTCCGGGCGTGTCCTCCCGTTTCACCGTCACACGTGGTCAGATCGTGGCGCGCGGCCTTACCAACCGCTGTCCCAATTGCGGAGCTCGCACCCTGTTCAAACCGGGCACGCTTTTCGAAGTCAGCAAGGAGTGCCCGAACTGCGGTCTGAAGATCGAACGCGCAGGGGACGAAGGATTTTTCCTCGGTTCGTTGTCGCTCAACTACGGCGTGACCATCGTCTGCTTTCTCGTGCCGGTGATGTTGCTCGCGTGGGGGAAGGTGATCGGCACCACGACGGCGATCGTGCTCGCGGGCATCGGCGCGGTACTTGTGCCCGCGCTGCTCTACCGCTCGTCGCGCAGCTGGTGGCTGATGAACTATTACGTCGTTCTGCCACACCATCTCCCGGCCAACGGCGGCACGGGTAGGGCGGGGCAGGATGATAATACGTGAGGGGCTTCGCGGAAGGCGAGCGAGGGCGCAGCACTGCATTTTTGCAGCGGCGGGCTATGACCGCCGATTGCGTACGGAGGCGTGCTCCCGTTCGTCGGCGGTCAAGACCGCCGCTACAGTACACTCCATTTCTCAAACTGCACTGAAGGCGAGGGGCTAGGACGGTCCGCGCTCAGCGCTTTTTGCCCACACCGGATTCCTCGATGAGGCGGCGGTAAAACTCGATCAAGCCCGTGAGGCCGCGATCGGCGGCGTTATGCTCGGGTGTCCAGCGCGCGAAGACGATGTGCTTCCCCTCCTGGATCACCTCGATCACCAGCTGGTTCCCGTCGAAGCCGGTGACGTCGTCGCGAGTCGGCAGCTCCCAGAAACCGCTAGCCTTCAAGTTCGTGACGATGGTCGCTATTTCTTCCGGCGCGAGTTTTGCCGTCTCTTCCTCGTAGATCTTTCCACCTGAGCTGCTGAGGACGACCGCGCGGCGCGTGCCGATGCCACCCTGACGCTCGATGCGAAGCGCCATCGGTCGCCCCCACGTGGGCAGAAAGAGCAGTCGAAAACCAAAATAGCCCGGCTCCTCCTCATGCACCGTGAGCGCCGGTTCCTTCATCGCGGAAAGTTGACGCGCATAACGTCTTTCTTCCGCAGCGCTAAGCGCATCCTTGGGGAAAAATTTCACCGCGCCCCACGCGGACGAGAAAGCGAGGAGGGCGACGAGAGCGAAAGCAAGGGGGGGCGGACGGTGCATCGACAGATGGAGGCGGAGACGAAGGGAGTTAACCAGCCCCGCGACCGGCGCAACTGCCGTCTGAACGCACGCTGGCATCTGCCCATGGCCAGCCAAGTTATCTCAAGTATGCATGACCTGCGTTTCGGGTTTGAACGCGTGCAAGCAGTGCCGATGCACGTCTTCGAACCAGGTCCGCATCGGAATGAAATGCGGGCGGAGGCGGGGGCGAGGTTGTCGGGATTGACTCGGGCGGGACGCGAATCACGGTGGGTCCACCCCCATGAAACGCCCCTTTTCTGGTCTCGGCTTCGTCGTGTTCGCATTCTGTCTGCTGCTGGGTTCGGCCCAGTCGGCGATCTCTGCCGCGGTGGCGACCGGGAGCATCTCCGGTCGTATCCTTAATAGTGTTACAGGCCAGTACCTGAACAACGCGCGTGTCGTGGTGCGGGGGAGCGATCAGGAGGCATTCACCGATTCCTCGGGCAGCTACCGGCTGGCGGGAGTGCCGGCAGGACCGGTCGTGCTCGAGGTGTTTTTCACGGGGCTCGATCCTCAGCAGATCAGCCTCACGGTGCCGGGGGGCGGCACGGTGGAGCAGGATGTGCAGCTCAGCAACGCGGCCCGCTACGGGACCAACGAGGCGGGCGCGGTGAAGCTCGACGCCTTCACCGTCTCGTCGGCGCGCGAAACGAACGCCGCCGCCATCGCGATCAACGAGCAGCGCTTCGCGCCGAACATCAAGAACGTGATCGCGGCGGATGCGCTGGGCGACGTGATGGACGGCAATGTGGGCGAGTTCCTGAAATTCATGCCGGGCATGACGGCGGAGTACGATAGGGAGTCGGGCGGCTCGGTGGCCTCGGTCTCGGTGCGCGGCTTTCCGACGAACCTCGCGGTGGTCTCCGCCGACGGCATGCAGATGGCCAACACGGGCAATCCCCAGGGCGCCTCGCGCGTATTCCAGTTCACCCAGGTCTCGATCAACAACATCGCCCGGCTCGAGGTCACGAAGGTGCCGACGCCGTCCACGCCCGCGGACTCCATGGGCGGCTCGATCGACATGATCGGCAAGAGCGCGTT
>JAZKEV010000567.1:4866-11776 GCA_040386765.1 Verrucomicrobiota bacterium | reverse complement strand
GGGAGCAGCCACTGGTGCTCGCCAGTGACGAATTTGAAACGCTGTCCCCAGCCCAGAAACCGCGTCGCATCGCCGCTCCACTTCAGCACGCGCTCCCCTTCGAGCTCCGCCGGTGCCAGCCGCCACTCGTCTTTCCCGACGGCCGCCTGCCAGCCATTGAAGTCGCCCCCGAGATACACCGTATCGCGCGCCGGATCGATATCGCACCCGTGTTCCAGCGGCAGCACAAACGTCACCTCGCCCGCGGCATTGTCGAAAAAGTAGCCGTAGCCCCGCCCAGCGGGCAAACCCGGCGCCGGTGCGAGGCTGCTCAGTGCAGGCCGCTGCGCGCCGAGCGTGAAGCGAGGCTGTTTCCGGGCCGTCCAATCCCGATCGAGCTCGATGATTCCAGTCGTAGTCGACTCGAGCCAGGCGCGGACGATGCGGTGTGAAGATTCTGCCATGAAGGGGGCACAGCATTTCCGTGGCCACCCGCGCGACAAGCGGGAAAACCGCCCGCATCAGAACCATGGGAAAATACCCACGCGGACTTTCGGGTTCATTTGCCGCATTTTCTTCCTGCTGCAAAATGCCAGCCGTGCGAGGAGAACGGCGATGAAGCAATCCAGCTGAACAACAATGGCGCGCTTCGCGCCGCGCTTTTTTTATGAACTCACAGCGCGCGGAAACTACTGCTTTTTCCCCCCGGATCCCCGCCACGAGACGATATCACGGATAAAGGTCAAACTCACCTTGGGCATCCGCTGCAGCGCGCAATCCGAATACCTGGGCCGCCCATTACGCGGATAGCGCGGATGACTGAGGGTATTCCTGCCTTTATCCGCGCTATCGGCGTAATCCGCGGTCAAAGTATTTTGGGACACGTGATCCGTCCACCTTGCGGTTCCGCCGAACCACAGCCCTCACCCCGCCGCCGCCTCCGCCGCCCGCATCACCCGCAGCGTATTCTCGCCCCAGAGCTTCGCCAGCTCGCGGTCTTTCCAACCCCGCGCGCGCAACGCCTGCGTGATCTTCGGAAAATCCGCCACATCCTGCAGCCCCTCGAAAGCCCCGCCGCCGCCATCGAGATCGCATCCGATGCCCACATGGTCGATCCCCGCGACCTCGACCGCATGTTCGATGTGTCGAATGAAATCGTCGAGCGTCACCAGCGGATTCGGGTGCTCCGCGCACACGCGGTCGTACTCCTTGTCCTCCAGCGCCATGGTCTCCGGCGAGAGCGAGGCGTCCTTGAATTTCAACAGCACCTCGGCGATGCCCGCGGTCCGCTGGCTGCCCGGCAGGTCCACGAGCGAGATCGCAAGGGCGTTGATCTGAAGCACGCCGCCCCGCGCCGCGAGCTCGCGCAGGAGATCGTCGCCGATATTGCGTGGGTGATCGCAGAGCGCCCGGCAGTCGCTATGCGAAAGGATCGGCGGCGTCTTCGAGTGCTCCAGCAGCCCGCGCAGCGCTTCGTCGCTCGCGTGCGAGGCATCCAGCACGATGCCTAGGCGGTTGCACTCCGCCACCATCTCGCGGCCCAGCGGGCTCAACCCGCCCCACTCCGTGCCGCGGGGATCGGTCGAGGCATCCGCGACATCGTTGTTCAGCATGTGCGTGAGCCCCAGCATCCGCACGCCGAGACCGTGAAATTTCGCCACATTCGCCACGTCACGGCCGAGTGAATACGCGTTCTCGATGCTCAGGTAGATCGCGCGCTTGCCCTCGCGCTTCAGCCGCAGCCCATCGTCCGCGGTCAGCGCCAGCCCGCACTCGCCCCCATTGGCCCGCAGCATCGCATGGGTCCGCTCGAAGTGCCCCAGCGCCAGATCATGCGCGGCCTTCAGCCCCGCAGGCGAGCGCGAGAACTGCCCGACGTACACCGCAAACACCATCGCATCCATCCCGCCCTCGCGCAGCCGCGGCAAGTCGATCTGCGAGTGGTCCGTGGCGTAGTCGTGCCGCGCCGCGAAATCCCAACCCGGCTTCAAGAAACTCGCCGTCGGCGTATCGCTGTGCGTATCGATCGTGAAGAAGCCTTCGTGTCCCGTGCCGGCTGCCGCTTCGCGTGTGCTCGGTGAATCCATCCCACATCGAAACCCGCCCCCGCTCCCGCGCGCAAGCCGCTATCGGCCCGATTTTATCGCGACGATTTGCAGACTGGCCCCGCACCCGCCCCTTTGCCTAACGTCCCATCCATGTCCGTCTCGAACTCCGAAGCCCTCTTCGCCCGCGCCAGGCAACTCATCCCCGGCGGGGTAAATTCCCCCGTCCGCGCCTTCCGCTCGGTGGGCGGTGCGCCCTTCTTTGTGAAGTCCGCGCGCGGCGCGCTGCTCGTCACGGCCGACGACCGGGAGCTCATCGACTTCGTCTGCACCTGGGGGCCCGCGATCCACGGCCATAACCACCCGCGCATCAAGGCCGCCATCGCCGCCGCGCTCGAGCACGGCACCTCCTTCGGCACCCCCAATCCCTACGAGGTCGAGATGGCCGAGCTCATCGTGCAGTTCGTCCCCTCGATCCAGAAAGTCCGCATGTGCAACAGCGGCACCGAGGCCACGATGTCCGCCATCCGGCTCGCGCGCGGCTTCACCAAGCGCGACAAGATCGTGAAATTCTCCGGCTGCTACCACGGCCACTCCGACTCGCTCCTCATCAAGGCCGGCTCCGGCGCGCTCACGCATGGCAATCCCGACAGCGCCGGCGTCCCCGCCTCGTTCGCCAACGAGACGGTCGTTCTCCCTTTCAACGATCGCGCCGCGCTCGATGCCGCCTTCGCCGCCAATCCCGGCCAGCTCGCCTGCGTCATCCTCGAGCCGTATTGCGGCAACGTCGGCTTCATCATGCCCGACGCGGGCTACCTCCAGTACCTCCGCGACCTCTGCACCCGCCACGGCACAGTGCTCATCTTCGACGAAGTGATGACCGGCTTTCGCATCGCCAAGGGCGGCGTGCAGGAGCGCGAGCACATCGTCCCCGACCTCACCTGCCTCGGCAAAATCATCGGCGGCGGCCTCCCCGTCGGCGCCTTCGGCGGCCGCGCCGAGATCATGGATATGCTCGCCCCGCTCGGTCCCGTCTATCAAGCCGGCACGCTCAGCGGCAATCCCCTCGCCATGGCCGCCGGCATCGCCGGCCTCCGCCTCCTTGAGGAGCTGAATCCCTACGCCCGCCTCGACGCCCTCGGCCGCCATCTCTGCGCCGCCGTCCTCGACGCCTGCCGCGCCAAAGGCATCCCCGTGCAGGTCCCCCAATGCGGCTCCATGTTCAGTATCTTTTTCACGGATACGCCAGTCCGCGACTACGACACCGCCTTGAAAGGCGATGCCAAGCTCTTCGGCCGCTTCTTCCACGCCTGCCTCGAGCGCGGCGTCTACCTTGCACCGAGCGCCTACGAAGCCGGCTTCCTCAGCACCGCCCACGACGGCCCCGTCATCACCCGCGCCTGCGAAGTCCTCTCCGAGTCGATCCGCTCCCTCTAACCATCCTCCTCATAGCCCGCCGCGGTATTGGCCGGCGGTAATCGCGGCGGACTTCCACTGGGAGAGTCGCTTCGCGAGGGAGGAACCACGGATGCGAGTGTAATCGAAATGGCGGCCATGGGTGCGGGTGGGGTGGCGGTGGGCGGTTACATCCCGGGCGGGTGTCCACCGGGCTTGCCCTCCCTCGGGGCGGCCGCTAACGATCGGGGATGAAGCCTTTTCCCAGCTTGCTTCTTTTGCTGCCCATGGCCGCGTTAGCGGCTGACCTTTCCAAACCAATCGAGGCGATCTATCTCTCCGACGGGAGAGTCCTGAAGAATGCCACGATCACCGCCTACCGCACGATGGATGTGACGGTGAAGTATGCCGGCGGCAGCACCGTCATCCGCTACGAATTTCTACCAGACGACATCAGGCCTGACGCAGAGAAAAAACGCCCAGGCGGCCCGCGGTATCTTGCGGGAGAAACCGCAGCGGCAAAAACCAAAGTGCAGGGACAGGTCTTCATCACCACCCAAGGCGCGGGCGCCTACAAGTTTTCCAACGTCACCGTCTATGCGTTTCCAATCGAGTCTTTCGAGGTGTGGAAAATGACGAATATAAATCCGGTGCAGTTGCCGAAGCCTTTGGCGAAAGCAACGACGGATGCAGACGGGAAGTTCTCAATCGATGTGCCCAAAGGCCCCGCCTTCTTTCTCTTCGCGCAAGCCAGTCGGATGTTTTCCGACGGATCGAGCGCGCGTTATGAATGGCACGCGCCGAGCGGCGAGTTTAAGCGGATGGATCAAGTCTATTTGAGTGCCGAGTGGCGGCACCCGCAGCGACCCGTGCAGATTGACGAGACCCCTTAAGTCTCGGCGACGTTGATATCTCCCTGTTCGCTCTCGGGGCCGAGTTCGAACATGATGTCGATGTAGGTCTCGCCGAGCGCCTTTTCGTCGCCGGGGATGGAGAGATGGGGAATCGAGAGGGCGTCGAGGAGGTTGGCCTTCTCCAAGTGGCGCTCGTGGGCGTGGGAGATTTCATCGGCCGCCATGAAGGTGCTCTCCAGCATGGCGAGACCGACGGTGAAACGCTGCTGGGTGACCTCGAGATTAGAAGTGGGACCGGCACGCGCCTTTAGCGTCCATTCCAGCCTTACCAGCCCCTTCCGAACAGGCCCACAGCCCCGCCCTTCGCCGATCAGGCGAAGCCCTCGCCGCCCGACACCCTCTCGCCCCTCAGAGAAGATTAGCGCAGATTAGCGTTCCACTCGTTTTCTTCGCTTCAACTTCCCCCTGTCCGTCGCGGGTTAAGCTCCGCACATCTCTATCGCGCCGCTTATTCCCGCTGCACTGCGCGCCACGTCCCGCCGCCATTCCCCTAAAACCCACCCCGCCGATTTCCTATAGCTGTCAAGGTTTCGAAAACTATTCCGCCTCCTCCTCCCGCAGAGTCATTTCCGCGACTCAAAAATCTCGCATACTTGGCCCGATTTCTGATGCTGATACTCGTCTTCAGAAGTAATGCGCCGACTCATCGCCTCCCTTGCAGTTTTCGCCGCGCTCGCGCGTTCGTTAGTCGCCCAACAACCCGTCGATGCCCCCAGCATCTCCATCGACGATCTCAAGCCCGGCCAGCAGGGCGAAGTCTGGACCGTCTTTCAGGGCACCCAGCCCGAACGGTTTCAGGTCGCGGTCACCGGCGTCCTCCGGAATGCCCTCGGCCCCGGCAAGTCGCTCATCGTCTGTGAGCTGACCGACCCGCGCGTCCAGAAGATGGGCGCCACCGCCGGCATGAGCGGCAGCCCGCTCTATGTGGAGGGCAAGTTTGCCGGCGCCCTCAGCTACCAGATTCAGCGTTTCGAGACTGTTCGCCACGCCGGCTTCACGCCCGCCGCCGACCTCGCCGAGGTCCGCGACCGCGCAAGCCTGCAGTCCAACATGCTCGTGCAGAACGACGCCTCGCCCCGCAGCAGCGCGAGCCCCTATCACGCGATGCAGCCTGTCTTCACGCTCGGCGGCCTCAGCCCCGCCGTGGCCGATCTCTTCGCGCCGCGTCTCACGGCCCTCGGCCTCAATGCCACCGCGCTCGGCGGCAGCACGCAGGGCAGCAGCGTGTCGACGGCCAATTCCAGTCCCGCGGTCGCCCGACTCCAGACCCAGAATCCCCAGGCCGGGCGCGCCCCGCTCCAGCCCGGCGGCGCCGTCGCGGTCGCCCTCGCCACCGGCGATATCACGCTCGCGGGCACCGGCACTGTCTCCCGCGTCGATGGCGAGAAGGTCACCGCCTTCGGCCATCCCATGCTCTCGCTGGGCGATGTCGCGCTCCCGATGTGCTCGAGCGAGATCCTCACCATCCTCTCCTCGCAGATGCAGTCGGTGAAGATCGCCAATACCGGCGAGGTCATCGGCACCATTAGTCAGGATCGCCTTTCCGCCGTGTCCGGCTCGCTGGGCGAAGGACCTAAGATGACCCATGTCGAGGTCACCGTTACGCCCCTCCGCGGTGCTCCTCGCACGCTCAAGTTCAGCGTCGCCCGCCAGCAGCAGCTGACGCCCACGCTCGTCGCCGCTGGCGTCAGCCAGGCCATCCTCGGCTCCAACGACGGTGGTCTCGCCAACGGCTTCCGCCTCTCGAGCAACATCGCCTTCCCCGCGACCTCCAAGCTGGCGTTCCAGACGATCTACTCCGGTCCCCAGGCATTCGCGCAAGGCCTCGGCGAGTTCATCTCCGGCCTCTCCGCCAATCTCCAGAATCCGTACGCGAAGACCTTCCCCGAGCAGGTCTCGTTCTCCATCGAGCCGCTCGAAACGAACCCTTCCGTCACGCTCGATCTTTTCCAGCTCTCCCGCGCCACCGCTGAAGCCGGTCAGACCATTCAAGTCTCCTTGGGCTGGCGTGACTATCAAGGCGATGCGCACCGCGAGATCATCGATCTCCCCATCGACCCGGCCTGGACCGGCAAGCAACTCGAGGTCGTCCTCGCCCCTGGCCGCGCGCTTGATGAACTGACCGGCCGGCCGCGCGTCATCTCCGCATCCGAGCTTCGCAGCTTCGAAGCCTACATTTCCGCCATGCGCGACGACCGCCGGACCGACGGCGTCTGCATCGCCGTCGTCGAACGCGCCACGCTTTTCAGCGACCAGACCGTCTCCACCACCGAAACGCCTGGTTCGATCGAGCGCATCGCCCGCGCCGCCGACGAAGCCCGCTTCCGCCGCCGTGAAGGCTTCGTACCCCTCTGGGAAAAGCACGTCCTCCCCGGCAAGCTCCTCGGTTCCGTCGTCCGCCGCCCCCTCGCAGTGGTGGATTGAGAGTTCGATTGCGGTGTATCTGGTGGCCCTGCGCGTGAACGCAGGGATCGACCGACCTCGCGGCATCGTATCCAGCCTGCGAGCACGACTCGTTCGCAGGGCCAGGCGGCCAGCGCAGCCGGGTTCAAGGACCCAGCACTCCACCGTGCCCGT
>JAZKEV010000567.1:0-4856 GCA_040386765.1 Verrucomicrobiota bacterium | reverse complement strand
GACGTGGCAATCCATCTACCTCCCGCGGAGCGCCATTCGTACGCCCTGTCGCCTGCGCATGCGTGGATTCTTCGCTGCGCTGCTCAGAATGACAAACCACTTTGAAGCCACGCCCTCGCTTGGATAAGCGGCTCCCCTCCCTCGCCTCTCCTTCCCCAAGCCCGCCTTGCCTTTCCGCCCCATCCGCATCCGTGTTAAGAGCGTGAGCCGTCCCACGCATCCCCTTCCGTTTTTCGTGTGTTTCGTGTCGTTCGTGGTTTCCCTCGCGCAAGCCGAGCCGCTCTCGAAAAAGACCGACATCGATTTCTTTCGCGATGTCCCCAGCCGCAATCTCAAGGGCCTCGCCACGCGCTCCGATGGCCGGCTCGTCTCCGGCCCAGTCCTCACCGATTTCACCGCTCCGTCTTCCCCCGCCGACCTCCTCTGGACGCTCGAACCGACCGCCGATCCCGCGAAATGGCTGATCGGCTCCGGTCCCGATGGCCGCATCGTGGAGGCCACCCTCGACCTCGAGAAAAACAGCTTCACCTCCCGCGACTACGCCAAGCTCGAGGATCCGCAGGTCTTCGCCCTCAAGTCCCTCCCCGATGGCTCGCTCCTCGCCGGCACCTCGCCGCGCGGCGCGCTCTATCTGCTCCGCGACGGCAAGCCCGTCTCCCGCGTCGCCCTGCCCGTCGATTCCATTTTCGACATCCTGCTGGTGCCCGGCCCGCAACCCGCAACGCACGCACTCGTCGCCACTGGCAACCCTGCGCGCATCTACAAGGTCGACCTCGAGAAATTCGCCGCCGTCGGCCTGATCGCCGACAAGATCGCCGATACCAAGATCCTCGCCGACCGCGGCATCGAGCTCTTCGGCGAGCTCCGCGATCGCAATGCCCGCCGCCTCGCCGCGCTCCCCGATGGCCGCATCGCCGTCGGCTCCGCCCCCAAGGGCAATATCTATACGTTCGACGCGACCGGCGGCGCCCCGGTGATCCTCCAGGAAAATCGCGACGCCGAGGTCACCGATCTCCTCGCCCTGCCCAACGGCGATCTGTACGCGACCCTCGTCTTCACCTCCACCAGCAACGAGACGCGCATCACGCCCTCCAGCTCCAGCAGCTCCTCCAAATCCGATACGCCGCCGCCCGTTACGCAGGAGCGCTTCCCCGGCCGCAGCGCGATCGTCTGGTTTCCCGCCAACGGTTTTCCCGAGAACCTCGCCTCGCGCAGCAACACCGCCTTTTACCGCCTCGCCCGTCGCGGCGACCTGCTCATCGCCTCCGGTGGGGAGATGGGCGAGCTCGTCGGCTACGATCTCAAGGCGCGCCTCTCCCTCACCTTCGCCGGCAGCAGCTCCTCGCAGGTCAACGGCATCGTCCCCCTCCCCGGCACGACCGACAAATTCCTCCTCCTGCGCAACAACACCCCGGGCCTTGCTTTGCTCGCCTTCGGCGCTCCCGGCCCCCGCGAAGCCGAGACCCGCCGGCTCGACCTTGCCACGCCCTCGCAGCTCGGCGCCCTGCGTTTCAACCGCCTGCGCGATATCGCCGATGCCCGCCTCGCGCCCGAACTCCGCACCAGCAACGGCAGTGACGAGATCGAGGGCTGGAGCCCCTGGACTCCCCTCCGCGCGGGCGAAGACTCCGGCTGGCGCGCTGAAAATCTCCGCGGCCGTTATGTGAAGCTCCGCCTGACAATCTCCGAAACCCCAGACCCGAGACCCGAGACCCCATCCGCTAAAACCCAGACCCTATCCCCCAAAACAGATTTCGAAATCGACCGCGCCACCCTTTTCGGCCTCCCGCAAAATCGCCGCCCGCAGCTCCAGGATTTCCGCATCCTCACGTCCGGCTTCGGCGTCATCCCCGCCGTCGAGCAGCCACCGTCGCCCAACACCTCCCTGAGCTCGCTCGTCCAAACCGCGAAGGAGGAAGATCGCCGCCGCAGCAATTTTCTCAGCAGCCAGGTCGTTCCCTCGCCCGGCGCACAGGTCGTCGTCTGGACCGTGGTCGACCCCGATAACGACCAGCTCGTATCCACCTTTTCGATTCGCCGCGAAGGCACCGCCGAGTGGACCGACGTCGTGAAAAACGGCCGTGAGACCTACGCGCAATTCGACACGAAACATCTCCCCGACGGCGTCTACTTCACCCGCCTCGTTGTGAGCGAAGTCGCGCCGCGCCTCCCCGCCGACCGCCTTTCGCACACCTTCGAGACCGACGACCTCATCATCGATCACACCGCGCCCGAGCTCATCGAAGCCACCGCCCAGCGCACCGGCGAGTCCGTGGTCGTCACCGTCCGCGGCCGCGACAAGCTCTCGCTCCTCGACGGCGTCGAAGTGCTCTTCAACAACAACG
Source organism: Verrucomicrobiota bacterium (assembly GCA_040386765.1). GTDB lineage: Bacteria > Verrucomicrobiota > Verrucomicrobiia > Opitutales > Opitutaceae > ER46. The sequence goes on along the minus strand of JAZKEV010000567.1, from coordinate 2,511 downwards.
TCCGCGAAACCCTCGAGCAGCCTACCGACGGCGTCCGCGACGGCCGCGAAGAGACCTTCACCCTCGACCTCCCCCTCGCCCGCATCTCCAACGCCACCTCCGTCGAAGTCACCCTCTACGACGCCGCCGGCAACAGCACGGCCAAGCGCCTGACGTGGTAGTCTCGCTGTCTGGTAACCCGCCTCGGAAGAGGCGGGATCGTACGCAGTATGGGTGCTGCACAGCCCCGCTCTCCCGAGCAGGGCTGCACCGTTCTTCCCATCCGGTTTCTTCCCGCCCTTCCCGATCTTCCTGTTCAAAACCTCACGCCCGCGGGTGCGCCTTCGCGTAGATATCCTTCAGCCGCGCCACGCTCACGTGCGTGTAGATCTGCGTCGTCGCGAGCTGGGAGTGCCCCAGCAGCTCCTGCACGAGCCGCAAATCCGCCCCCGCATTCAGTAGATGCGTCGCGTACGAGTGTCGCAGTTTGTGCGGCGTGAGGTCGAGCGGCAGCCCCGCCGCCGCGAGATAACGCTTTAGCATCGTCTGCACCTGCCCCACCTGCATCCGCCCGCCGCCCGGGTTTTGCAGCACCGGCGCATCATGCGCCTTGTTGACCGCGAATTCGTCGCGAAACTTCTTCAGCACCGCGTGCGCTACGCGTCCGAGCGGACACAGCCGCTCCTTCTTTCCTTTGCCGAGCACACGCGCCACGCCGGTGTCGGGGTCGACATCGCCGTAGTTCAGCGAGACGAGTTCGCTCACCCGCAACCCGCCGCCGTAAAGCAGCTCCATCGCCAGCCGGTCGCGCCAAGCCGTGTGCGGTTCCACCGCGTCTTCCACCAGCAGCCGTTGCGGCCCGTTGAGGAGCTGCTTCATCTGCTCCTCGGTGAGAAATTTCGGCAGCCGCTTCTCCAGCTTCGGCAACGGCACCCCAAGCAGCGGGTCGCGCCGCAGCTTCCCGTGATGCAGCCAGTATTTGAAAAACGTCCGCAGCCCCGAGGCGTGGTTGTGCAGCGTCCGCCGGTCGAAGCGCCGCTGCGCCTCGATCACGAAGTCCCGCATCTCCCGCGGCCCCAGTGCATCCAGCCCCCGCGCCCACAGACCGCAGTCGCTCAGCCACCGATAAAAATCCTCAAACGCCTGCCGGTAATTCCGCACGGTGTACGCCGAGTAGCGCCGCTCCATCGCGAGGAAATCCCCGAAAGGCGTCCACCACTCCGCGACGACTTCGGCCGGAATTGCTGCTGCCACCGCTGTTGCTTCGTCGCCGTCGCTCATAGGGTGCTGCTATCGTCCCCGCCCGCCAACCTCAGGACGCTCCCTTCGCCACCGCCATCTCGACCTTCGCCATTACCCCCGTCGCGTGCAGCCGCAGCGCGCCCTCCGGATCGAGTCCCTTCGCCCGCGCCGCCGCCGTCAGCTCAAACAACCGCCGCCCCAACTCCGCCTCATTCAGTTCCTTTTCCAATTCCCGCACGCGCCCGACCTCCACCGCACCGCCCGCCGGCAGTTTTTTCTTCTCGATCTGCTTCCACACCGCCTCGGCAAACATCAGCGCCGGCAGCCGCGGCGGCAGATCCTTGAAGACTTTCCCCTCCTGCGCCGGCCCGTGCTTTTTCTCCGTCGCCTTGATCTTCTCCCACTCGACGATCACCTGCTCCGAGGTCTCCAGCTTGCCGGTGCCGAAGACGTGCGGGTGCCGCCGGACGAGCTTGTCGTTGATGTCGCGGGCGACGTCCTCGAAATCGAAAAGCCCCTTCTCCGCTGCGATCTGCGCGTGAAAGACCACCTGGATCAGCACATCGCCCAGCTCCTCGCGCATGTGCGGATAGTCGTTCCGGTCGATCGTATCGATGAGCTCGCTCGCCTCGTCGATCAGGCAGCGCACGAGAGAAGCATGCGTCTGCTCCTGATCCCACGGACACCCGTCGGGAGCCCGCAGCCGCGCCATCGTCGCCTTCAAATCATCGATCGCACTCATCGTGCCAGAGGAGAAACCACGAACCACCCCAAACACACGAAAAATCCCTTATTAAGATTACCAAGAAATCCGCCCGCGAATCACGCGAATCAACGCGGATGCAATCCTCCGACGTCGCATTGATTCGCGTCCATTCGCGTGATTCGCGGGCTCCTTCCGTTTCCTTCGCCCCACACACTCCGGCCCCTCGCACCTCGCTCACTGTACCTCCATTGCACCGCCCCCCCAAAACTCTGGCCTCGTTTTCGTGTATTTCGTGTGTTTCGTGGTCCTCCCTCTTCTCTCATGTCCGACAAACTCACCGAGATCATGGCGTGGAAACGCCGCGAGATTGCGCCGCTACTCCGCGACGTCTCGGAAACCGAGCTTGCCCGCACCGATGCGCGGCTGCCGCGCCCGCCGTCCTTTGCGACCGGCCTCCGCCGCGCCGATGGCGCCCTCGCCGTCATCTCCGAGATCAAGCGCCGCTCGCCCTCCGCCGGTGATATCAAGGCCGGTGCCTCCTCGCTCGATCAGGCCAAGCGCTACCAGGCCGCCGGCGCCGACGC
>JAZKEV010000566.1:0-7087 GCA_040386765.1 Verrucomicrobiota bacterium | reverse complement strand
GCGCGGTTTCATTTTGGGTGGCGCGGTGGCCTACGAGACGCACACGCCCTTTGCGCTGGTGCGGAAGAAAGGGAAGCTGCCCTACAAGACGGTGTCGGCCGACTACGCGCTCGAGTACGGCTCGGCGACGATCGAGATCCACGCCGATGCGGGCGTGCCGGGTGACCGCGTGCTGATCGTCGACGACCTGATCGCGACGGGCGGCACACTGCAGGCGGCGGTGGGGCTGTTTCGCTCGCTCGGCGCGACCGTTGCGAGCGTGGCGGCGGTGATCGACCTGCCGGAGCTGGGCGGCTCGGCGCGATTACGCGCGACGGGGCTGGAGGTCCATACGTTATGCGAATTTTCCGAAGATGAGTAAACCTGCCTCCCTCACGATCTGGACCAACACGAAGTTTTCCGACGCCGACACGAAGCTGCTCGTGGAAGGCGTAAAGCGCGCCGGCCACACGCTCGTCGCTTCGAAGGAGGCCTCAGCCTCCGTGCTTGTCGCGGGGAAGGCCGACCCCGATCTGCCGAAGGCCGACATCGCCTTTGGCCAGCCCGACGCCGTGCAGTGCCTCGACTGCAAGCAACTCCGCTGGGTGGAGGTGACGACAGCAGGCTACACCCGGTACGACACGACAGAGTTTCAGGAAGGCTTCCGCGCGCGCGGGTCGATCTTCTCCAATGTCTCGGACGTTTTTGCCGATCCGTGCGCGCAGCACGTGCTCGCGATGATGCTCGCGCTCGGCCGGCAACTGCTGCCCTCGTATCGCGACCAGTTGACCGACCAATCCTGGCACTACGCCGAGCGCCGCTACCACTCGCGGCTGCTCACGGGCCAGACCGTGCTGCTGCTGGGCTTCGGCGCGATCGGGCGGCGGCTTGCGGAGCTGCTCGCGCCTTTCGGTGTGACGGTGATCGCGGTGCGCCGCCAGACGCGGAGCGAACGCGGCGTGCGGATCATCCCCGAAGAGGGGTTGAGCAGCGCGCTGGCGCAGGCCGACCACATCGTAAACATCCTGCCCGACAACGCGGGCACGCGAAACTACGTCAACGCCCGTCGGCTCTCCTGCGTGAAGCCGGGCGCGCGCTTCTACAATGTGGGCCGCGGCACGACCGTGGACGAGCGGGCGCTGGTCGAGGCGCTGCAAGCGAAGCGGATCGAGACGGCGTATCTCGATGTGTTCGAGACGGAGCCGCTCCCGAAGGAAAGCGCGCTATGGACGCTGCCGAATTGCTACGTGACGCCGCACACCGCCGGGGGCCGCCACGACCAGGATACGGCCATCGTGAAGCACTTCCTCAAAAACCTCGAAGCCTTCACCAGCGGCGGGACGTTGGTGGACCGGATCGTGTAAGGCCGGTGCGGATACGCCAGTGCGGGGCAGCGATGCCCCGCCTCAGGTCGTTAGGGCGGGCGTCGCGGCCTTCGGATTGCAGAGATCCTCGTAGGCGTAGAGGACGGATCCGATCATGATCGGGAAGGTGAAGAGTACCCCGATGATGAAAGCGATCATGCCCAGCATCGTGAGGATGAAGGCGAGCAAGAGCAGAAAGAAGACGCGGAACCACTGGTGGGAGACGACCCGCATGCTTACCATCATCGCCTGCCAGGCGCCGAGGCCGCGGTCGATGACGAGGGGAATCGTGAAGATGAAGGCGACCGAGATATAGAGGATGAGAACTGCCGCCGCCATAAACGCGAACAGGGTGCCGCCGGTGGGCGGTACGATGTTCGGGACGGTGCCGGCGGCCTTGGCGGCCGCAAGTTCCGCGAAGATGGAGAAGAACCACGATCCTGCAAAAACGAAGCCGATGATTACCGGGATGAGCGAGGTGAGAACACCGGCGAGGATCAATGCCCCTGGAAAGCGGGAGAACCCTGCAAAGGCATCGCCGACCGAGCGCGGCTGGCCGCGCATGCGACCGAGATAGTAGTAGTAGAGCCCGCCGTAGAACACGCCCGTGAGGATGAGTTGCGCGAGGCTGCCGAAGAACGGCACCAGACTAAGCACAAACCCGATGATAAAGATGAGCAGTGTTACGCCGACGAGCGGGAGGAAATTGCCGGTCCAGAGTTTGAAGGCCCGGTCCAGGCAGGAGAAAACGTCGAGCTTGCCGGAGCGAGCGATGAGGTCGGCGGCAAAGGTTTTGGGGTCGATCGGACCCATTGCGACCGGGGCGGCTGCGGGCACCGGAGCGGTGAAGGTGGTCGGCGGCGTGGCACCTGGTACTGACGTGGCGCCACCCGAGGCGAACTCGGGGAAGTCGCCGAGGCGATGCCATTCGGTGGAACCGGCGATCTTGGCCTGGGTGTCGAGATTGGCCCTCCCGGAGGCGATCCAGCCGCGCAGTTGATCAACCGTAGCCGGCCCGTATTCCTTACCATCGCCGCCGATAATGGTGAACATGTTGCAAGGAGAAAGCGGGAGCGGCGGGGGCGTCAACGGTTTGGAAGACCGGGGGACGCGATTTGCGGGCTTGAAAGATGGCTCCGCACCCGGCGCGATGGACCCCTGCATGCACGGCCAACCCAATAGACCCCAAGGCCAGCGTGGCCCGCGCGATCCGCGCGACAACCGTGACTCACGTCCCAATCCCGGAGCGGGTGGCCGGCCTGCGCAGAATTCGCCGACAGGTGGCGGGCAGCGGCTAGAGGGTGGAGGACCGCGACAGGAAGGTGGACGGCAGGGCGGCGGGCGCCAGGAGGGCGGGCGGCCGCCGCATCCGGTGCGGGGTCCGCAGGGTGGTCCGCCGGTGCCCGCGCCTGTGCCGATGGTGGTGAAATCGGGCGTGCCGCATGGCGCGACGGAGAGCGGGTGGCTACCCGATTGCGTGTATACGGGTGGAAAATTCGAAAGCGGGCTGGCGTTTTTTGCGGATACGCAGGGCCGAATCGTGCGGTTTTCGCGCGAGGCGGCCGATCTCGCGGCGGCGCGGCGGCTGGCGGGTCAGGCCGCGCTGCCGGGGCTGATCGATACGCATTCGCACGCGTGGCAGCGGGTGGTGCGGGGCCGGGCGGAGCAGCGGCCGAAGAGCGGCGACGCGCTGTCGGGCTGGCGCGAGGCGCTGGAGCGCGCGATGACGCGGCTGTCGGATGAGGATGTGTTCGACGCGGCGCGGATGGTTTTCGTGGAGATGCTGCTCTCGGGCATCACGTGCGTCGGCGAGTTTCACTATTTCCATCACCAAGCAGACGGTACGCCGTGGCCGGATCCGAATCACCTCAGCCGCGAGATCGTCCGCGCGGCGCACGATGTAGGCATCCGGATCGCGCTGCTGAAGGTGGCGTATGCCCGGGGCGATTTTCGGGCCGAAGCCGCCACTGCGCCCGCGCGCTACCGCACGCCAGCCGCGGCGGAGCAGTTTGTGCGCGAGACGGAGGCGCTGCGCGTCGCGATGGAGAAGGAATTTCCTGCGGACGAGGCGTGGCTTGGCATCGGCGCTCAATCGCTGGCGACGGTGCCGTTGGAGTATTTCAAGACCATCGCGACGTATGCCCGCGCGCAGCGAATGCGGCTGCATGCGCACATAGGGACGACGAGTGCGGAGAGCGCGGCGTCTATCGCGGAGTACGGGCGCGCGCCGATCGCGCTGCTGGCCGAGCACGGCTTTGTCGACAAACGTTTCACGGCGGTCGACGCGCTGTATCTCAGCGACGACGAGATCGCGCTGCTGGGCAACGCCCGCGCGGCTGTGTGCGTGTGCCCGCTCGCGGCCCAAAATCTTGGGCAACCGACTGCGCCCGTGGAGAAACTCCTCGCGGCCGGCGCCGGCCTCGCGCTCGGCAGCGATACCCTCGCGCAAATCGACCCGCTGAAAAGCGCCCGCATGCTCGAATACAGCCTGCGCGTGGCAAAACAGCAGCGCGGCGCGATCGCGGCGGATGCGGCGACGGCGCTCTTTCACGCTGTAACCGTCAACGGCGCCCGCAGCCTCGGCGCCACGAGCGGCGCGCTCGAAGTAGGCCGCCCGGCGGATTTTTTCACGGTCAATCTCTTCGACCCTTCCATCGCTGGAGCCGATGCCGATACCCTGCTGGCCAACATCGTTTTCGGCCTGGAGCGCCGCGCCATCCGCGACGTGTGGATCGGCGCCCGCCAGAAGATCGCCAACGGACGTCATCTCAACCAAGGGCCTATCGTGGGCCGGTTTGTGGATTCGCAGAAGAAGGTGTGGGCGTAGCGGAATTGAAGTAGGGTGGGTCTCTGATCCGTCCTAATCCAAAACTCCCCGTGCTTCGCCGATTAGACGAAGCCTGCTGGGCCAGCTTTTATTTTAAACCACGGTGACGTGGCGCGTTTCGATCTCCACGCTGCCGTAGGGCGAAAGATCCAGGATCACCGCATCCTTGCGGTCGCCTGAATGGATTAGTCCAACAACCTCAGCTATCGAACGATCAGATTGTTGCGGGCGTTGGAGTTTTTGGAAGAATGCAGAAACTGTCTCGAAGTTCCGAATCGCGCCGAATCGAAGGAGGACGGTCCTTTCTTGCTTTTGATTCCACACAGGATCGAGCGCGATATGGATCGTTACTTCTTGCCGTGGGCCTACGCTAAAGTCGGTGAGCTGACCATCGTGGAAATTGAATGGGAGACTTCGAAAGGCCATTCTATGGTCGGTCTCGACATACTATCCTAGGTACCTTGCACGAGTCGAAACTGCGACCATGCCGCGATGCGGGCGGTTTAATCGGCCTCAGATTAGCGCCTATTACAGCTCTTAGTCTCTTCCCGTCCTTTCCGGTCTTCCTGTTCCAAAACCCTTTGGCGTGCGCTTTCTTGCCACTCTGTTCATGTTCATTGGCTCTTTCGCTTCGTGCGCGGCATTGACCGCGCTGCGCGGGTGGGCTTCATCTCGACTTCATGTCTCTTACGCTCGTCGTTCTCGCCGCCGGCATGGGTTCGCGCTATGGCGGACTCAAACAGATCGATCCCGTCGGCCCTTCGGGCGAGACGGTGCTCGACTACGCGGTCTTCGATGCGGTGCGCGCGGGGTTCGACCGTGTGGTCTTCGTGATCCGGCGCGATTTCGAGGCGCTGTTTCGCGAGAAGATCGGGGCGCGTTATGCGGGCAAGGTCGCGGTCGATTACGTCTTCCAGGCGATCGATGCGTTGCCCAACGGATTCACGCCGCCGGCAGGGCGCGAGAAGCCCTGGGGCACGGGCCACGCGGTGTGGTGCGCCAAGGCGGCGATCGACGGGAATTTCGCGGTGATCAACGCCGACGATTTCTACGGAGCGGATTCGTTTGCGCAGCTCGGGGGATTTTTGAAGGCGGCGCGCGGCGGCGAGTTTGCGATGGTGGGCTTCAAGCTCAGCAACACCCTGTCTGAGCACGGCACGGTGGCGCGCGGGGTGTGCAGTTCCGCTGCGAGTGGCGCGCTGACTTCGATTGTCGAGCAGACCGGCATCGACCCCAAGGATGTAGGCGCGGGAAAAACCTATTCGGGCAACGAGATCGTGTCGCTCAACTGCTGGGGGTTCACGCCGAAGCTGTTTGCGGGGCTCGATGCGCAGCTGCGCGAGTTTCTCACGGCGCGTGGGACGGAGCCGAAGGCGGAGTTTTACCTGCCGGCCGCCGTGTCGACGATGATCGGACGCGGCGAAGCGACGGTGAAAGTGCTGCCGACCGAGAGTTCGTGGTTCGGCGTCACCTATCGCGAGGACAAACCGCGCGTGGAGGCCTCCATCGCCGCGCTCGTGCAAGCGGGCACCTACCCGCAGAAACTCTGGGCCTAATTCGATGAGCATATCCAACCTGCCTAGACACGACTGGATCAAGGAACTCACGCCGCTGACGGACGCGTTTGCGGTGCCGGAGCGGTTGATCGAGGCTGGGCCGTACGGCAACGGTCACATCAATGAGACTTACGTGCTCGTCACAAAGGGCGACGCGAAGGGCGGCCGGAAGCGCTACGTGGCGCAGAAGATCAATCACCGGATCTTCAAGAATGTGCCCGCGCTGATGGACAATGTCCGGCGCGTCACGGCGCATCTGGGCAAGCTCTCACCGCGAGCGCTCGCGCTTGTGCCGACGCGGAGCGGCGAGGCTCTCTGGCAGGATCCCGCGGGCAACTGGTGGCGGCTCTACGATTTCATCGAGGGCGCGCACACGGTCGACCAGGCGACGAGCGAGGCGCAGTCGTGCGAGACGGCGCGGGCCTTTGGCGCGTTTCAGGCGCAGCTGGCGGACCTGCCCGGCGGGCGGCTGCACGAGACGATTCAGAATTTCCACCACACGCGCGATCGCTTCGAAAAACTCCGCGCGGCGCTCGCCGCCGATGTGAAGGGCCGGGCGGTTGAGGTGCGCGACGAACTCGCGTTTGCCTTTGCCCGCGAGGCCGAGACCGACGTGCTGGTAGGCTTTCTCGCGCGCGGCGAGGTGAAGGAGCGCGTCACGCACAACGACACCAAGATCAATAACGTGATGCTCGACGACATCACGGGCCGCGGCGTGGCCGTGATCGACCTCGATACGGTGATGCCGGGACTGGCGCTCTACGACTTTGGCGAGATGGTACGCACCTCGGCGAGCTCGACGGCGGAGGACGATCCCGATCCCTCGCGGATGCACGTGCGGCTGCCGCTTTTCCGCCAGCTCGTGATGGGTTATCTCGAGACCGCCGGCGGCGTGCTCAATGCCACGGAGCGCGGGCATCTCGGCTTTGCGGGGAAGATGATGGCCTACGAGAACGGCATCCGCTTCCTCACCGACTACCTGCAGGGCGACGTGTATTTCCGCATCAAGCAGCCGCAGCACAACCTCGTGCGCTGCCGCACGCAGTTTGCGCTCGTCCGCAGCATTGAGGCGGAGCGCGACGCGATGGCGCGCATCGTCGCTGAAATTTACGGATCATCCTCATGAAGCTCTCACGTCCCGACGCCGACGTCTACCTGCCCGCCCTCTCGTCCGGCCTCACGCCCGAGGCCGCGCTCGCGCGCACCACGCACCTCTGCGTGATCGCGCACCAGGACGATATCGAGATCAACGCCTACCCGGCCGTGGCCGAGTGCTACGGGCGGCCCGACCGTTTTTTCACTGGCGTAGTGATGACCAATGGCGCCGGCTCGGCGCGCACGGGCCGTTATGCCTCGACGAC
>JAZKEV010000565.1:0-9766 GCA_040386765.1 Verrucomicrobiota bacterium | reverse complement strand
CTATGGGCGCACGGGGGAAGAGGGAGGAAAGACGAGGTAGGAGGGAAGTGCGGGGGCGGAGGAGGGCGTACGGAGGGAGGTGGGCGATGGGAGATGGGAGGACGGGAGAACGCTAATCTGCGCTAATCTTTTTGGCGGTAGGGCGGGGTAAGGGTTTCCGGGCTTCGCCTGATCGGCGAAGCGCGGGGGCTTTGAGGGACGAATTTTTTGACCGCGGATTACGCGGATGGCGCGGATGGTTCAGATAGAGATCGGGAGCAGGTTTGCGAAGTAGGGTTGGCGGCGGCTGAGGGGCTAGCCTTTGAGGGTGTTGGCTTCCTGAAGGCGGATGTTTTTTTGGTGGCGGTAGAGGGCGATCACCAAGGCGAGGCCGACGGCCGCTTCGGCAGCGGCGACGGCGATGGCGAAGAGGACGAAGAGCACGCCGGTGGCGGGCGCGGGGTGCGGGCCGTAGCGCCAGAAGGCGATGAAGTTGAGGAGGGCGGCGTTGAGCATCAACTCGACGCTCAGGAGGACGAGAATGGTGCTGCTGCGGGAAAGTGCGCCCACGAGGCCGACGCAGAAAAGCGCGGCGGAGAAGAGCAGGCAGAGATGGAGCGGCGAAACGGTCATGAGCGCGGGCGATCGCGGTCGTTGGCGGCGAGCACGATGGCGCCGAGAAGGGCGACGGTGAGGAGGAGGCCGACGATGAGAAGGGCGGCAGCGTGCGGGCCCATAAGCTGGAGGCCGATTTCGCGGACGCTGATCCCCGGCGCGGAGACGGAGCGCGGGATGAGAGGCGTGCCGAGGATGGCCCCGACAAGCACGCCGAAGACGGAGCCACCCACGATCAGGCCCGACGCGAGGCGGGCGAGCGAGGCGGGCGCGGTCGAGACCTCGTGCGGGGTGCGACGCGTGAGCAGGACGGCGAAGAGCACCACCATCGAGACCGCGCCGACATAGACGAGAACCTGGGCAAACGCGACGAACTCAGCCCCAGCCCACAGGTAAAACGCCGCAAGACCCGCCCACGTTGCGATAAGAAGCAGCGCGCTGTGGATAAGATTCCGCAGCGAGAGCGCGACGGCGGCGGTCGCAAGGGTGAAGGTGGCGATGAGGAGGAGGACCGACATCGGAGGGGATTTATGATTTACGACTTATGATTATGATGGAGCCGGAGCCGGTGAGGCGTTTGAGAAATCATAAATCGTAAATCAAAAATCATACATGGCTCAGGCGTAGCGGTAGGTGCGGGGGGCGATGCCCTTCGTGAGGGTGCGGGAGAGGAGCAGGAAGGGGGCGACGACGAGGACGAGGGCGATGGGCCAGCGGAGCGCGGCGGACCAATCGCGAGTGAGTGACCAGAAGGCGGCGGTGCCGAGATTGACGAGCGCGAGGGGGACGAGGAATTTCCAGGCGAAGCGCGTGAGTTGGTCGATGCGGAGGCGGGGAAAGGTGGCGCGTATCCAGATGAAGCCGAAGAGGAGCGTGAAGAGCTTGAGCGCGAACCAGAGGTAGGACGGGATGATCTCGAGGAAGGGGAGCGGCGCATGCCAGCCGCCGAGGAAGAGCGTGACAGCCATGGCGGAGAGGGCGCACATGCCGAAATACTCAGCCATGAAGAAGAGCGCGTATTTGAATCCCGAATACTCCGTGAGGTGCCCGGCGATGAGCTCGCTCTCGGCCTCGGGCAGATCGAACGGGGAGCGGTTGGACTCGGCGAGCGAGGCGACGAAGAAGATGAGGAAGCCGGCGAAGCCCCATGGCGTGAAGACGTGCCAGTGCGGTACAAAGCCAAAGGACCAGCCGGATTGCGCGGCGACGATGCCGACGGTGGAGAGCGTGCCGGCGAGCATGACGACGGGGACGACGGCGAGGAGAAGCGGAAGCTCGTAGCTGATGAGCTGGGCGAGGGCGCGCATGGCGGCGAGGAGTGCGTACTTGTTGCGGCTCGCCCAGCCGGCCATGAAGACGGCGAGCTCGGTGGCTGCCCCGGCGGCGAAGAAGTAGAGCACGGCGGCATCGAGCTCGAGTGGGACGAGGTGCCGGCCAAAGGGAATGACGGTCAACGTGAGCAGCGAAAAGCCGAGGAGCGCGATGGGGGCGAGCGTGTGGAGGAGGTGATCGGCCGCGCGGGGGACGATGTCCTCCTTGGTGAGCATTTTCAGGCCGTCGGCGAGAGGCTGGAGGAGGCCGAAGGGGCCGGTGCGGTTGGGGCCGGGGCGATTCTGGACGCGGCCGAGGACCTTCCGCTCGACGAGGGTGAGGAGCGCGAAGAGCGAGGCGAAGACGACGATCAACGTGGCAATCGCGAGGAGATCGTTGGCGAAGGGACGGACCGAGGCGGGAAGAAACGAAGTGAGAAAATCGCGCGCGGCATGCGGGAGGCGTTCGAGAAAGTCGGAAGACATGGCGCGCGGAGGTGGAGCGGTCGATTACGCGGCGGGGGGCGGCGTCGCGGCCTTCTTGGCGGCGGCCGCAGCGGCGGCGGCTTTGGCTTTTTCTTCGGCGGCTTTGCGCTCGGCGGCGAGGCGGGTGTCGACTTCGTTGGCCTCGGTCGGGTGGATCGTGTGGAAGTAGCTGTTGGGCTTGGCGAGCTCCTCGCGGTCGAGCAGGAGGGCGTTGAAGCGGTCGGTGGTCGCGATCTCGAACACCTGGTCCATCTTGATCGCATCAAAGGGGCAGACCTCGACGCAGATCTGGCAGCTCATGCAGACGGAGACATCGATGTCGAAGACGGCGGGGTAGAGCTGGAGCTTCCCGGTGGCGTCGGGCTTCTTGTCCTTCGATTTCTCGATGTAGATGCACTGCGGCGGGCATTCCTTCTCGCAGATCTGGCAGGCGACGCAGCGGAGCGTGCCCATGGGATCGGTGGCGTTTTCGGAGACGAGAAACGGGAAATTGCGGTAGGCCTCGGTGACGGTGGATTTCTGCTCGGGGTATTCGACCGTGGTGAGACGCGACGGATCGTGGAAGCTGCCAACGAGATTTTTGGCAGTGACGGCGAGACCTTGGAGTAAGCCGGAGCCGATCATGGGTGAGCGAGAGTGGCCGGACGATGGCTGGCGGAGGCGGAGGGTGACTCGGAGAAGCGCCTGCAAGCAGGCGGCCTACCTGGCTGGCGGGACTCCTGAGGTCGCGGCGTAAAGCCGCTCCTACAATAAGGCAGTTGTGGAGGGGCCGGCATGGGGTTAGCGGTCGACCTCCCCTAGCACGATGTCGATGGAACCGAGGATGATCACGGCGTCGGCGACGGTGTGGCCGAGGCAGAGGTCTTCGAGGACGGTGAGGTTGACGAAGGAGGGCGGGCGGACGCGGTAGCGGTAGGGATTGGGCGTGCCGTCGCTGATGAGATAGAAACCGATCTCACCCTTGGGGCCCTCGATGCGACCGTAGGCTTCGCCGGGCTTGGGGCGGAAGCCGCGGAGCTTGGCCTTGGGGTCCATGATCGGGCCGGCGGGGAGGGTGCTGAGGGCCTGCTGGAGAATCTTGATGGATTCGCGCATCTCGAGGATGCGGATCATGTAGCGATCGTAGGTATCGCCGTGGTCGCCAAGCGGGACCCTGAATTCAAAACGTGGATACAGGCCGTAGCCATCGACTTTGCGGAGGTCGTACGCGACGCCGGTGGCGCGGAGCATGGGGCCGGTGATGCCGGCGCTCACGGCGAGGTCGGGCTTGAGCACGCCGACATTTTGTGTCCGGGCCATCATGATCTCGTTGCCGGTGATGAGGGCCTCGTACTCATCGAGGAAGCCACCGTAGCCATCGACGAGGCGCTGGGCGGCGGCGAGCCACTCGGGCGTGGGATCGACGCGGCAGCCGCCGAAGCGCTGGTAATTGCACATCATGCGGGAGCCGGAGAGCGACTCGAAGAGATCGAGGATCTTCTCGCGCTCGCGAAAGGCGTACATGAGCGGCGTGCCGGAGCAGCCGGTGTCCTGGAGGAGAAACCCAGCGAGGCAGGTGTGATTGAGGAGGCGCGTGAGCTCGGCGAGGATGATGCGGAGGTACTCGGCGCGCTCGGGGACGGGCTGGCCCGCGAGCTTCTCGACGGCGAGAGCGTAGGCCCAGTTATTCGTCATCGAGTTGAGGTAGTCGAGCCGGTCGGTGTAGGGCATCGACGCGAGGTACGTGGTGTTCTCGCCGAGTTTCTCGTGGTTGCGGTGGAGGTAGCCGAAGACGGGCTTGAGGCGGACGATGGTCTCGCCATCGAGCGTGACCTGCATACGGAAGACGCCGTGGGTCGACGGGTGGTGGGGTCCCATGCTGATCTCGAGGAGATCGCCGTGGAAGTCGTCGTGGACGGAGCGGGTGTGGGAGAGGGGCGTGGCGGGGAGGTTGGGAGCCGGGGTGGGAGAATGACCAATGCCCAATGACCAATGACCAATGTCGGAGGGCACGAGCGGCGTTGTGATGGGTTCGGTCATTGGGCCTTGGACATTGGTCATTGGGCATTCGCCGCAGGGGGCGCCGCTTCGATTGCCGGAGGCGCGGGATAGTGCGCCTTGGCCTTCTCCAGCACGACGCCATGCGGCGTCGGCTCCCATTCGTAGTCGTCGGGCTCGACGTAGTCTTTGCGCATGGGGTGGGCTTTGAACTCGTCCCACATGAGGATGCGGCGGAGGTCGGGGTGGTCGGTGAAGACGATGCCGAAGAGGTCGTAGATCTCGCGCTCCTGAAACTCGCACGAGCGCCAGAGCGGCGTGAAGGAGGGGAGCGTAACGGCGTCGGTGCGATTGGCAGTGCGGAGTCGCACGATCACGGGGCCGTGGCGCTGCGACATCGAGTAGAGGTGGTAGACGACCTCGAGGTAACCGAGCTTGAGCCAATCGACGCCGGTGGCGTTGGAGCAGAAATCGAGGCGGAGCGCCGGATCGTCGCGAAGGAGGCGCGCGATCTCCCGAGCGTGCGTTGTGGGAAGCAGGAGCGAATGCTGACCGGAAGGCGCGGGATTGGTGACGAGCGTGATCTCGGCGCCGGGAAACTGGGCGAGGAGGCGGGCGTGGAGTTGCTCGAGGGATTCCATGCGGGCGGTGAGGGCGAAGGGCGCGGGGATTACTCCTTGCGAGCGAGAACGGGGGGCTGCCAGACAGCGGGATTTTGCGGCGGGACGAGGTCCTGTTCGCCGAATTCAGGAACTGGATACGCGCGAGGGTCGGTGGAGGCAGCGCCTTGGCCGCGGATTTTCTGCTGGAGGGCGATCAGGCCATTGAGCAGGGCCTCGGGGCGGGGCGGGCAGCCGGGGATGTAGATATCGACGGGAATGAAGCGATCGATGCCCTTCAGCACATTGTATCCCTGCTTGAAGGGGCCGCCGGAAATCGCACACGCGCCCATGGCGATGCAGTACTTGGGCTCCGGCATCTGGTTCCACAGGCGGACGACCTGCGGGGCCATCTTCTTGGTGACGGTGCCGGAGACGATGAGGAGATCGGCCTGGCGCGGCGACGGGCGGAAGACCTCGGAGCCGAAGCGGGCGATGTCGAAGCGCGCCATGGAGGTGGCGATCATCTCGATCGCGCAGCAGGCGAGGCCAAACTGCAGCGGCCACACGGAGTGGCTGCGGCCCCAATTCACGAGTTCGTGCATACTGGTGAGCAGGATGCCGTGGCGGCGGAGTTCGTCGCGGTCGGCATCGGAAATCGCGGCTGGGGTCGGAGGTGTTTCGCTCATGGCTATTTCCACTCGAGGTGGCCGCGGTGCCAGGCCCAGACGAGGCCCTCGGCGAGCAGCAGGATGAAGAAGAGCATCGCGACGAGCGCGCCGGTGGGGAGGCCGGTGAAGGCGACGGCGAAGGGTAGGAGAAAGAGCACCTCGACGTCGAAGATCAGGAAGAGAATCGCGTAGAGATAATAGTGGGCCTTGAACTGGATCCACGAATCGCCGGTCGGGGCTACGCCGCACTCATAGACGTCGCTCTTAACGGCATTGGGCTTCGGCGGCTGGGCGAGCCGGAACCAGAGACGGGCGAGCGTGAGCAGGAGAACCGGGAACGCAAAAGCCACCACCACAAAGAGGGCGAGGAACGCGTAGGGATGTGAGCTCATTGGCAAAGCAAACGCAGAGCAGGGGCGCAGGGTTGATCGCCGGGGTGCGGCGACGTGCTATCCAAAGGGGTGAGCCCAATAGAATTGGGCGGGGCGGCGATTTCAATCCGGCAGAACCGATAAGCGTGCGGCACGCTGCGGACTTATCGCAGGACCGCGAAGCGTGTGGGAAACTTATCACGCATCAGGCGGCGTCCACGGTCAGAGGGCAGACAGAGGTAGTGGAGGCGTGGGAAAGGGATATTCTACGCGCGTATTCATATTATCATGATACGCATTCTGCTGATGGGGGCTGGGTTGGCGGGGGAGGGGTGCGGAAAAGACCGCAGGTCCGTCCAAACGGGCGGTTATTCTAAAACCCAATGCAAAAAAACATCATCATCGCGGCTTTGGCCGCTGCTCTTACCATCCCGCTCGCGCTCCACGCTGCGGACGAAAAGAAGAAGGGCCCGTTCATGGTCGCCGATGCCGATAACGACGGCAAGGTGACGCAGGCCGAGTACGTCGCTGCCGTCAAAGGCAAGATGGACGACACCGCGGCCAAGGCGAAATTCGCCGACCTCGACAAGGACAAGAACGGCTCCCTGAGCCGTGACGAGTTCAATGCCGGCGCGGGCCCCAAGAAGGGCGGCGGCAAGAAGAAGGATTCGAACTAAGCTGAGCTGAGCATGGAGGATTCGTAGTCCGACGGGACCGTGTGGCCGCTTCGCGGCGCGTGGCACCAGCGCTCAAGCGCAGGACTGCGAAGTAATCCGCACTCGAAGAGATTTGTAGAATTTATAGAGACGGCGGTCGTGCCTGCGAGGGCGCGACCGCTTTTTCGTTTTCAGTCTGCGGTTGCCAACGGGGAAGGCACCCGGTGGGTTTGCACGCGTGCCCCCGCCGAAGAAAAAGCGTCCGGTAACCGCGCCCTCGACGGCGACCGTGGAAACCGCGATGGCGGAACTCCAGAAGGTCGCCAGCAAGAAAGTGCTCGATGGAATGGCGCGTTACGGACTGCCGCAGGACAAAGCGATCGGCGTAGCCGTGAGCGCGATCCAGCAGGTCGCGAAGAAGCTCGGCCGCAGCCAGCGGCTCGCGGAAGAAGTGTGGGCGACGGATGTGTATGAGGCGCGGTTGCTGGCTTCGTTTATCGGGGAACCGGAGAAGCTGACGCTGGCGGTGATGGATCGTTGGTGCCGCGATTTCGACAACTGGGGCGTGGTCGATACCGTGTGCTTCAAGCTTTTCGACCAGACTCCGCTCGCGTGGAAACGCATCGAGCCTTGGGCGAAGATGCAGGGCGAATTTCAGAGACGCGCGGGCTTCGTGATGCTGGCCTGCCTCGCGGCGCACGACGACAACGCCAAGGAGGCGGACTTTCTGCCCTACCTGCCGCTCATCGAGTGGGGCGCGACGGACGAGAGGAACTTCGTGAAAAAGGGCGTGAGCTGGGCGCTGCGGATGGTGGGCTTGCAAGGGCCGATGATCCGGAAGGAATGCGTGGCGCTGGCCAAACGGCTCGCGGAGTCGGACGATGCGACGGCACGCTGGGTGGGAAAGGACGCGCTGCGGCAGTTTGCGAAGCGCTGAGCGGCTGCCTAGTGAGATCAACAGCAGCAGATTTTACCATGACTCCGAAAATCGTGAAATTGCCCGCCCTCACGCTGGTGGGACTCGAGGCGCACTTCATCGGCCCGATGTCGCCCGATGCCAACAATCAGACGGTGATCCCGCCGCTCTTCGGGCAGTTTTTCGCGCGCAAAGGCGAGCTGCCGAAAGCGCTCGATGAATGCACCTACGGCGCGTGTAAATGCGCGCCGGAGGATAACCGATCGCGCGACGACGAGCTGGTCTATCTCGTGAGCGCGAATATGAAGAAAGGCGCCAAGGTGCCGAAGGGCATGACGACGTGGCAGATTCCGGCGCAGACGTACGCCTGCTTCACGCATCGCGGTCGGATCGAGCGGCTCGGCGAGACGATGAATTTTATCTTCCGCACGTGGCTGCCGAAGTCGAAGTACACGACGACGGACGGAGCGAGCCTCGAGCGCTACGACGACCGGTTTGGCGATGGCGGAGACGATAGCCAGCTCGACGTCCTTATCCCGATCAAACCGGCGCCGAAACAGTCGAAAAGGCCGAAACGACCGAAAGCGCGCACGGTGCGCAAAGTCCCCGGAAACAGGTAAAGAAGACGTCGTGAGCGCCGCGGCTCATGCGATCTCACGACCGCTGAGCGCATCGGCGAGATGATCGTGGAGGGCGGAGATGGTCGCGGCCTTCGAGTGGACTTTGCTGCTGCCGAGGTCGCAAACGAAGCGGCATGACGCGAAGCCGGCGGAGGCGTTTCCGTAGTCGCGCAGCCAGTCGGAGCGGGCGGCGGCGTGCTCGGGTTTCACCGGCCAACTGCCCGGGCTGGGGTAAATCTGAGGAATCCCGATGCGCCACGGCTTGGGCGTAAGGCGGGCGCGGAAGCAGCGCTGGTTGCGGCACAGCTTGGCGTAGAGTGGATCGACGCCGAGGGTAGTGAAGGCCTCCGCCACCTCGGGCGAAGCGGGATCGAAGAGAGCGTGCAGCGCGAGGAGGCGAAACCCGCCAGGCGTGCGATACAGGCGGACGTGCCAGTCGGGGTGACTCTGGAGAAAGACGTCGATCTGCTTGCGAGCGATGTCCTCTGGTTTATCGCGCCAAAGGCCGGAGATTTTATTTACCAGGGGGGCAAGGAGGGCCCCCGCGATGACTGCCAGGCCGAAAGCGATGGGAATGGAGCGGAGGGAGCCGCGCCACACCGTATACGCGAGAGCCAACGCGAACACCACGACGTAACAGGCAATCCAGATCGGCCGGGGAATAGTGGTCTTGAAATCGACGTCGGCGAAGAGGACATCGGGAGTATTGAGGCAGCGGGCGCCGTAGATATTGCGCGTAACGACGACATCGGCGTAGCGCTTGAGGATCTGCTCCCGAATGGGCACGCCGGCATTGTACGAAACGCGGCGCTCGAGGCGCGGTAGCTCGGCTCCGGCCACGATCCGCTGGAACGCTTCGTGGACGCGCGCGTCGGCCATGCGCTGGGCATCCTCCTGGCTGAGATCGGACCAGCCGAAGCGGCGGACCGTGACCTGCCGCTGGTTGCGGGCGCGCGGTCGGTGGGCGCGGGCTTCGGCCCAAAATTCGGGTACGATCATGAGGCTGGCCAGTGGGGAACGTGGAAACGAGTTTGGAAAAAACTCCGGCAGGTGTCCTATTTATGCCGGCTGGATCGTTGAGTTAGCGAAACGAGAACAAATTTCCCCGAAAAACTACAACTCACATCTATCATGAGCTCGAACTCCGCTGAAACTCCCGCCCCTTCGCCGCTGGCCAAACGTGAACTGGTGCTGGTCCGCATCCTCAATGCTTCCCGCAAAAACGTCTACCGCGCGTGGACCGAGCCGGAGCTGATGAAGCAGTGGTTTACGCCCAAGCCCTGGACGACGTCCCTAGTCGAGACGGATGTGCGTCCGGGCGGCTCGAGCTTGATCGTGATGCGCGGGCCGGACGGCACCGAATATCCGAATCGTGGCGTGTATCTCGAAGTGGTGCCGAATGAGAAACTCGTCTTCACCGACGCTTACGTGAACGGGTGGGAGCCTTCGGAGAAGCCGTTCATGACGGGGATACTCACCTTCGAGGATGCGGGCGAGGGCAAAACCAAATACACCGCCCGCGTGCTGCACTGGAGCGAAGCCGATCGCGAGACCCACGAGAAGATG
>JAZKEV010000564.1:0-5217 GCA_040386765.1 Verrucomicrobiota bacterium | reverse complement strand
CCGTGGCCCCCAGGCAGCGCAGCACCGCGACGGTCGCGATCTTCTGCCGCACGTACGTGTGCATCGCGCTCGCGATGCCGATGCCGCCGAGGAAGAGCGCCACAAACCCCACCAGGCTGAGATAGCCTTCGATATTTTCCATCACGCGGCCCAGGTCGCGTTTCCGCTCCGCCACCGTGTCGTAGCCCAGCGCCTCGTTGGGAAATTCCCGCCGCATCGTCGTCTCCACCTGGAGCGCGTCCTTCTCCGCCGGGAGCTTCAGCATCAGCCGGTGCCGCACGAGCACATTGCGCTCCGCCAGGCCGGTGGCATCGAGCCGGTCTCTCGGAATCAGGGCCCGCGGCGCGATCGTCGCCGCGATCGCCGAGGATTCGCCGGGCAGCTTCTTCAGCGAGCCCACCACGGTAAAGGTCGAGGTCCCCAGCTTCACCGTATCGCCGACCTTTGCGTTGTACTGTCGCAACAGCGTCTCTTCGAGGATCGCCACATCGCCGCCCTCGCGGAGCCTCGCCACCGCGTTGGCCGGCTCCGTAACGAAGTCCCCGTAGTACGGAAAATTCCCCTCGAGCGCGCGCACGTTGATGAGCCGCGTGAGATTATCCGCCGTGGGAAACGCCATCATCGACGAGAAGCTGATCTCCCGCGAGTGCTCGCCGCCGAGCGCCTCCACATACCGGCGCACTTCCTCCTTTGGCTCATTACGCCCCGTGATGATGAGATCCGCGCCGAGCAACCCCCGCGCCTGCTCATCGATCGCGCGCTCCAGATTGGCCCCCAGCGATCCGATCGCGACGAGCGCCCCGATCCCCAGCACCACGGACAGCGAAAACAACATCAACCGCCGCCGCGAAGCCCGCGAATCCCGCCAGGCCATTTTGAAAATGAAATTCATGTGTTTGGAGACACAGAGGACAGGGAGGAGGCACAGAGACCACCGAGCGCCACCGCGCAGACCTCCGTGATCTCTTTGCCGCCTCCGTGCTCTCTGTGTCTAAAGGTTCTGATTTTGTGCGACCATCTCATCGCTCACTACTTCACCGCTTCGGACGCGCAGAATGCGCTGACATTTTTTGGCGAGGTCGAGGTCGTGCGTCACCAGCACCAGCGTCGTCCCGCGTTCCTTATTCAGCCCAAAGATCAAATCCACCATCGCATGCGCCGTCGCGCCGTCGAGGTTGCCGGTTGGCTCGTCGCAGAAGAGGATCTTCGGGCGGTTCATGAAGGCGCGCGCGAGCGCCACGCGCTGCTGCTCGCCGCCGGAAAGCTGCACCGGGTAGTGGTCGTACCGCTCGCCCAGCCCCACGCGCGCCAGCAGGCCCCGCGCCTCCGTTTCCGCGGCCGGTCCGCCCTCGCCACGCAGTTCCACCGGCACCATCACATTTTCCAGCGCGGTCAGCGTCGGCACCAGCTGGAAATTCTGGAAGACGAAGCCCACGTGCGCGTTGCGCACCAGCGCGCGCGCGTCCTCGCTCAGCGCGCCGATCGACTGCCCGGCCAGCGACACGTCGCCGCTGCTGGGCCGGTCGAGCCCCGCGCACAAGCCGAGGAGCGTCGTCTTGCCACTGCCGCTAGGACCTACGATGGCCAGCGATGCTCCGGCCGGGAGGCTGAAACTTACCTCCTTCAGCACCGTCAAAGGTCCCGCCGCCGTTGGATAAGTTTTGGTCAGTCGCTCGACTTTCAGCATCGTTTGAACACTCCTTACTTCTACACGACGAAACAAACGGAAATTACGAAAAACGATGCAGAAATCCCTCTTCAGCCTCGTGCCGGTCTTCATCCCACTGGCCTGCCTCGCGTATTTCGCCATCTCGTTCTTCTCCGCCCTTTCGACCGCCTCCCCTGCCGCGGGCGCGCCCCGCACCGTCGTCTTCTTTGGCGATAGCCTCACCGCCGGCTACGGCCTCGAGAATCCGGGTGACGACGCCTATCCCGCGCTCATCCAGAAGAAGATCGAGGACGCCAAGCTCGACTGGCGCGTCGTCAACGCCGGCCTCAGCGGCGAGACCACCGCCGGCGGCCTCCGTCGCATCGATTGGATCCTGCGCCAGCCCATCGACCTCTTCGTCCTCGCGCTCGGCGCCAACGACGGCCTGCGCGGCGTCAGCCCCGCCGCCTCACGCGAAAATCTCCAGCAGATCGTCGACCGCGTGCGCGCCAAATATCCCGCCGCCAAGATCGTCGTCGCCGGCATGCAATTGCCGCCGTCGCTCGGCCTCGATTTCACCCGCCAGTTCGGCGAGATGTTTCCCGCCGTGGCAAAGAAGAACGACGCCACCCTCCTCCCCTTCCTCCTCGATGGCGTGGGCGGCATCCCTCGCTATAATTTAGGCGACCGCATCCACCCCAATGCCGCCGGCCACAAGCTCGTCGCCGAGACGGTCTGGAAAACACTCCAGCCCCTGCTCTAGAACCGGCAAAAAAGAGTGTGGCCGCACGAAGGCCCAAAAAGGCGCCACGACCGCGCTCAAGCAAGCAGTTGGCAAACGGTCGGTCTCCCCGCCAGATCCTTGTACCCCGAAAGACGCTGAGTGCATTTTGCCACGCGCCGTCCCGGCGGCCAACAATGCCCTACTCCTCCGTCGATCATTCTGAAGTCGCGCCCATTTGTGTCGATGCGTGATTCTTTACTTCAGGCGCCCGGCATGGATTCACGACCGCCACGCCCCTCGACCCACGCGCTCTCGCCGCATCCGCCGCCTCTAGAGAAACGTTGCATCTCCTGCGCCCGCCCCGCCTCATATCTCGCTCAAACCATGCTACGCCTCCGTCGTTTCGCGGCCGTGTTTGTCGCCGCTTGTGTTTCCCATCCGCTTCTCGCCGCGACCGCCCGCATGGAGGCCACCGCCGCGTGGGCCGAAAATATCAATCGCGCGTCCAGCCCCATCGATTGGCGTGACTCGATGCGCTACGAGGCCCGCGCCTCGCTCGGCCTCCTCCGTGAGTTCCGCACCGGCCTGACGGGCGCGGGTGAGATCGGCGCCGGACTCGAGCACATCGCCCGCTTCGATAATCTCGATGCGGCCACCGCAGGCTTCGCCGGCACCGTCCGCCAGAAGTTCGGCCTCGGCGCCCTCGCACCCAGCCTGGCGCTCGACCTCGGCCTCCGCGCCCGCGAGTCCAAGCTCGACTTCGAAGATGGCTGGACCGCCACCGCCGGCCTCCGCTTCGCCAAGCGCTTCACCCCCACGATCCGCGGCGCGCTCAACGGCGACTGGCAGCAGCACTACGCGCGTAGCGATATTTTCGATACGAAGCACCACCGCTTCTTCGTCACCCTCGCGTGGGATATCACCGAGTGGCTTCAGGTTTCCCATGGCAACGGCCGCCTCTGGGGCAGCTTCACCGCTCACGCCTCGCCCACCATCTGGCCCCGCGCCATCGGCGGCCTCCTCGGCACCCACATCTCCAACTACTATAACTCGATTCCCTGGGGAGTCACCGATTCCTACGGCCCTGGCTGGGTCACCTACATCGTCGATGGCCGCGTGAGCTTTTACTGGATCGAGCTTTCCCCCGCGCTCGGCGCCAACACCTCCCTTCCGCTGCGCTTCGAGAATCGCGTCTCCGTCAACCAGGTCGGCGTCAAATACCGGCAGGATATCTGGACGCTCTCGCTGCTCCACCGCTTCTAGGACAACCGCCGCACGCCCATTCCCATGTCCTTCCGTCTTCGCTCCCTTTCGATTCCGCGCCTGAGTGCGGGAGCCCTGCTCGCCTGCGCCGTTGCCCTCGGCCACCTCTCCGCCGCGACCGGCGGCAGCATCCGGGTCGAGATCAAGGACCCCAAGGGCGCCCCCGTGCCCGACGCCGTCGCTTCGCTCATCCCGCTCGATACTCCCGCTCGCACCACCCCACCCACCACGCCCATCGTGATCGTGCAGGACAAGGAGGAGTTTCAGACTTACGTCACCGCCGTCGTCGTCGGCACCCAAGTCAGCTTCCCCAATCGCGACAAGGTCGACCACCACGTCTATTCGTTCTCCAAGCCCAAGAACTTCGATATCCCGCTCTACCGCGGCGAAGCCCGCGAGCTCATCACCTTCGAGCAGCCGGGCATCGTCAAAATCGGCTGCAATATCCACGACTGGATGTCCGCCTACATCGTGGTCCTCGCCACGCCGTTTTTTGCCAAGAGCCCCAACGACGGCATCGCGCCCATCTCCGGCCTTCCCTCCGGCCGCTACCGCCTGGAAGTCTGGCACCCGCGTGTCGCCAAGTCGGTCGATCGTGAAGTCACCGTCGATACCGGTAATCCTGCCACGCAGGTGATCTCCGTCACGCTCGGCGTCGACCGCCGCATCCGCCGCGCGCCTGAGACCGACGCCGGCGGCTACCGGTAACCGCGCCCCGCCTCGCCTTTCGCCGTCCCGTGATTTTCCTCCGGTCAATGCGAGGACCACCGCGACGCAGCATCCCCTCTGGAATTTTCCGGCGCGAGCGCGCTCCCGCGCCATGAATCTCCGGCCCCAGACCTTCGGCGCAAAGCTGCTGCTGCTCTTCGTCCTCGTCGTCGCCGCCGCGCAGCTGACCACCGGGCTCATCGTCTCGCGCATCACTCGCACGCAGGCCAACACGCTCATCGAGCAGGATCTCACGCGCGCCGAAGGCGCCTTCGCCCGCATCGTCGATGAGCGCAACAAGCTGCTCGTCTCCGGCGCCTTCACCGCCGCGCGCGCCCACGAGATCCGCCAGCTCTTCGTCCGCGAAGACCCCGCCACGCTCGCGTCCGGGCTCGACAGCATCCGCAACGCGATCCGCTCCGATGTCGTCTTCGCTATCGGTCTCGACGGCCAGCTCATCGCCTCCAAGCCCGCCATCCCGCCCGACTCCGATATCAGTCGCTGGCTCGTCGCGCGCGCCGAAGCCGACACCGCGCCGAATCCCACCGCTACGGGCTACGGTTACATCGGTCACGAACTCTACTCGCTCGTGCTCGTTCCGGTCCGCGCTCCCGACATCATCGCGTGGCTCGCGATCGGCTTCCGGATTGATCATCAACTCGCGCGCGACCTCCAGGCCCAGACCGGCGTCGATGTCACCTTTCTCGATCACGAGGGCCACGCGCTCGCCACCACGCTCCCCGCGCTGGCCGCCAACGCGCTCATGTCGGCGCTGCCGCAGCTCCGCGCGAGCGAGACCAGCCTCTCCCTCCCCCTCGGTGCCGAGACGGCGCTGCTGAAAATTCGCCGGCTGTCTGCGGGCGAGAAACATTCC
>JAZKEV010000563.1:0-12252 GCA_040386765.1 Verrucomicrobiota bacterium | reverse complement strand
TGGTAGGTAGACCGACGAGCGCCTGCAAGCAGGCTGCCTACCACGCTTACGAAGCATCAAACGCTTGGGTTCGTCGCGACCCACGCCGCCTTCGAGCGGCGCATTCTTCCCGTCCTTCCCGATCTTCCTGTTCACTTCCTCGGCTGTCCCGACCCATCCCGTCCGCTCACACCCGCTTCACCGTCACCAGTGTAAAATCATCCCGCTGCGGCGTCTCGCCGCTGAAGCGCGTGATCGCCTCGAGTATCCGCCCGTTGATCTCCTTCGCGCTCTCCTGTACGTGTGCGCGCGCTATATCGCCCATTCGCGCACCGGAAAACTCCTTCCCCTCTTCATTCGGCGCCTCGGTCAGCCCGTCGGTATAGAGCACGAGGACATCGCCGGGCGCAAAGGACACGACCTCCTCCTCCAGCGCCTCCGCAAAAATATCCTGCGGCACCATTCCCAGTGCCATGCCCTCCGACCGCACATACTCGGCCCGCGCCACGCCCTCCTGCCGGTTTCGCCGCACGAAGAGCGGCAACTCATGGCCCGCACGAGCCACCGTCACAAGACCCGCGGCGCCATCGACGATCGCGTAGAGTATCGTGATATAGAATCCGGGCGGGATGTCCTCCGCCAGGCTCCGGCTCAGCTCAACGAGCGCTGGCATCGGCGAGCCATGCCGCGGCGCGATCTGCCGGAAATTTGTCCGGCACATCGCCATCAACAGCGACGCAGGAATCCCTTTTCCCGATACATCCGCCACCACGATGCCGAGACGGCTGCCGGACAGGGGCACAAAATCGTAGAGATCGCCGCCCACCCTTTGGGCCGCCCGGTAGCGCGCATCGATGTCCAGCCCGCGCATCTGCGGCATCGCTCGCGGCAGCAGCATTTGCTGGATGCCGCTCGCCACCTCGAGATCGAGATCGAGCTGCTTCTTCTCGATCTGCAGATTCAGGAACGCCGAGTTGTGCAGCGCCAGCGCCGCCTGTTCCGCGAGCGACTGCATGAGCGTGAAATCCGCCATGGTGAACAACTGATCGCCCGCGGGATTTGCGACCGCCAGCACGCCGAAAAACCGGCTGCGAAAGACCAGCGGCACCACGATCACCGACCGCACTGCCAGCGCCGCATCGTCGTGCTTCACCATCCGCGGGTCGGACGCCGCATCGGCCAGCAGCTCTCCCTTGCCCGTGCGCGCGACGCGGCCCACCACGCCTTCGCTGAGCGGAAACTCCTCCGACTTCAGCACCTGCTCGATGAAGCTCGCCCGCGTGCGCAACGCCATCCTGGTCGTCTCGTCGATGGCCCGGTGCGGCGGAAAGAGCCCCTCCACCGCCACGCTTCGCATCGTATTGCGCTCGGTCTTCTCGAAGATGCACGCGCTCAAGGCTTCGGTGCAAAGGATCGAGGCGTGCACGATCCGCTGGTGCAGTTCCTCGCGCGACAATCCCTCACCCAGCGCCTCCGTCATCAGGTGCATGAACTCAATGAGCCGCTCCCGGTCCTGCGCGAGCTTCTGCTTCTCCGCCACCGCCGCATCCGCTTCGTGCTGCGCGCGTGCGAGCAGCACAAGCACCGCGCACAACATACCTCCCAGCCCGAGCAAGATAAACCACACCATGATGCGAACGGCCCAGTGTGCTCACGAAGTCTTTCCCCGCAACCTCGATTGGCTTGCACCGACCGATTAAGACCTTGGTCTTTTGCCGCCCTAGTTCTGGGATGGAGGCGTGGTGCCCTCACCGCGCGGGATGCGGCGTACGAACGCGATAGCCCGCGCGGTGAGGGCACCGCGCCTCCATCGAGCTAACGCCTCCGCTTAAGCGAGCGGGCGAGCGATCTTCTCACAATTCCTCGTCGACCACCCTACTTCTGCTCCACCCGGTTCCGCAGAAACGCCAGCACGTCCTGAAATTTCGCGCGGTTCGTCTCGTCGGCGTTCACTAGGTTTTCGTGAGCCTCCAGCACCATCCGCGCACTCTCGATCTCGGTACATCGCTTCATCTCCAGCGGGGTGTTGCAGTTGGCCACGTTGGGCGCGGCGTCGCCGCCATCGATCGTCAGCAGGCGGTGCAGGCCAAGATTGCGCATCAGCTCGGTGTTGCGCGCGCCGGCTCGCGTGACTACGAGGCTGGCGTCGCTCGCCATCTTGCGCAGCTCGATGGCCGCGCCGGCGAGCACGCCGAGAAAGGTGCTGTCCATACTGGCGCAGTGCTGGAAATCGAGCACGAAGCGGCGCTTTCCCCGCAGCAGCATCTCGCTGATGAAGTCCCGCAGCGAAGTGCTGTTCTGGAAGCACGCGCGTCCATCGACGCGAATCACGACAGGGTCGGAATACGCGTCGACGAGATACACCGGCTTGCTCGCAGCTTCTGGCATCACAGATAAAATCGGCATCGAACGAACTAAAGATGATCGAAAAACCCACTCTCAGCAAGTGGGTGAAACTTCCGACCTACTCTCCGAAAAATGCCCACACGACGCAAGCCGGGGGCTATCCCCGACTTGCATCAGTAGTACTCCTCAGTTGCGCGCGATGATTTGGCGGAGCACGTAGGGCAGGATGCCGCCGTGCTGGTAGTAATCGATCTCGATCGGCGTATCGATGCGGCAGCGCACGGGCACCATTTCGGTGATGCCGTCCTTGCGCGTGATCCGCAGCGTGAGATCCTGCTGCGGCTTCATCGCCGGGCTGAGGCCGACGACGTCAAACGTCTCCGTGCCATCGAGCTTCAGCGACTGCGCCGTCGTGCCTTCCTTGAACTGCAGGGGCAGCACGCCCATGCCGACGAGGTTGGAGCGATGGATGCGCTCGAAGCTCTGCGCCACCACGACTTTGACGCCGAGCAGGTTGGTGCCCTTCGCCGCCCAGTCGCGCGACGAACCGGTGCCGTACTCCTGGCCCGCGATCACGATCAGCGGAGTCTTGGCCGCGATATGCTTCGCCGCCGCGTCGTAGATCGACATCTCTTCGCCGGTCGGCTGGTAGATCGTGTTACCGCCCTCCTTGCCGCCGAGCATGAGGTTCTTGATCCGCACATTGGCGAAGGTGCCGCGCACCATCACGCGGTCATTGCCGCGACGGGAGCCGTAGGAATTGAACTCCTCGAACGGCACGCCGTTCTCGATGAGGTAGCGGCCGCCGGGCGAGCTCTTCTTGATCGCGCCCGCGGGCGAGATGTGGTCGGTCGTCACGGAGTCGCCGAAGATGCCGAGCGCCTTCGCGCCGTGGATCTCCTCGATCGTGCCGGGCGACATCGAGAAGCCCGCGAAGAACGGCGGCTCCTGGATGTAGGTCGACTTGGAGTCGAAGGAGTAGACGTTGCCCGTCGAGGACGGGATCTCGTTCCACTTCGGGTTCTGCGCCGCGAAGTCCGTGTAGAGCCGGCGGAAGACATCGGGCTTCAGCGCGGCCTGCATCTGATCGCGCACCTCTTTCAGCGAGGGCCAGATATCCTTCAGCAGCACGTCGTTTCCATCCTGGTCCTGGCCGAGCGGGTCCTTGGAAAGATCGATGTCCACGCGGCCCGCGAGCGCAAAGGCCACGACGAGCGGAGGCGACATCAGGAAGTTGGCCTTGATGTTCTGGTGCACGCGCGCCTCGAAGTTGCGGTTGCCCGAGAGCACGGAGGCGGCGACGAGATCGTTCTTCGTGATGGCCTCTTCGATCGCCGGGTGCAGCGGACCGGAGTTGCCGATGCAGGTGGTGCAGCCGTAGCCGACCGTCTGGAAGCCGAGCTTGTCGAGATACGGCTGGAGGCCGGTCTTCTCGAGGTAATCGGTGACGACGCGCGAGCCGGGGGCCAGCGACGACTTCACGACTGTGTTCACGCGCAGGCCCTTCTCGACGGCCTTCTTTGCGAGGAGGCCGGCGGCGAGCATCACGCTCGGGTTGGAGGTGTTGGTGCAGCTCGTGATCGCGGCGATGAGCACGCTGCCGTGCCCGACTTCGCCATCGATGCGCTTGGCCTTGAGCGATACGGGCGCGGGCGTGGGGCGGTTGTTCGCCATTTCACGCTCGGTCGTCACGCTGGTCTCCTTGGCCGCGGAGGCCTCGACGGTGACGGGCTTCTGGCTGCCGCCGCCGCTCACGGGGTTGGTCCAGCCGCCGCCTTCGACGTGCACGCTCTTGAGGAGCTCGCCCATGTCCTTGCCAAAACCATTCTCGGTGACTGGCTTCGAAAACGCCGTCACGAACTCCTGGCCGAGCTTCGGCAGCTCAATGCGATCCTGCGGGCGCTTCGGGCCGGCGACGCTCGGCATGACCGTGCTGATGTCGAGCTCAAGGTCCTGCGAGTAGTCGATGCTGCCGCGCTCCGGGATGCCCCAGAGATTCTGCGCCTTGTAGTAGGCTTCGTAGAGCCCGACGTGCTTCTCATCGCGGCCGGTGGCGCGGAGATAGGTGGAGCACTCGTCGTCGATGGGGAAGAAGCCCATGGTCGCGCCGTACTCCGGCGCCATGTTGGCGATCATCGCGCGGTCGACGACCGGCAGCGCCTTCGCGCCGGGGCCGTAGAACTCGACGAATTTGCCGACGACCTTCGCCTTGCGCAGCATCTGCGTGACGGTGAGCGCGAGATCGGTCGCGGTGACGCCTTCGCGCAGCGCGCCCGTGAGGTACACGCCGACGACATCAGGCGTGAGGAAGTAAACCGGTTGACCGAGCATGCCCGCCTCAGCCTCGATGCCGCCGACGCCCCAGCCCACGATGCCGAGGCCGTTGATCATCGTCGTGTGCGAATCGGTGCCGACGAGCGTATCCGGATAGTAAACACCTGCCCCGTCGCTCAGCACGCCCTTGGCAAGGTACTCGAGATTCACCTGGTGCACGATGCCGATGCCCGGGGGCACCACCTTGAAGGTGTCGAAGGCCTGCATGCCCCACTTCAGGAACTGGTAGCGCTCGCGGTTGCGCGAGAACTCCAGCTCGAGGTTCTTCTGCATTGCGTCCGGCGAGCCGGCGAAGTCCACCTGCACCGAGTGGTCGACCACGAGGTCCACCGGCACCAGCGGCTCGATGATCTTCGGGTTCTTGCCCATGCGCGCCACGGCGGAGCGCATCGCCGCGAGGTCGACGAGGAGCGGCACACCGGTGAAATCCTGCAACACGATGCGCGCGACGACGAAGGGAATCTCCTCCGTGCGCGCCGCCTTGGCGCTCCAGCTCGCGAGATCGCGGATCGCGCCATCCTGCACGCGCTTGCCGTCGCAATTGCGCAGCAGCGACTCCAGCACGAGGCGGATCGAGACGGGCAGGCGGGAGACCTTGAAGCCCGACTGCTCCAGCGCGGGCAGCGAGTAGTATTTGTGCGACGCGCCGTTGGCGAAGAACGTCTGCAGGGTGTTGAACGGATTCGGGAGGGTCGAGACACTCATGTTTTTTCTGAAAGTTGGTGCGGCGTTTTGCGGCCGGGGAAAGCGAAACGGCGGTCGTCGGACCGCCGCTTCTCTTAATTCATC
Organism: Verrucomicrobiota bacterium; assembly: GCA_040386765.1. GTDB lineage: Bacteria > Verrucomicrobiota > Verrucomicrobiia > Opitutales > Opitutaceae > ER46. Next base: position 6,804 of record JAZKEV010000563.1, on the reverse strand, counting down.
ACTGAGCCAGGGCGGCCTTCACGGCTTGGAAGTTCGGCAGATCCTTCGGGGTCGGGGTCTGCTCGGCGTACTTGACCACGCCATCCTTGCCAATGACGAAGGCCGCGCGGGCCGAGGTGTCGCCGATGCCGGCGAGGTTCGGGAAGACCACATCGTAGGCCTTCGTGGTCGTCTTGTTGAGATCGGAGAGCAGCGTGACGCCGATCTTGTTCTGCTTGGCCCACGCCTCCTGCGCGAAAGGCGTATCGACGCTGATCGCGTAGACCTTGGCGCCGAGCTGCTCGTACTCGCCGAGGCCGCTCGTCTGGTCGCACATCTCTGTGGTGCACACGCCGGTGAAGGCCGCCGGGAAAAAGAGGAGCACCGTCTGATTCTTGCCGAAGCTGTCGCTCAGCTTGATGTCTTTGAGACCGTCTGCGGCCTTGGTCTTGAGGGTGAAATCAGGGGCTTTGGCGCCGACAGCGATAGGCATGGGAGGTGGTGTAAGTGAGGGTTGATTCCCTTCCCGGCGAAACGTCCGCCGAAGAAGACCTGTCACGTTGAGTCCCTCACCCGGCCCCCGCAAACCGTTTTTGGCCAGCAATTGCCGCTAGCAGGGAGTTTTCTTTTTTGCCAACCGGGCCTATTAGAAACGCTCTTGCCCGCCCGCCCTCGGCAGCCGTTATACTCCCTGTTCCCGCAATGACAATCATCGATGACCTCCGCTGGCGCGGCCTCCTGGCCGACTGCACCGACCTCGATGCGCTCTCGCAGCGCATCGCCCAAGGCCCGGTGACGCTGTATGCGGGCTTCGACCCCACCGCCGATTCGTTGCACGTCGGCAACCTCGTGCCGCTGTTTGCCCTGCGTCGTTTCCAGCTGCAGGGCCACCACCCCATCGCCCTCGCCGGTGGCGCCACCGGCATGGTCGGCGATCCCTCCGGCAAGTCCGCCGAGCGCAATCTCCAGACGCCCGAGCAGGTCGAGCACAACATCGCCCACGTCAGGAAGCAACTCGCGCAGTTCCTCGAGTTCGACGCCGCGAAGACCCCGGCCAGCAATCCGGCCCGATTGGTCAACAACCACGACTGGACCGGCCCGGTTACCTTCCTCGAATTCCTCCGCGACGTCGGCAAATTCGTCACGGTCAACTCCATGATCGCCAAGGACTCCGTGCGTTCGCGCATGGAGGACCGTGAGGCCGGCATCAGCTACACGGAGTTCAGCTACATGCTGCTCCAAGGCTTCGACTTCTACCACCTGCGCAAGACGCTGAACTGCGAACTGCAGATCGGCGCCACCGACCAGTGGGGCAATATCACCGTCGGCACCGAGCTCACCCGTAAGAAGCTGGGCGAGACGGTCTGGGGCCTCGTCTTCCCGCTCCTCACCAAGGCCGACGGCTCCAAATACGGCAAGACCGCCACCGGCACCGTGTGGCTCGATCCCAAGCGCACCTCGCCGTACCGCTTCTACCAGTTCTTCGTCAACGCCGACGACGCCGACGTGGTCAAGCTGCTCAAGACGCTGACCTTCCTCTCGCTTGAGGAAATCACCGCGCTCGAGACCGAGGCAAAAGCTAATCCCGGAGCCCGGCCTATGCAGAAGCGGCTAGCACGTGAAATGACCAAACTCGTACATGGTCAAGCGGCTCTAAATAGCGCAATCAAAGCCAGCGAGATACTGTTCGGTGGCCCAATCGGTGATGTTACCGAGGAAACCTTTCAATTCGTGATTGGAGAAATACCAACGCAAACAATACCGATCAGTATATCTCAGCTCGGAGCATGGAGCGTACAAGGTGATCAGGTAGTAGTAGAAAATATCAGCGGCTTCATAGTAGACCTTGTTGTACAATCCGGCTTGGCGTCTTCCAAAAGCCAGGCTCGGAAAGATCTCGAAGAAGGGGGCATTTACCTGAATAATGAACGCGTCGGCGCTAAAAGAATAGTCACCAAAAAAGATCTTCTCTTTGGGAAATATCTCCTGCTGCGGAAGGGAAAACGCAACTACGCCCTTCTCACTCTAGCTTAAGTTCGCCTGCCCGATACGGAAACTCCACCCGTCGCGCCTTTCCGCCGCGCGTGCCTTCGATCGCGGCGAGCAAGGTACCGTCGGCCTTTAGCACGTACGAAATTTTCTGCGGGAAATCGTGCGCGGGATTCTCAAAGACGACTTCGCGCGCGTTTGCATCCAGCTTCGTGAGCTTGAACGTTGCCTCCGCCTGCCCGGAGGGTTTCGCCACATATATCACCGTGCCCTGTGCATCGGTCCGGATCGCGATAGACTCATACTCGAGGGTCTTTTCGCCCGCCACCGTCCGACTCATGCCGAGCATCACTCCGCCGGCCGGCGCGGTCCAGCGCTCGGTCACCACGCGGCCATTGCGCTCGAAGCTCCATGTGCCGACAAGCCAAGCGAGGTCGTTCACGGTCGCTTTCACCGCAGTCTCCGCGGCGGCGCCCACGGTCGTCGCATAGCTCACCAGTGCGACCGCGACCAGTGCGCTCAGCCAGGCAGCGCACCTCTTCATGGCTTTGCCACGGTCTTCGCCTTTTTCTTCGGCGCTTTCTTCGCGCTCTTCTTTTTCGGCTTCTCCACCGGCGGCTCCCACAGCTCGATCCGCGTGCCCTCGGGGTCCATGATCCAGCTGAATTTCCCGAACTCCGACTCCTCTACCTTCGGATCGACCGCGATTCCCTCGCGCTTCAGCTCGGCGAGCACGCGTTTCAAATTGTCCACGCGCAGATTCACCATGAAGGGCTTTTTGCTCGGCTTGAAATAGTCGGTGTCCGCGCCGAAGGGGCTCCAGATGGTATGGCCGCTCTTCTTCGGGTTTTTCGCGTCGCGCCAGCGAAAACCCCAGCCGCCCCACTCTTCCACCGGGATGCCGAGATGCTTTTTATACCAGGCGCCGAGTTTCTTCGGATCCTCCGCTTTGAAAAAGATGCCACCGATACCCGTGACGCGCTGTTTCATAGCGCCTACGCTGCCGGGTACTTACGTAAAACGCACTCAGAAAAACATCGCCTCGCTGAGCGCCACTTCAGGCGTCAGCAGGCTGACCGGCGCCGCGAGCGTCACGCGTCCCGCGCCGAAGTCGGCCTCGAAAAACGCCTGGCGCGTCTCGAGGTCGCCCTGCCAGCGGAAAAATTTCTCGGGCTTCGCGTAGTCGAACCGCACCGCGAGGCTGCCCTTCTCTCCGGCGGCCAGCGCCGCCGTCTCAAACGTCGCGGTTTCCGTGGCCGTCGCACAGGCGCAAAGCCGGCGCTTGATCCAGGCCAGCGTCACCCGCGCTTCCGCCGCCAAAGGCTCGGCATGCGACACCGTGACCGACTTCAACCCTTCGGAAATCACGCCCGGCGCATACGTCGCGAGGAACTGGCCCACGCTCTGCCGCACCGGCAGCAGCCGGCTGTAAACGAGGTCGCGCGTCGCCGTCGGATTGGGCCACGGATACGTCAGCGCATCCGCGGGCGCGATCGCGCTGTCGATGATCACGCGCTTCGCGCGACCGAGAAGGTATTGGTAATCCGCCAGCCGCCCGCTCGCTGAGAAACGGTGCGCCCAGTAATACAGTGGCAGATCGGTGGAGAGCGAAATGGAGACCTGATTCTCGAGAAACGGCCGGGCGCTCTTCGAGTAGCTCAGCATCACGAACTCCACGCAGCGCTTGTCCGAGGCCGATTTGCCCAGAAAGCATTCGCCGAAAATCTTCGCGCGCATCGTCGGCGCCGAGACATCTGCGAGCAGCGGGCACAGCACCACGATCCGGCTCGGGTAGCGTCGCGAGAATTTCTCGACGATCTCGAATTGCCCCGCCGCGTCCTCGGGCGTCGTGTTCAGCCCGAGGTGCAGCACGAAATTCACCTGCGTGGCCTTCGCATCGTCGGCCTCGGGCGCAGGCTTTCCGCCGGCCGCGCTGTCGCTCCACATCTGTGCGAGGCTCTTGGAGATGGAACCGACGGGAACTTCGATTCCCGGGAGTGCGTCGAAAATGGCAGGCACGTTCTTAAAAATCCCAAATTCCAAAACCCCAAACGCCAAAGAAATCTAAAATCTCAGATCTCAATTTTCGCGTTTGGTTCGTCAGGATTATTTGGCGTTTGGAGTTTGGCGTTTGTGCTTTGCCGCGCACCGCGCGGCCACGCGGTTAGGGTTGTCGCCAGCAGTGCGAGCGCGAGGCCAGCAGCGCATCGGCGCTCGGCGGCCCCCAGGAGCCGGCGGCGTAGGCATCCATGCCCGTGCGGCCCACGCTGCGCCAGTAGTCGAGGACCGGCGTGCAGAGTTTCCATGAGGCCTCCGCCTCGTCGCCGCGGATGAAGAGCGTGCCGTCGCCGACCATCGCATCGAGCACGAGCCGCTCGTAAGCCTCGGCGGTATTTGAGCCAAAGGTGGTCGCATACCGGAAGCTCATCTTCACCGGCTGGGTGCGGGTCTCTAGGCCGGGCACCTTGGTATTGAGGATGAGGCTCAAGCCTTCGTCGGGCTGGATCTGGAAGGAGAGCGTATTGGCCGCCAAGTCGAAGCGCGCCGTCTCACCGGCAAACAGCGTGCCGGGCGGACTGCGGAAATTGATCGCGATCTCGGAGACGCGCCGCGCCATGCGCTTGCCGGAGCGCAGGTAAAACGGCACGCCCTGCCAGCGCCAGTTGTTGATCGAGAGGCGCAGCGCCGCGTAGGTCTCGGTGCCGGATTGGGGCGAGACGCCCTCCTCTTCCAAATAACCGGGGACGGCCTTTCCGCCGAGCATGCCCGCCGCGTATTGCGCGCGCGCCACATCGCCCGCCGGACCGATGGTCAGCGGCTGGATGGCCTTCAAGACCTTCACCTTCTCGTCGCGAATCGACTCCGCATCGAGTGAGCCGGGCGGCTCCATCGCCGTGAGTGCGAGGAGCTGCATCGTATGATTCTGGATCATGTCGCGCAACGCACCGCTCTGCTCGTAATAACCACCGCGCTTCTCCACGCCCACCTCTTCGGCCACCGTGATCTGCACGCTAGCGATGAAATTGCGGTTCCAGAGCGGCTCGAAGATCGCGTTCGAGAACCGCTGCACCAGCAAGTCCTGCACGGTCTCTTTGCCGAGGTAGTGGTCGATCCGGTAAACCTGATGCTCCTCGAAGACCGCGCGGATCGTCGAATTCAGTTCGCGCGCGGAGGTGAGGTCTTTGCCAAACGGCTTTTCGATGATGACCTTCGAGTGATGCGGCGTCCCGAGGTGCTTCGCCGCCAGCCCGCTCTCGCCGAGATTCAGGATGATAGGCCCAAAGACCGACGGCGGCGTCGAAATGTAGAACAGCCGCTGCACATCGCGCCCGAGCTTCTTTTCGATGGCATCGATGTGCGCCGCCAGCTTTTTGAACGCGCCCTGGTCATCGTAACCGCCGGCCACGTAGGTCGTATTGGCTTCGACGCGGCCCCAGACATCGGCCTTCAGCTCGCGGCGGGAAAACTCCTTGATCGCATCCGCCGCCAGCCCGCGAAACTCCTCATCCGGGATCGCCTTGCGCCCGTAGCCGACGAGGTGAAAATCCGCCGGGAGCAGATTATCGACACTCAGATTGTAGACCGCCGGGATGAGCTTGCGCGCGGTAAGATCGCCCGACGCGCCAAAGATGACGACGACCGTCGGCGGTGCGCCGCGATGCTTGCTAAGCCCGTGCAGGAAAGGATGACGCTGAGTATCCGACATGGAATGGGAAGTGTCTTGCCCGCCCCCGGGCTGGCGCAAGGGAAATGGACGATATGACTGAACGGCTATGAGTGAATTTCATTCATGCGGAGAAGCAATGAAATCGATTCTTAGTGAGGCTCGCCCAATAGCCTGAGATGGAGGAAAACCGTGCGCCTTACCGCAGCGCCGCCGCCATGTCCTTCGCGAAGTACGTCAGGATCATATCGGCACCGGCACGCTTGATCGCGAGCAGCGACTCGTGGCGGCAGCGGACGAGATCGAGCCAGCCGAGACGCGCAGCGGCTTGGATCTGAGAGTACTCGCCGGAGATCTGGTAGGCGGCCACGGGCTTCTGGGTAACATTGCGCACCTCGCGGATGATATCGAGGTACATGCCCGCGGGCTTTACCATGATGATGTCGGCGCCCTCATCACTATCGAGTGTCGCCTCGAGGATCGCCTCGCGGCGATTAGCGGGGTTCATCTGATAGGTGGCCTTGCTGAGGAGCCGCGTGCCGGCGGCCTGCGCACTGCCGACGGCATCGCGGAAGGGACCGTAGTACGCCGAATTATACTTCACCGAGTACGCCAGGATGCCGGTGCCGGTGAACCCCGCGGCATCGAGCACGCGACGGATCGCGCCCACACGCCCATCCATCATATCGCTCGGCGCGACGAGATCTACCCCGGCCTTCGCCTGGAGCACGGCCATCTTCGCGAGGATGCCCACGGTGCGGTCATTCTCTACATCGTCGCGGGCCGGCGTGAGCACACCGTCGTGCCCGTGCGAAGTGTAGGGATCGAGCGCCACGTCAGTGATCACGGTCAACTCGGGCACGGCTTTCTTCACCGCGCGCACGGCCCGGAGGACGAGCGTGTCCTCATTGAGCGCCTGCGTGCCCTCGTCGTCCTTGATCTTCGAATCGAGCTTGGGAAAAAGCGCGACCGCGGGCACACCGAGTTTGTACAGCGCCCGGCACTCCTTCACGAGGTCGGTCACATTCAGCCGGAAGACGCCGGGCATCGACTTGATCTCGTCCGGCGCGTCCTTGCCCTCGACCACAAAGAGCGGCGCGATGAAGTCCGCCGGCCGCAGCACCGTTTCCTCCACCATCGCGCGCAAACTCGCGGTGCGCCGCAGGCGGCGC
>JAZKEV010000562.1:0-8081 GCA_040386765.1 Verrucomicrobiota bacterium | reverse complement strand
CCCGTACCTCGTCGCCGGCCGGATCATCAAGACGAGCCAGACGGTGCCGACGCCCTGAGGTCGCGCCGTAGGCCAGGCTGTAAGTCAGGCCAGGTTTTTATTTTCGAAGGCGTCACCGCAAGGTGGCGCCTTTTTTGTGGGCGCGCGCGGCGAGGCGGTGCGATAGCCGACGGCGATCGCCCTACCTTATGCGAATTCAAGTTGTAGGAGCGGGTTTATCCCGCGACCTCAGGATCCCCGCCTCGTGGTAGGCAGCCAGCTTGCTGGCGCCGGTAGGTGGTCGGACGAGCGCCTGCGAGCAGGCGGCCTACCACGCAGGCGGCGCCGCATCCGCGATCGGGTCGCGGGGTAAACCCGCTCCTACAATAAAGACGCCCATCTTCCGTGCAAAATCTTGTTGGTCGGACGTGGGAGGGCGGGTTAAGAAGGTATCACCCTCCATGTTGTCCGCTTCACCGTCGCCTCGCGCCTCCGTCTGGGAATGGACGCAGACGGCGCTGCTCGTGGCCAATCTCGGGTGGACCACACTCTATATGGGCGGCTACCGGCCGGTGGCGCAGATCGTAACCCTCCTGCTCACCGTTGCGGTCGTGCTCACGCATTTCGCGGCGCGCGTGTGGGGTGAGGAACGGGTGTGGCGTCCGCTGCACCCCGCGGGTTGGTGGCTACTCCCGTTTCTACTCTATGCCGCGGCCAACGTCGTGTGGGTGGCGCCGGCGAAATGGCTGGGCTGGCTCGACTGGTTGAACTGGGCGCAGATGGTCGCGGTCTTCTGGGTGGTGTTGAATGGTATCCAAAATCCAAGTACGCGACGTTTTCTCTGTTTCATGCTGATGGCGCTGGGGATCGCGGGTGTGGTGCTGGGGTGTTACCAGCGGTTCGTGCAGCCGGAGTGGGTGATGGTGGGCGAGCGCGCGCCGCAATTTATCGGACGGGCCAGCGGGTCCTTCAGCATTCCCAACAGTCTCGCGGCCTGGCTCCTTCTGCTCATCCCGGCGGCGGGTGCGCTCGCGCTGCGGCGGAGGGCAGGGGAGATGGCGCGCGTGTGGTGGGCGTGGGTTGCGGTGGTGCTCTTGTGCGGGCTCATCCTCACGCTGAGTCGCGGGGCCTGGCTCGCCCTGGCGGTCTCGCTCGTAGCGTGGCCGCTCAGCCTGCGTCGCTGGCGCTGGCAGCGCCGGCTAACGATCGCGGTGGCGATCGTGGTCGTGGTCGGGCTGGGCAGCGTGTGGGTGTATCGCGCGCTGCCGCAGGTGCGCGAGCGCATCGATATCGCATTGCGTGATTCGGGAGAAACGACGCGGCCGATCATGTGGCGGGCGGCGTGGGAACTCTTTCGCGAGAAGCCGGCGTTGGGCACGGGCGCGGCGAGCTACAACATCCTCTTCGAGCGGCACCGGCCGGAACGGTTTCCCGACACGACGCTGTGGGCGCATAATGAATATCTGAATACGCTCGCCGACTACGGCGTGGTGGGCTTCGTGCTCTTCTTCGGCGCAGCCGGGGCGATCGCGGTGCGATGCATCGTGCGGCGGCGCGGCGACGACGCGCGGCGCGCGGGCTGGGTGGATTCTTCCACCTTCACCGTGGGTCTGGCCGTGGGCCTGCTGGCGTTCTCGCTCCAGATGCTCGTCGATTTTCATCTCAAGATACCCGCGCTCGCGCTCGCTTTTGCGACGGTGGCGGCCCTCGCGGTGGGAAATCGCTGGCCGCTCGAGCGCACCGCTCCTGCTCAGGAGACAGTACCCTTGAGGCGGCCGTGGTTGGGGCGCGTGGGCTTTGCGCTGGGTGCGGTTGTAAGTGGGGCGCTGGTCGTTGGGATTTTCCTGCCGCTGCTACGCGCGGAAACGGAGCGCGTGACGGCGCGGCGCGCGATCGACCGGCTCGGCGAGCAGGACTTCGATCTCGCGCGTTACCGGGAGGTTGTGCCGGCTGCGCGAGAGAGGCTGTTGTGGGCGACGCGGCTTTACCCGCGAGACGGTCAGGCGTGGGCCGATCTCGCGTATGTGACCTCGCTCATGCCGCTGCTCGAACCGGCGCGAAAGGCGCAGCTCGGCAAAGAAGCGGAGCGAGCGGCCGACCGCGCGATCGCGTGCAGTCCGGCGCATGCGGAGTTTTGGATCCGGCGCGGAACTGCGCGCGATCTACAAGGCCGGTGGACGGACGCGCGGAGCGACTTTGTGCGCGCCACGGGGCTCGCGCCAAACAACGCGATGGTTTGGGGCTATTACGCGGACCATTTGTCGCGCGTTCCCTCCGCGCACGAGGCTGCGGAAGCGGCGGTTGCGTTTTGTTTACGCCTTGACCCGGGAAACACCCTAGGACTAGCTTTGCGCCAGCGTTTGGCGATAAAATCCGGTCCGCGCTAGCACCACTTTCAGATGCAAACCCGTCTTCTCGGCTGGCTCTTTGTCGGCATGCTTTTGGCCGCGGTCTCGCTGCGCGCCCAAACACCGATAAACACGGGGCCGGGAAAATTCACCGACCCCGGCACCATTCTCGTGGCAGCGGTGAACGGCGAGGTGAACATGATCGTCAGCGGTGTGACTACGCGGCTCGAGGTCAACAAGCCTGTCCCGCAAAAAGCGAAAATCGTGACCGGCAAAGGGGCGCGCGTCGTCCTGGTGTTTTCCAACGGTGCCTCCACCCAGCTTGGCTCCGACACCGAACTCGTGATCGACGAGTATCTGCAGGATCCCTTTGCCGCGACCGTGAAGGTAGCGGAGATGGTGGATGAACCGTCGCCCTCGCGCACCAAGCTCTCGCTGAACCGCGGCGAGATCGTCGGCAACGTGAAGAAGTTGAAGTACGACCGTGGCTCGACCTTCGATGTGCAGACGCCAGTGGGCGCCGCCGGTATTCGCGGTACGACCTTTCGCATCGTCTTCCGCCCGTCGGGCACGGGGCAGGCGTTTTTCACGCTGAGCACCGCGATCGGCCAGGTTGATTTCATACCCCCGGGCTCCACGTCAGGCACGCAGCAACCGAACGCTCCGGGTACGCCGGCGGTGACCGGTTCGGGCACGGCAAACCTGCAGGTGCCGCCGGGGCAGGAAATCTCCATGATTGTAGACGTCACGATTAACGCCCAAGGCCAGATGGTCGTGACCGTGGTGCCGACTCCAACTTCGACGACAGCGATCACTCCCGCGAATTTGCAGGCTGTCACCCAGGTGGCGGCTGACATTGCGGTCGCGGTGCAGCAGACGGTCTTCACCTCCGCCCCGCCTTCAGGTGGAGGCACAGGTACCGGTGGCGAGTCCGGCGGAACGACCGGCTCGACGACAGGCAGCACTACCGGCACTGGCAACTCGGGCTCGGTTACGCAGACGATCACTGGCCCGAATTTCGAAGGTCAAGTAACTACGCCGCCGCCACCGGGCAATACCGCGGTGCGGCCGAGCACGATCACGACGACGCCATAAGGGCGCGTGCAGGGTTGGTCTTTACCGCAGGGCCAGGATTTTTTGCGCCCGCTGTGCCTTTTGCCGGCCAGCGTCTCGGGCAAACCTGCGCGCCACCGCAGGTCGGAAATTCGCTTTCGTTTGGCGCTCGCTCGTCCTAGTTTCGGCTGAATGGTTCAGCTCAACCGGCCCCGCTGGCTGTCGCATTTTCGCTGGTTCCTTTTGCTGCCGATCCCCCTGATCTGGTGTTTCGTCGAGCACCGTCAGTGGCTGACGTTCCTTGAGAACAAGTCACTCGACTGGCGTTTCCAATTTCGCGACGAGGTCGATTCGCCGGTGAAGATCGTTTATCTGGATGTCGACGCGCTGTCGCTCGGCACCATCGGCAATATGCCGTGGAGCCGGGATATTTACAGCCGGGTCGCGGAGGCGCTGGTCAACGAGGCGAAGGTGAAGGCGGTTGGTTTCGACTTCGTGTTTTCCGATTCGGGCATTCCGCAGTCGGTCGATCGACGAAAGCTGCTCCTTGGCAATGCGGAGTTCGGACGGTTTCTGATGAAGGGACCGCCGGTCGTCCTGGCGGCGGGCTATGGCGGCTGGCAGTATATCGATGTCGATGGCAAGAAGCGCGAACGCCACCTGCCCATCCTCACCGAGGAGAAGCGCAAGCCCTCCGAGATCGAGCCGCCGGAGCTGCCGGCGTTTGAGACCAGCGCGGATCCCAGCAAGCCCGCGCTCTACACGCCGCAGGCACCGGTCGGCCTGATCGACTCGATCCGCAATGGCACGCGCGTCGTGGCAGCGTGGGCGCCCAATAACACCAACGTTACCTACTACCACATGGCAGTGCAGCTCGCGCGGCTGTACTGGGGCCTGGAGCGGGACGGGGTGCGAGTGAAGGACGGGAACTTGGAATTTGTGCGGCCGGATGGCTCGCTCGTGTCGTCCCTCCCCCTCGTGGATGGACAGTTGATCGAGGTAAATTGGTTTACGCGTTGGTACTCGCCCCGCACACCGCACGACGAGTTTGCCCGCGCGCTCATTTTTGCGGAGGGCCTCAAATCGGAGGACGCCAAGGAGCGGGCGGAAGCGAAGGAGTATTTTGCGAATCCCGATTTCAAGAACGCCGTGGTCCTCATCGGCCCCGTCGACCCACTCCTGCAGGATATCGGGCCGACCTCGCTCGATGAGTATCCCGTGCCGAAAGTGGGGATGCACGGGAATCTGCTGAAGACCATCGTCTCCGGCGCGCTGCTGAATCGGCCCGAGCCGTGGATGAATTACGTGATGGTGTTTGGGCTGACCATCATCGTCACGATCTTTGCGGTCACAGAGGGAGCGCGGTCGCTTTTCGCGAAGGTGATGGCGGTGCTCACGATGGCGCTGTACGCGGCGCTGACCTTCCATCTCTTCAAGCTCCAGCATGTCGTGCTGCCTTTTACCGCGCCGATCGGAGCGGCGCTGTGCACGAGCTTCGCCGGCTTGATCTGGCAGGCCATCGAGGAGCAAAAGGCAAAGGGCCGCATCAAAGGCATGTTTCGCTCCTATCTCTCTCCTCAGCTGGTCGAGCAGATGATCGACTCCGAGCAGGATCCGCAGCTTGGCGGCCACGACTCGGAGATCACCGCCTACTTTTCGGACATTCAGGGATTCTCGGGTTTTTCCGAGATACTCCCCTCGGGCCCGCTGGTCCAGTTGATGAACGAGTATCTCACGGCCTGCACGGATATCGTGCAGGCACAGGGTGGCACACTCGATAAATACATCGGCGATGCGGTGGTGGCGATGTTTGGCGCGCCGCTGCCGCAGAAGGACCATGCGTTTCGTGCCTGTGTGGCGACCCAGCTCGTCCATCTGAAGCTGGGCGAGCTGCGCGAGAAATGGAAAAGCGAGGGCACGAAGTGGCCCGAGATCGTGTGGCGGATGCAGTCGCGCATCGGGCTCAATACCGGCACCTGCATGATCGGCAACATGGGCAGCCCCGTGCGCTTCAACTACACGATGATGGGCGACAACGTGAATCTCGCCGCCCGCATGGAGTCGGGCGCGAAGAGCTGGGGCGCCTACACGATGTGCACCGAAGCGACCCGCGCCGCGTGCATCGAGCACGGCGGCGACCGGGTGGTTTTTCGCGCCCTGAGCAAGATGGTCGTGAAGGGCCGGACGACGCCGGTGCCGGTGTATGAGATCGTGGGCCTGAAGGAGCATGTCACGCAGCAGACGCGCGAGTGCGTCGCGCTTTTCGAACAGGGACTCGCGAAGTACTACGCGCGCGACTGGGATGGCGCGCTCGCGCTCTTTGCGCAGAGCCGCGAGCTGGAGTTCAACGTGCCCGGCAAGACGCCCGGCGTTTCAAGCAACCCCTCGATCGTCTACATCGAAAAGATTGTGCCCGAAGCGATGGAAGAGCCGCCGCCGGAGAATTGGGATGGACGGTATGTGATGAAGGAAAAGTGAGCGGACCCACGTGCGAAGAGCGTCCTCGCTCGGGCTTCGCGTTCTCGATCTCAGCGGAATAGCGCGGCGTACGGTCCGGCGCGCTTAATTGATTCACCTTTTGGAGTCTTTTGTTCCTGTTGGCGGCAGCCCTTTCTTACCCCTTATGAAAATCGCACTCAGACTGTTCTGTGGCTTGATGCTGGTGGCGTGCGCCGCGCTTCCGGTCGCGCAGGCGGCGGCGACTGCGAAACGCCCGAATATCCTCTTCATCATCGTCGACGATCAGTCGCCGCTCGATCTGCGGCCCTACAATCCCAAGACCGCGCTGCAGACGCCGACCATCGACCGGCTCGCCGCGCGCGGCATGACCTTCGACGGGGCCTACCATATGGGCGCTTTCATCGGTGGGGTGTGCACGCCGTCGCGGCACATGGCGATGGATGGGCGGACGCTGTGGCACCAGCCGGCGAGCCTGATGTCGCGGGTCTTCGCCGACTTTCCGGTGAAGTGTCCGCCCGACCTCGAGCTGAATACGATCCCTGCCGTCTTTAAACGCGCGGGTTACGCCACGATGCGCACTTGCAAGAACGGCAACAGCTACGAGGGAGCCAACCTGCAATTCGAAGTGCGCCGGGATGCGACGAAGAACGGGACGACCGACGAAACGGGCAGCGCGTGGCATGCGCAACAGGTTCTCGACTACCTCGGCGAGCGGGTGACGGCGAGGGATAGCCGGCCCTTCATGATCCACTTTGGTTTCACGCATCCGCACGATCCGCGGAATGCGAAGCCGGAACTGGCCGCGAAATATGGCGCAGTGAACCACACCGAGGCCAACGCAAAGCCGCCGGCCAATGCCAAGGCGCCGCGACTGCCCGAAAATTACCTGCCGGCGCATCCTTTCCCGATCGGACATCCAGCGCTGCGCGACGAGCTGGCCGCCGAGGGTGTGTGGGAAAATCGCGATGAGGCGACGATCCGCAACGAGATCGGCCGGTATTTCGCGTGTAGTGAAAATATCGATACGCAGATCGCGCGAGTGCTGGAGAAGCTGCAGGCGATCGGTGAACTCGAGAACACGTACGTCTTCTACACCTCCGATCACGGCATCGCGATCGGGCGGCATGGCTTGCAGGGCAAACAGAGCCTCTACGAGCACTCGTGGCGCGTGCCCTTCATCGTGCAGGGGCCGGGCATCAAGCCCGGTTCGCGTGCCCGGGGAAACATCTACCTCCTCGATGTGCTGGCGACGCTCTGCGATCTCGCGGGCATCGCCGCGCCGGACTCCAATGAAGGCTTGAGCTTCAAGCCGGTGCTCGAGGGAAAAAAAGAGGCGATCCGCGATGTGCTTTATGGCGTGTACTGCGGCGGCACCAAACCGGGCATGCGGTCGGTGAAGCAGGGCGATTGGAAGTTGATCAAGTACGACGTGCTCGACGGGCAGGTGCGTGAGACACAGCTCTTCAACCTCAAGGAAAACCCGCACGAGCTGCTCGATCAGCACTCGGATGCCGTGGTAGCCAAGCTGACCGGCCATCGGGCCGGCGCGATGGAGCGCAACCTGGCGAACGATCCGAAATACGCCACCAAGCGCAAGGAGATGGAAGCACTACTCCTCGCCGAGCAGCGCCGCCTCGACGATCCCTATCGATTTTGGGACCAGCCGAGCGATGGACTCACCCCGCCGAAACAGACGGTTGGCGCGCCGAAGGGGATGGGCAAAGCGGAGAAGGCGGGGAAGGCGAAAAAGTAGAGACCGCTGGCTTCCAGGTGAGGCAGGGATTCCTCCCTCGCCCTGCCGGTTTAGGGTGGGAACGGCTACCTGCTTGCGTCGGTCCAAAGGGATATCATGAGCCTTATCATTTTCGTCCCTGTTATCCTCCTGGTCGTGGGTCTCATTCTGTTTTTTAGCCGGGGGCGAAAGGCCTCGGGCGATGGGATGGGAAACCGCAACGATGAGAATGAGCCGGTGGAATTGCGCGGTGAGGAACAGCGGAAGCACCGGGAGCAGCGATAGCCGCGCGAGGACGATGCGATCGGGATTTCCCTCCGGATTTCCGGGCACAAAAAAGGGCGGGTCTTAAAACCCGCCCTGTTTTTTTGTCGCTTGGCGAAAGAAACGCGGTTCGCGCTTACTTCAGCAGCATATCCTTCACCGTCTTGCCGGCGGGGATCATGGGGAGCACGTGCTCGGTGTAGGGCACGATGACGTCGAGGACGAACGGGCCGTCGTGATCGAGC
>JAZKEV010000561.1:0-3144 GCA_040386765.1 Verrucomicrobiota bacterium | reverse complement strand
GGGCATGATCCTCGAGCGGTTTGAAGTTGGCCGGGTCGCGCGCGTGCATCCACGCGCCAAACCACGCCGCGATCGCGACGACAACAATGGCAAGAACGGCGAGTGCTTCAGGCATGGCAGATGAGAGTTCAGGTTCCATCCTACCTGCCGCCTGGCTCGCCCACCATTCGTCTTCCGGCCCAGATCGCAGATATTCGCCGCGATCATCGCGCGAGATAGAGTGCGTTATTCTCCGCGCCTTCCCTCGCCTTTGCTCCGTCTTGTCACTCCATCGTTGCCGCCGGTTCCATTCGCCGGCATTTCTCCTCTGTCCAAACCCCGCCATGCTCGCCCGCATCACCCTCGCCGCCGCCGCTTTTCTCGGCGCTCTCGTCGTCAGCCCCGCCGCCCCCGCGACGAAGCCCAATATCCTCTTTATAGCGGTCGACGACCTGCGCCCCGATCTTGGCGCGTATGGTGTCGGCCACGCGAAGACGCCCGCACTCGACCGCTTCGCGAGCACCGCACGCGTGTTCACCCATCACTATATACACGTCCCGACCTGCGGCGCCTCGCGGGCGGCATTGTTGCGCGGGCGTTATCCGACCGAGCGCGCTCACATCTCCAATAACGCCATCGCCGCGACGCACGCGCAGTGGGGCGACGCCAACCTCCCCGCGTGGCTCCAACGCCAGGGCTACCGCACCTTCGCCCTCGGCAAGATCACGCACTATCCCGGTGGCCGCACCGGCCGCCATTGGGCCGAAGGCCCTGTCGAGTTACCCGATGCGTGGGAGCGCTGCTGGATTCCCGACGCACCTTGGAAAAACGCCGAGGCCATGATGCACGGCTACGCCAATGGGGGCGCCCGCATCCCCGGCAAGACCCCCGCCCTCGAGACCTTCGCTGGTGGCGACGATGCGTATCCCGATTTCTGGGTGGCCGACGAAGCCGTATCCACCCTCCGCTCGCTCGCCACTTCAGAGCGTCCCTGGTTTTTCGGCGTCGGCTTTTTCAAACCCCACCTCCCCTTCGTCGCGCCCAGGAAGTATTTCGACCTGCACGACCCCGCGAAGATTCCCGCCCCGCCGCGTTACCCCGATGCGGAAAAGGCGCTCGGCTGGCACAAGAGCGGCGAGTTTCGCGGCAACTATGCGCATGGCGGCCGCGATCCGGAGAAAGACGAGGCCTACGCCCGTGAGCTGCGTCAGGCGTACGCCGCCTCGGTCAGCTATGTCGATGCGCAGGTCGGCCGCGTACTCGCCGCGCTGGAGGCGCTCGATCTCGCCAAAAACACCGTCGTCGTCGTGTGGGGCGATCACGGCTTCCTCCTCGGTGAGCATGGCATCTGGGGCAAACACTGCCTCTACGAGGGCTCCGTCCGTTCGCCCCTGATGATCCGCGCGCCCGGCCTGGCTCGCGCCGGTGCGCGCAGCGCCGCCATCGTCGAGACCGTCGATATATTTCCCACGCTCGTCGATCTCTGCAATCTCCCGCAGCCCCAGGGCCTCGATGGCCGCAGCCTCCGGCCGCAGCTCGCCGATCCCGCCACGCCCTCGAGCAAACCTGCCGTCGCGTTTTACAGCGACGGTCAGCGCACGATCCGCGACGAGCGCTGGCGGCTCCTTGCGCGTGAAGGCGTCGGCGCCTCCGCCAGGCAGGGCGTCGAGCTCTTCGACCTGAAGGCCGATCCGCAGGAACTGCGCGAAGTCTCCGCCGCCCATCCGGAGGTGGTCGCCCGGCTTCTCTCCACGTTGCCCAAATACCCCGAACCCCGGCCCGGCGCGAAAAAATAATGCGCGGCCCTCCCCATGAAACGTCGCCAGTTTCTCGCCACCGCCTCGCTCGCCGCCGCCGCCACGACCGCTCCCGCCGCCCGCGCGGCCACTGCAGCAACGACGTCCTCCACCCGGCCTCCGACCCGCTCCTTGATGAAGGTCGGCTGCCAGCGCGCGCCCACGGATGAGGCGCGGTTGGAGTTCCTGAAGCGCCACGCCGTCGATCACATCTGCGGCAACCCTCCGCCGCCCGCCAACGGTCGCTTCTGGACCGTCGACGAGCTCGCCAAAACCAAGGCGCTCGTCGAGCGCCACGGCATCCGGCTGGAGATGATCCCGCTGCCCTTCCTCGGCTCGTCGCACATCGACCGCACCTCACGGCCTGCTCTCATGCTCGCGCAGAGCCCCGAGCGCGACCGTGACATCGAGGATATCCAGAAGATCATCAAGGCCTGCGCCGAAGTGGGCATCCCTTCGATCAAGTACAACATGAGCATCCTCGGTGTCGTGCGCACCGCTCCCTCCACGGGCCGTGGCGGTTCCGTTTACAGCACATGGAAGCTCGCCGAAGCGAAACCCGAGAAGCCGCTCACCCGCGCCGGCAAGGTCGACGCCGCGCGCTATTGGGAGCGCATCACCTATTTCCTCGATGCCATCGTGCCCGTCGCCAGCGAGCACAAGGTCCGCATCGCCTGCCATCCGCACGATCCCGGCATGCCGCCCGCCGGTTATCAGGGCGTCGATTGCGTACTCGGCACGGTCGAGGGGCTCAAGAAATTCGTCTCCATCCGCGAGAACCCCTACCACGGGCTCAATTTCTGCCAGGGCACGATCTGCGAGATGCTCGCCGATCCCGGCCGCGAAATCTTCGATGTGATCCGTCACTTCGGTACGCGAAAGAAAATCTTCAACGTCCACTTCCGCAATATCCGCGGCCACCGCGACGATTTCGTCGAGACCTTCCCCGACGAAGGCGACGTGGATTTTTGGCAGGCGATCAGGGTGTACAAGGAAGTCGGATACGACGGCATGGTCATGCCCGACCATATGCCGAAGCACAAGGGCGACCCCGATGGCACCCAGGCCTTCGCCTTTGCTTACGGCTACATCAAGGCGCTTATCCAGGCCGTCGACGCCGTCGGCTGATCTGCCTCACTTTACTCGCCACGGCACCGCATGCCTCTCCCCACCTTTCAGCACGAAGCGATGGCGACGTTCTTCGAGATCGTCATCGCCACGCAGGATTACGACTACGCCCGCCAAGCCGCCACCGCCGCCTGGCAGGAGGTCGATCGTTTGGAAAACGAGCTCAGCCGCTTCATCGAATCCAGCGCGATCTCCCGCGCCAGCCGCCTTGCCAAGGGCGCCTCGCTCACGCTCACCGAGG
>JAZKEV010000560.1:1710-4446 GCA_040386765.1 Verrucomicrobiota bacterium | reverse complement strand
GCTCCCGCGTGCGGGCGCCGGTCGCGCGCTGGCGCTCGATGCTCACCGCCGGCTCTGGGTCTTCGGTCATGATGATGTGGCGCGCTTCGAACCCGACGCTCGTGGCGAACTGCGCCCCGTATCCGCATTGGAATTACTCCCGCCCGAGGCCCGCGCCACCGGCACGATCAATCGCGTCGCGGTCACCGCCGAGGGCATTTACGCCCGCGGCCAGCGCCGGCTCATGCTCTTCCGGCCCGATGGCACTGTGCAGACGTGGACCGGCGCCAGCCTCACGGGCCTCGTCTGGACGATGGACGGTGCGCTCTACGCCGATCTCGACACGCTCGTGCGGGTAAGCCCGAAGGGCGTCGAGCCCGTTTCCTTCGGGCCGGGTGCTCCCCCGCCCACGGCAAACCACGCGCGCGTCTTCGCCACGCAGGCAGCCGGCGACCGCCCCGGAGAATGGATCCTCCTCACCCAGCGCGGCCCCGTCCGCTGGTCAGGCTCCGGCACGCCGCTCCGCCCGCTCTCGCCGGAGTCCGCCGCGCCCTTCGCCACCGACTTCGCGAGCGCGGGCGCCTTTCTCGCCGATGGCCGCCTCGCCCTGGGCACCGAGCGCTCCGGCCTGTTTATCTTCACCCGCGACGGACGATCGCAACCACGGCCTGCCGGGCAATCGCATCAACGATCTCGCCGTCGATGCCGAGGGCGGTCTCTGGCTCGCGATGCAGGAGGGCCTCGCGCGCCTCGACTTCGAAGCGCCTTTCGCCCTGCACGGCAACGCGCAAGGGCTCGCCACCCACGCCCGCCGCTTCGCGCTCTGGCGCGACCAGCTCTACCTCGCGACGGCCGAGGGAGTCTCCCGGCGCGATCCTGCCACCGGCCGCTTCGTCCCCGTCGCCGGTTTTCAAGTCGGCGCCAATCGTCCGCTGCCGGTCGGCGACCGCCTCGTCGCCGCCACGCGCGGCCTCCGCGAGATCCTCGCCGATGACACGAGCCGCGCCTGGACGCCCGAGTTGATCGGCCCGCTCGTCGCCCCCACCCGCGCACCCGGCTGGATCTACGCCGGCTCGTCCGCGGGGTTGTGGCTCATCAAACCACAAGCGCCGCCCGCCGCCGGCTGGGAAACGCTCGGCCGCCTCTCGACCCTCGCCACCGGCTTCGACGAACTGCTCGACCGCGACGACGGCTGGCTCTGGGGCGTGACGCGCGGCGGCGAGATCGCGCGCCTCGATTTTCGCTCGGGGCCGAAGCTCGATGCGCCTGCGATGCTGTTCACGCCCGCCGATGGCGTGCCGGAGGCTGGCCGCAACGACCGCATACAGCTCCTGCCGGTCGGCGCCGACCTCGTCGCCGTCGCCTCCAGCTGGTTGCTCCGCTTCGATCCCGCGGCCAATCGCTTCGCGCCCGAAACCCGCCTGACACTCGACGGTGCGCCCGTGCGCGGAGCGCGTCTTGCCGGCCGCAGCGCGACGGGCGGCGCCTGGTTTCGCCCTGCCGAGGATTCCAGCCGGCTCCTTCGTGCCGAGCCTGTCGGCGCGGCCTGGCAGCTGACCACGCACGCCCTCGCTCCGTTTCGGAGTGTCGTGTTCGACAGTGTGTTTGAAGACACCTCCACGCGCACCGTCTGGCTCGCCGGCCAGGGTGTCCTCGCTTCGCTCGATCTCGACTGGCGCCCCACCCGGCCACTCGCGCCACCCCGTGTCGCCATCCGCCGCATCGAAACGGAGGATGGCCAACTCCTCTCCACGGGCCGCGCCTCCCCCTCGCCGCTCCAACTCGGCGCGCATCAAAACGCCCTGCGCATCTCCTACGCCGCCGCGACGTTTTCCAGCGATTACCGTGGTCGTTCGCAAACCCTCTACCGCACCCGCCTCGAGGGGCTCGACCGAACCTGGAGCGCATGGAGCGCCGAGACCCATCGCGACTTCACCAATCTCCCGCACCGAGCGCTCCAGTTCCACGTGCAGGCCCGCGCGCCGGATCGGCCCGACAGCACCGTGGCGGCCTTCGCCTTTGTCATCGCCACGCCGTGGTGGCTCACGGCGTGGGCGTTTGCGGGTTATATCATCGCCGTCGCAGGCGTGGCCTGGGGCCTTTTCCGATTTCGCACCCGGCAGCTCCAGCGGCGCAATGCCCAGCTCGAGGCCCTTGTCGCCTCCCGCACGCAGCAGCTCGAGCGCATCAATCAGGAGCTCACCGACGCCGTGCGCATCGTCGCACACGATCTGCGCGGCCCCGTCTCCGGCATCCGCTCCCTCGCCCGGCAGCTCCGGGCCACGCCGCACATCTGGGCCTCCGCGGAGGGACCTGAGTTTCTCGGCGAGATCGAGCGCACCAGCGGAGCCGCCGTCGATATGATGGCCCGCCTCCTGGACCTCCAGCGCGCCAGCGACCGCGCGGCCGGCCTGGCTTACGGTGCTGTTGACGTAGGAGCACTCGTGGCGGACGTCTGCCGCCAGCTCGCCTCGGCTGCCGCCGCCAAGAAAATCGCCCTGCACGTCACCGCGCCCGCCACCGTCCGCATCACCGATGCCGAGAGCATCGCCAGCATCGCGGGAAACCTCGTCTCCAACGCGATCAAGTTCCTCCCGGCCGATGGCCGCGGCGTCATTCACGTGACGCTCGCCGCGGAAGCGAACGCGCTCCGCCTCACCGTCGCCGACAACGGCCCGGGCATCCCGGCGGCGGAGCGGTCCGCGCTCTTCGAGAAATTCTCCCACGGCTCGGCCCGCCCCACCGCTGGGGAAGCCT
>JAZKEV010000560.1:0-1700 GCA_040386765.1 Verrucomicrobiota bacterium | reverse complement strand
TCACGGCCCTGCAGGGGAGTATCGAGATTTCCGATACGCCGGGTGGTGGCGCCACCTTCCGCGTCGCGCTGCCCGCCGCTTTGGCCCGCGCGACTTAGCGCCGATCGAAAAGAGGGATCGTCCGGGGATGGGTCCCTGCACTTGCGGCCACGTTGCGGGCCACTCAGGCCGTCCTGATGAAGATGGCACCCGGCCACGCGCTTACGTTATTTTCCACCACAACCTAGTAATTCGCCAATGAGACCCCGCTCGGATTCTGAAGCCGGGGCCCGAACTCCGCTTCCAAGTCACGACATTCGATACTAAATATTTTCAGCGCAACCTGGAGAGCATCCAATGAATCGACCCCAGTGCCCCTACGCTCTGTTACTTGACCGTCAGGCCAAAAGATTGAAAACGTTGCCTCCCAAAAACCATCTGGGGCTTGATAAGGTGAAGCAAAGCGAACGGGGATCTCCGATTTGATGCCATTCTCGTCAAGGTATAACCACATGCGTTCAGCAATCGTTTTCATAATTCATAACACAGCCTGCAAGATTACGGCCGGTACACCCACTCGTAGCATTCTTTTTTCGCAGAGCACAAAGTCACGTTTGTAATCAGGATAAGGAAATCGCCCCTTACAAATTCGCACCCATTCTGAGAATTTCCGGTATTGATATTGATCATCTGGTTCCGGGCTTAACTGCGCCGGAGGCGGGCGGCGGAGAGAGCCGCTTTAGCGTGGGTTTCGCCCTTTCAGGGCTCACTCTTTTTTCGATGGAGAACCCAGGGCGTTGCCCTGGGCTATCGAATTTTGCCCCGTTGGGGCAACAGGCCGGTATCCCGTTGAGGTAACACGACGGCATCTCGTAGGCGGGCAGAACTTACCTTGCGTGATGCGTACCTCGCTGACCCGGGAAATGGCTCATCCCTGCTCCTGCATCTCAACGCCTTGACCGAGCGGATGGCCGCGGCCCGGCGCTCTGGACCGTGGCCACATGCGAAATTTTTCCGGAATGGACGGAATGGAGGGAATGGACGGGGTGACGTGCGGCGGGGGAGCCGATAGGATGAGGGGTTTTAAACCCTGGCATTTTAACGAAAGGAAACTCCCTCATGATTTCAGAACGAAAGGTGCGGACGGATGCGAAGCTGGAGCGGTTGAAGGCAGAGCAGAAGAAGCGGGTGCTCGGGTGGCTCGAGGAGGAAAATAAGACGTATGTAGAGGTGGCGGGGCTCGTGAAGGCCGAGTTTGGGGTGAGCGTGGGGAAGAGCGCGGTGGGATGCTTCTGGCAGCGGCATGTGCTGCCACGGCGGCTGCGGGAGGAAATCGAGGCGACGGAGGGGATCGGGGAGCTGCCGGAGGGGAGGTTTGAGGAGGCGACGTTGAAGCTGGCGCGGATGCATGCGTGGGAGGCACTCAGCCAGCCCGAGCCGCAGGTGCGGAGGGCGGAGCGGTTCCTGCGGATGGTGTGGATGGCGGAGCGGATGGCGCTGGCGCGGGAGCGGCTAGAGTGGGAGAAGCAGCGAGTGGGCAGGGCCGGGCAGACGACGCCTGCTGCGGGGGCTCACACGCTGACGCAGAAAGCGGATAAGCCGCACGCGGGGGCGCACGGGCTCGGCGAGGCGGTGAGCCCGCACGGCGGCGCTCCTACGCCTCTGGTATTTCCGGGCTATTCCGGGGAAAAACGGGATCGGCCGCGCTCGGCAGAGGCGAG
>JAZKEV010000559.1:4860-12628 GCA_040386765.1 Verrucomicrobiota bacterium | reverse complement strand
CATCGCCGCGCTCGCTGATGACCTTTCTGTGCCCTTCGCGGCCACGCCGCTGAGCCAGGGCAGATGGGCGGTGGCCTGCCCGGCCTGGAAAATGGCATGCTCCACGGCAAGCGTATCGCGGGCGGCGGCGAGGAGCCGGCTGGCGAGGGCGGCTACGCACGAGGCTTGGGCGGCGGGGTCGACGACGTGGGTCCACTCGGGGCAGCGCGCGTGCAAGCGCCTCCGGGCGACCTCGAGCCACGGCAGCGCGAATGCCGCATGCTCCTGGCTCGCCGCCGGGGCAGGCCGGTCGAAAGCAGGCCAGGGCAAGCCGGCGGAAGCGGTGGACGCGAGCGCGGACTGGCCGGCGTGGTCGCGGGCGGCGTGTATCACTTCTTCCACTACACCGGTCCAGGCGGGCAGCGCGACGCCGGCGGGAAGCTCGACTTCGCCGAGATGGCGGAGTGCGTCCGCTTCCGGCCAGGCGGCGAGCGCAAGCCGCTGGGCGAGGAGCGCTTCGCTGCCGCCGAGCTTCGCCAGCCACGTCGCGCGGTGCTCCGCAGCCCGCGCGTCATCGACCTCGCTCGCTGGCGGTGAGCAGAGCGCTCGGCGCTCTTCGAGCGTCATGGCGCGAGCCGCGAGCGAGCGAAAGGTTATCGCGCTGACCATAAGGAGTATTGTCGGCGAGGGGTGGAAGCGGCAGGAGCAAACCCCGGAGTACAAGCCCGCGAAGTAATTTCAAGCCGTTAGCATCTAGGACGTTGTCCTAGGTCGGCACGAAAAAGGGCCGGTCGAAAAGACCGGCCCTTCAGGAAAGAGCGAACGGAGAACCGCGCTTACTTCTTCAGGCTGGCGCGGAGATCGTCGAGCTGGCCGGCGCTGCCGAGGAACACATTGCGGCTCGCGATGAACTTTGCGTACTCCTCGATGAAGATCTTGCCCGGGGGGCGGAAGTCGAACTCGGAGGGCTTGTCGCGGAAGAACTCGCGGTGCACGCGCGTCCAGACGAGGCGGCCGTCGGTGTCGATGTTGACCTTGGTCACGCCGAGCTTGGCGGCCGGGAGGTACTCGTTGGGATCGACGCCCATCGAGTCCTTGATGGTGCCGCCGGCGGCGTTGATGCGCTTGACCTCATCCTGCGGGACGGAGGACGAGCCGTGCATGACGAGCGGGAAGCCGGGGAGCTTGGCCTTGATCTGCTCGAGCACGTTGAAATGGAGGGACTGGCGGCCCTTGAACTTGAAGGCGCCGTGCGAGGTGCCGATCGCGCAAGCGAGCGAATCGCAGCCGGTCTGCTTCACGAACTCCTCGGCCTCGGCCGGGTTGGTGAGCATCGCGTGGCCTTCGTCGACCTTGATGTCTTCCTCGACGCCACCGAGCATGCCGAGCTCGGCCTCGACGGAGATGCCCTTCTTGTGGGCGGCATCGACGACGCGCTTGCTGATCTCGACGTTCTTCTCGAAGGGATCGTGCGAGGCATCGATCATCACGGAGCTGAAGAAGCCCGAGTTGATGCACTCGTAGCAGGTCTCTTCGTCGCCGTGGTCGAGGTGCACCGCGAAGATGGCATCCGGGAAGATGTCGCCGGCGGAGCGGATGATCGCCTCGAGCATGCGCTTGTCGGTGTACTTCCGCGCGCCTTTGGAAATCTGGATGATGAACGGCGCCTTCGAGTCGATACAGCCTTTGAAGAGGCCCATCGCCTGCTCGGCGTTGTTGATGTTGTAAGCGCCGACGGCGTATTTGCCGTAAGCGTGTTTGAAGAGCTGCGCGGTGGTTACGATCATGGTCGGTAAAAAGCCAAGGGATAGAGTCCCCGTGCAGATTGCGTGCCGCAAGGGTTTTCTCGCGGGTCGCCGCTTTTCAGCGGCGAGGAGAAGGGAGGAGGGAGAAAGGAGAAGGGCTAGGATTACGCCCGTGGGTCATTTCCTTCTCCCTCCTCCGTTCTCCCTTCTCCAGCGGCGGTCACAGACCGCCGCGACATTAAGACCATTAACCGCCGGGACGCTGCTTGCGTGCGGGGCCGCCACCGGTGCCGGGCGAGCCGGTGCCCGTCCCGCTGCCGGTCGTGGGCGTGGTGGGCTGGCTGGCGCTGAGGGTATCGCGGATCAACTGCTGCAACTGCTGCTGGGTCTGCTGCTGCTGCTGGATCTGCTGAAGGGCGGCGACCTGAGGGCCGGCGAGGACGGTCTGGGCCTGCGCGATGGCGGCGGGCGTAACCGTAGCGGTACCTCCGCCCAGGCCACCGGGAGGCCCCATACCCATGCCGGGGCCACCGATGAGGACGCGGCCGCCATCCATACCGCCGCCTGGACCACCCGGGCCGCGTCCCGGGCCGAAATCCACGGCGACATTCGTCGCGGTGGTCGAGCCGGTGCCAGTCGTCGTGGTGCGTTGCGGGGAATTGGCGGCGAGGATCTGGACGAGCTGCTCGGCCTGCGAGGGGTTGAGCGGCAGGTCGGTGTGGCTCAACTGCCGCTGCAGCTGCTCGACGACGCCCCGCTGCGGCAGGGTCTGCTCGTAGGTTTGCAGGGCGGCGTAGCCTTGCTCGCCGAGCACAGACTTGATGCTGCCGTTGAGCTCGTTTTGCGAGTCGGTCATGAGCTTCCGAAACGCGTCGGCGTTTTCACGCGGATCGATGCCCTGGGCGCGGGCGACCTCGTTGATGTCGCGGAGAGTATTGCCGCGCTCGGCGAGGAGCGACTTCAGCTTTTCGGCCTGATCCGCGGTGAGGTTGAGGTTCTTGAAAAGGGCCGCGTAGCGGGATTCGATGCCGGCCTTCTGCTGGAGATTCATCATCGCCTGCACTTCCGGCTTGGCCATCAGCTCGCGCATGGCGGCCTCCATCTGGCGCGGATCACCGGGACGGCCGCGACTGCCGGGGCCGCCTGGGCCGCGACCGTCCCGTCGCTCTCCCTCGCTGCCCTCGGCCGCGACCGCCTCGCCGTCTTCGGCGCGGCGCGTACGAGCGGCCATGCGGTCCTGCATCTCGCG
Organism: Verrucomicrobiota bacterium; assembly: GCA_040386765.1. GTDB lineage: Bacteria > Verrucomicrobiota > Verrucomicrobiia > Opitutales > Opitutaceae > ER46. Next base: position 9,655 of record JAZKEV010000559.1, on the reverse strand, counting down.
GTTCTTGCGCTCGAGGTCCGCGATGCGTTTCTGCAAATCGGAGCGCTCCTCGCGGTTGAGCGCCGAGGCGCGCAATTCGACCAATTCGCCATACTGCTTCCATGCCAGGATTGCGCCGCCCACGGTGGCGAGGGCGAGAAGGCCGATGGCGAGGTTTTTAGGGGTGTTCACAGTGCCGGATAGACGCCGCCAAAAAAGCGAAGTTCTAAGCTCGAAGCCTACGCGCAGACGCGCGCTTTCTCAAGGAGGGCTTTTGTAGCGGTGTCGAAGAGCCCGCGAATCACGCGAATACGAGCCGCCTTTATTCGCGTACGTTCGCGTGATTCGCGGGCGGGGATTGGAGCGGACTAGTGCCGCGATCCGCGAGGGCGGGCGGGCTTCCGTTGCGGTCGGGTGTGCGGGAGGGCGGGTCAGAGACCCGCCCTACTTCAAACGCGCCTTACCGCGGCGGGAACTCGAACTCCGCCTTGCTCCCGGTCTTCGACAACACGAGGTAGGCTCCGAAGGGCTGGCCGCGCTTGGACATGAAGCCTTGGATCAGGCCCGTGCGGCCTTCCTCGAAGAGCTTTTTCACCTCGTCGGTCGGGAGATCGAGGCCGCAGAGCTGACGCTTCAGGGTGAAGACGATGCGGTTATCCTGATCGGGCCGGCGGACGTAGAAGGCCTCCTTGGTCTCCAGGACCTCGGCATCCTTGTGCATCTTGCTCTGGCCGATGAGGGTGGCCTTCGACAAGTCGGGCGGGGCCTTGGCCTTGCGGACCACGGGGTTGCCGTCCTTGTCGAGCTTCGGGGCGCGCGGGGGGAATTTCCACTCGGCCTTTTCCCCGGCGCGCTCGAAGAACGCGTCGAAGGGGCGGCCCTTCTTGGAGATGAAGCCTTTGACGACCTCGGATTTGCCCTTGGTGGCGAGGTCGATGGCGACTTCGCGCGGGATGGCCTTCTGGCACATCAGGCGGCCGATGCGGAAGGTCTGCTTCCAGCCCTCGCCGTCGCGCTCGCGCAGGATGTAGCTATTGCCCATCTCGCACAGCTCGGCGCCGGTCTCGGGATCCTTCCAGAAGGGTTCGAGCGTGCCGATATCCTGCTTGTCGCCGAAGTCGTACTGCGCCTGCCACTTTTGCTTCTCCTCGTCTTTGACGAGCTTCAGCACGGCGGAGAAGCGGGTGCGGGTCTTGGCGGAGATGAAGCCATCGAGCGGCCCGATCTGGCCCTTCTCGACGAGTTCCTTGATCTCGGCTTCCTCCATCTTTCGGCCGCCGATGACCTTGTAGAGCATGAACTCGCCGTCGTGCGACTTGTAGCCGCGGAGGGTTTCACGCAACGGCTTCTGGTCGGTGGGCGAGATGATCTCGGTCTCGCGGGCGACGGACTCGTCTTCCTCGAAGGCCTTGACGCGCTCGATGATGCCCTTGGTGGTGGCCGCGATCTCGGCCATGAAGTTATCGCGGGTGAACTTCCCGTGCTCCATCTGGCGGAGCTTGTACTCCCAGTTGCCGGTGAGGTCGGGCTTGGTGAGCTCCTCGGCCTTTACAGCGCCGAGAAACTGGAGGAGCTGCTCGGCCTTGGCGGTCGGGATGAGCTCGCGCTGCGGGCGGTCGATGTACTTCTGGTTGATCAGGCCATCGATCGTATCGGCGCGGGTGGCGGGCGTGCCGAGGCCGCGCTCCTTCATGGCCAGCGCGGCTTCCTCGTCGTCGACGAGCTTGCCGGCGCCTTCCATGGCGGAGAGCAGCGTGGCTTCCGTGTAGCGCGGCGGCGGCTTGGTGGTCTCGGAGTGGAGCGTGGGGGCGCTGGTCTTCGCCTGCGCGGGAGTGCCATCCTCGGCGGAGAGGGCGGGCAGCGCCTTCGACTCGGCCGAATCGTCGTCGACCGTGGCCTTGCCGTACACGGCGAGCCAGCCGGCGAAGGTGAGGACTTTGCCCTCCGTCTTGAAATCGTGACCCGGCGCCACCGTGCTGATGCGCGTGGTGACATCGAACTCCGCAGGCGGGTAAAACGCCGCGACGAAGCGCCGCGCGATCATGTCGTAGATCTTCGCCTCCATCTCATCGAGGTTCTTGGCCTCGCTGGCGGTGGGGATGATCGCAAAGTGATCCGAGATCTGCTCGTTATTGAAGATGCGCTTGTTGGGCCGGACCCAGCCCTCGGAGAGGACCTTGTCGGCGTGCTTGCCGAGGTCGCCCTGCAGGTTGCGCATCGTCTCGCGCACGGTGGGGATATAATCCTCCGGCAGCGCCCGCGAATCGGTACGCGGGTAGGTGATCATCTTGTGCCGCTCGTAGAGCGCCTGGGCGATCTGGAGCGTGCGGCGCGCCGGGAGGCCGAAGCGGTTGTTGGCCTCGCGTTGGAGCGTGGTGAGATCGTAGAGGCGCGGGGAGGCCTGGCTGCTGGCCTTCTTTTCGTCGACGACCTTGGCCAGCGGCTGGCCCTGGCAGGCGGCGACGATGGCCTCGGCCATCGCCTTTTCCCAGAGGCGGTCGATGCGATCGTGCTCGTCGCCCTCGGCTTTTTTGAAGTTGGGGCGCTGGTAGACGCCCTCGTACGTGCCCTTGGCGACATCGAAGGTCGCGGTGACGCGCCAGTAGTCGCGCGGCTTGAAATTGCGGATCTCCTGCTCGCGGGCGTAAACGATCGCGAGGGTGGGCGTCTGCACGCGGCCGACGGAGGCGACATTGCCCGCGCGGGAGCCAAACATGCGCTTGGTCAGCGCACGCGTGCCATTGATGCCGATGAGCCAGTCGCTCTCGCTGCGGCAGCGCGCGGCATCCTCGAGGCCCTTCATTTTCTCGCCTTCGCGGAGATTCTTGAAGGCTTCTAGAATACCACCGGTGGTCATCGTCTGCATCCAAGCGCGCTTCACGGGCAATTTGCACTTCGTGAGCTGATAGAGATACGCGAAGATCAGCTCACCCTCGCGCCCGGCGTCGCACGCATTGATGACCTGGTCGATGTCCTTGCGGGCGAGGAGCTTTTTCAGCGCGTTGAAGCGCTCCTTGGAGTCCTCGATGGGCTTGAGGCCGAATTTGTCGGGGATGATGGGGAGCGTCTCGAGCCGCCAGAAGCCGTATTTCTTCTTGTCGATGTCCTCCGGCATCTCGAGCTCCACGAGATGACCGAGCGCGTAAGAGATGACGTATTCGTCATTTTCATACTGGTCGCCTTTCTTTGGAACTTTGCCGAGAGCGCGCGCTAGATCAGCCGCCACAGACGGCTTTTCCGCGATGACAAGTGACTTCATGTAAAGCGAGCGGTTAGCTGCGAAAGCACGAAGTGCAAGAAATTGTTTTTGCGGTCCGTCGCGAAATGCGCGCGCTCAGTGCGCGAGAACGACGATTTTTTTCGCGCCGTTTTCCTCTGGAAAGACGAGCAACGGGCGATCGCGGAGCAACGCGAAAAGTTCTTCTTCCGAAATGATATCGTAACCTTGGGGCTTGGCGGCCGCGGTTGTGGCGATCGCGGCGGTGGAGACGGTTGTGGCAGATTGAGGCGGCGGCTGGAGTGACGAGGCGAGTGCGGGTGCGGTTGAGGGCGTGGGCGTGAGTGCAGATTCGGTGGAAGGAGTGGAGGGGGAGAGCGGAGCGGAAGGTTGTGGCGACCTGAGCGAGATGAAGGCGAGTGCGAGCGCGGCGACGGCGGCCACGGTGCCGAGCGCGACGCCGCCGCGGCGTAACGTGCGCCGGCGGCGTGCGCTGGCCGCGGCGCGGCGCGCCATGGCGGCGGCGGGGCCGGAGGACCAATCGCCTTCGAAGGTGTCGGCGAGCAGGTGGGCGCGGGAATCGCGCGGATCGTCGGGTGAGTCGTTCATCTTAGACGTGAGCGAGGTGAGCGAAAAGGGTTTGGGAGGTAGGGCGGCTTATCCTTAAGCCGCCGCGCCCTCGGCGTGCGGATGCCCTGAACGGCGCGTTAAGGATAACGCGCCCTACCTTCAGGCGTGTTGGGCGATGGAGGCGCGGTGGGGGCACCGTGCCTCCATTAAATACCCGCGCAAATGGGCGAGTATGATTATTCATGGCGGGCGAGCTTGGCGGTTAGGTGGCGGCGGAGCTCAGCGCGCGCCCGCGTGAGTCGCGACTCTACGGCCTTGGGCGTGAGCGCGAGCCGACTCGCGAGGGTACGGACATCGCATCCCGCGTAGTATTTCTGCTCGAGCAGAGCGCGGTCGGCGGGGTCGAGTCGGGCGAGCGCTGCATCGAGTGCGGCGGAGAGATGCGCGTCGCCCTCGTTTTCGACCGGCGCTGCTGCATCGGTTTCGAGTTCGGGCGGCCGCGAGAAGAGTCGCGTGAAAACGGAGCGGCGGCGGCGGTGGTCGTTGAGCGCGGAACGGGCGACGAGCCGGAGCCACGCGGTAAATTGCGGCAGCGAATCGCAGGGCCGGGCGTAGCGGGCGACGCGCAGGTACGTCTGCTGGAGCGCCTCGGCCGCGCTGTCGTAATCGCCGTGCGTTGCCGCGAGGAGGTAACGAAAAAGCCCCGGCCCGAAGTCGCGGTGAAACTCGCTCCAGGCCGGATCGTCGCCGCGCGCGAGGGCGGTGGTGAGTTCGCGCAAGCGCGAGGGCGAAGACGCCTGCTCCATGCGAGTGGGCAAAGAGAGGGCGTTCAGCGAACTCGCGGCGGGGTGCATGAGGCCACGGCGGGGAAGGCGCCGGGTTTAGGGAGAGGCGGGCTTCTTGCGCAGCCCGCTGAGGATCTGGCGGACAAGAGTGGTGGCGGACGCCGGGCCGGAGACGAGAAGCATTTTCGTGGCCGGATGAAACTTCAGCTTGAGCGCATCGGCCGAGTTGCGCGGGTCGAGCGTC
>JAZKEV010000559.1:0-4850 GCA_040386765.1 Verrucomicrobiota bacterium | reverse complement strand
GTCCACCCGGTGCGGATGGCGTCCACGATCACATCGATGGTCTGCTCACCGAAGATATGCTCGTAGAGCTGGATGGCCTCGAAATTGGCGGGTGGTGGCGGGTTCGCGGACTCGAGGTCTTTGCGGGTGAGGACACAGACGACCGCATTGGGGCCCGAGTCGTCGAGGACCCGCAGGTTGAGTCGGTTCATCTCCAGCAGGCTGCCGACGACTTTGGCGACGAGGATGAGGTTGGCATTGCGCAGCGAGAAGGCGGGCAGCTCGGCGTCGAGGAAATCGGGACCTCCCGGGCTGATGACATTGAATGAGGTGGTCTCCGGGCCTTTCAGGTTTTCGAGGAGGTTGGCGAGCGACCCGCCGGGGAAATCGATCGTGACCAGCCATGGTTTGTGCAATTCAGCCCATTCGACCTCATTGCGCAGGGCGTCTACCGCGGCAGCGCTTTCGCTGGGCAGCTTGCCGAGCTTTTGTTCCTGGAGGAGGCGGTCCAGTTGCTTCCGGCCATTTATGCTGCCTGGGTTGTCCTGCGGGGTCCAGGTGACGTAGCCTTTCTTGCCGGCACGCGTACTCTGAGCCGAAAGGGAGAGCGCCAGCGTGGCGGCGAGGACGATGACGATGACGCGGAAGGAAGCGCGAAGGAAGGAGTGCATAGTTACCTATACATACGCGGCCCGGGCGGAAATCCTTCGCGGAAAGCGCAGCGGATTGAAGTAGGGCGGGTTTTAACCCGCCCTCTCGCATCTTCGACCGCAACGGAAGCCTCGCATGCCTACTTTACCTCCTCCGTGAGCATATAGCGCCACACCGGCTCGAACGTTTTCACATTGCGGCTGGAAATGACGGCGGTGTGCGCCTCGCGCGAGCTGAGCTCTTTCCCGCCGGGGAAATCGGTGAAGAGCATCCGCGAGTGGCTGTAGGGCGGGGTGGCGGTGTCGACGTTCACTTCGGGCGCGACCTTGTCGAGCTGGAGGGCGCGGAGATTTTCGCGCTGCTGCTCGAGGTTGGCGGCCTGGCGATCCTGCACGTGGTTGAAGCAAAAGATGCGCGAGGGCGGCGTGGCGGAGCTGGCGGTGAGCCACGCGGCGGGTTTGCGATGGCGGAGGCTGTAGTCCTTGGGCGCCCCTGTCGCGATCACGCGCGCGACCTCGTGCTTCTTGGCGATGAGCGCGGCGTGGCCGCCGCCCTGCGACTGGCCGGCGACGGCGATGGCGCGCCACTTGATGTCGCCGGCGTCGGTGAGGAACTGCTTCCAATCTTCGCGCGGACGAGCGCGCTGGAGCTGCTGGAGCAGCTTGATGAGGCGATGCTCGATGCTCTCGTTGCGCGCGATCGTGATGTGCTTTGAAGCGCCGCCCGCGATGATCGCCATCCGGAAACGCTCGAACTCCGCCACGTCCTCATCCCGCGCGGCGGCGGAGGCAGACTTCTCGTTCGGGTATTTCAGGAGGATGACGTGATAACCGAGATTGGCGGCGAGCTCGCAGAAGGCGACGGGGCCGGGGCGGCCGGTGGGCGCCTTTTTCGGCGCGGCGGCTCCGGGCGATGGTACGGGTGCGGCCTCGGCCGTCGGCGGCACGGTGCCGGGGAGAAAGAGCAGGAGCTGGCTGCGCGCGGCGGGGAGGTCGGGCTTGCGATCGACGACGATGTCGCGATTGACCCAGATGACGTGCGGCTGGTCGAAGGTCTTGATCTCCGGATCGGTCCGGCTCGGCGGAATCTGGAGCTCGATGAGACCGGTTTGCCCGGAGGAGGCTTGTTTGGAAGCGGGGCCGGAGGCGGGTTGCGCACTCAGGCCGGCGCAGACCGCGAACATCGCGAGAGGCAGGAAGCTCAGAGGAGAAAAAGCACGGGTGCGAAGCATGGTGGGGTGTCTAAACGCGACGTGAAGAAAGCACTGACGGGAACGGTGACGCCTGAGAACTCGCGTGAGTTGCGGAGGGGAGCGCAGGCGCTGGAGAAGTTATTTGAGGCCGTCGACGATGGTGCGGGCGACGGTGCGGATGATTTCTTTTTCGCCGGAGTTTTTCTCGGTGAAGATCACGAGGATGAAGCGGGCGCCGTTCGGCAGCTCGATGTAGGCGGCGTCGTGGCGGGTCTGGCTCGTCCAGCCGGCCTTGGACCAAAGCTTGGCGCCGGGCGGGAGCGCGGGGCCGCTAAACCCGGTGGCCTGGTCGTCGAGATCGGCGCTCTTCCTGGAGGGGTCGCGGGAGAGGAGTGCCATCATCTCGGCGCTGCGGGCGGGGGTAACGCATTTGCCGGTGGCGATCTCCGCGAGGAGGCGCGCGGTGGCCTCGGTGGTGAGCATGTTGCGCTTCGGTTCGTAGAGGCGGATGGCCTGCGCTTCGCGGCCATAGGGGCCGTCACCCCAGGGCTTTTTGTGCGCGAGGACGCCGATGTAGCCGAGGCCGTGAAAGTAGTCGGTGACGGCGTTGCGCCGCTCGAACCAGCGCTTGAGGTCGGGCTCGAGCAACTCGGGGCCGCTGGTGGTGCCGGTGAGGAGGTCGATGACGTAGTGGGTGGCGTCGTTGGAGGAGTCGACGATCATGTCGCGCATCGCACGCCGGAGCTCGGGGGTGTCGACGAGATTGCCGTCCTCCATCCAGCGGTGCGCGGCGGCGAGGTAGAAGAGCTTGATGACACTCGCTGGATAGATGGAGACGTCACCGCGCACACTGGCGCGGGCGGGCTGGGAGGGATCGCGCAGATCGACCAGAGTGATCGCAAGGTGTTCGGCCAGAAGCGGGCGGCTGCGATACGTCTCCAAGGCCGTGCGCGCGGCGCGATCGACGATCGGGCGCAGTTCTTCGGTGGTGGCCGCGCGCAGGCCGAGCAGGGGCGCAAAGGCGACAAGGGCGATGAGGAGGAGGCGTAGGCGCATCGGGGGAAGTAGAGGGGAGTCATGGGCTGGCGGCAATGGCGCGAGGTGGCTATTTGCCGGGGAGATTTGCGGAGGTGACAGCGGGCGTAGGGAAAGTTTGAGTCGGGGCGCGTTGCTTAACCCCCCCTTGTTATCCCCATGAAAATGCTGCGTCTCCTTCCCGTTCTATGTCTTGGCCTGCTCGCGTCGCTGGCGCGGGGGCAAGTCGTTAATCTGCCGTATGGCGCGCCCATTCCGCTGGCGCGGGCGAAGCAGGTGATCGCGGCGGCGCAGGCGGAGGCGAAGAAAAACAAGTGGGAGGTCGTCGTCGCTATCGTGGATACGGGCGGGCATCTCGTCGCGCTGGAGCGGATGGATACGACGCAGTTTGCGAGCGTGGAGGTGGCGACCGAAAAGGCGAAGACGTCGGCGGGTTTCCGCCGGCCGACGAAGGCCTTTCAGGACAATGTGGCGGGCGGCGGCGAAGGCCTGCGCACGCTGAAGCTGCCGGGCGCGACGCCGGTGGAGGGCGGATTGCCGCTCGTGATCGAGGGGAAGATCGTGGGCGCGATTGGCGTCTCCGGGGTGACTTCGGCGCAGGATGGGCAGATCGCGGCGGCGGGGGTGGCGGCGTTGAAGTAACGAAGCCCGGAGGAGTAGGAATTTTTAACCACGAAACACACGAAATACACGAAAGAAGGCACCCGCTGTCGTGGGCGGTGCGAATCGGAAAGAGACGAGACACAGAGAGCACGGAGATGACACAGGGGTCACAGAGGGCTGATAGGTGATGGGCTCCGTGACCTCTCTCCCCGCCCTCTGTGATCTCCGTGTCAAAAGTCTGAGATCGATCCGTAGATGGTATTATTTCGGAGCCAGCGCCGGGTAAGTGAAGAAGAGGAAGTGAGTGGCATTGACGATGAAGTGAGTGAGGATGCTGGCCTCGATGCATTGGCCGCAGCGCAGATAGGCCCAGCCGTAGCCGACGCCGGCGATCGTCGAGAGCAGGATGTACGTCGGACCGCCGGCGAAGTGGGCAAGGCCGAAGAGCACGGCGGCGATGCCGAGGGCGAGCCAGGGGCCGTGGCGCAGCTTCGCCCAGCGGCGGGTGAGGCGATGCTGAATGAAACCGCGGAAGAGTGCTTCCTCGGCGACACAGGTGAAGCAGAGATTGGCCCAGAGGAAATAGGGCGCCTCCGAAGGAAATTTCGGGGCGAAGCGCACGTATCCAAACGCCAAGGACAAACCGAGCAAAGTGACGACCGTGGCGAGGATTGCGGGCGCGGCGACGACCAGCAGGGCGCGCCACTCCTCAAGGCGGACGATGCGCGCATGGAGGAAGGCGAGGAGGAGCAGGCCGACGGCCGTCTTGTCGAAATTGAAATGGAGCCGGAAGGGCAGCGCATCGGGAGTGAACTGGGCGTAGGAAATGACGCGCGGGTTGTTGAAGCCCGGCAGCAGGTGGGCCATCAGCGCGGCGGCAAGAAGCAGGAGCGCGACAATGGAAACCGGCGCCAGCCAGCGGGGCGATTCGAGGTGAGTGCCCGTGAGAACGAGAGCGAAGAGCGCGAGCCACACGATGCCGAGCGGTGCGACGATGTGTGTCACCAAACCGGCCGCGATGGCCGCGAGGAAGAGCATGAGCCACGCGTGCCGGAGTGCCGGGTACTTGGGGCTGGAGGGTATCCAGAGTGCCAGGACGGCCAGCGTGAGGAGGATGAACGTGACGAGCACGCGAAGAGGGTAAGAGACGTAAAGTGAGTTTTTGAAGCTTCGATCGGGTCGGGGATTCTTTTCGAAAGAGGATGACTCCCCCATCCCTGTCATTCTGAGCGCAGCGAAGAATCCACGGAAACGGATACCTTGTCGCCTTCGCACGCGTGGATTCTTCGCTGCGCTCAGAATGACAAATCATTTTAAACACATCTTGGGCCGTAGCGCGGAGCTTCAGCCCGCGATTGGGGTGTTCGCTCTACCACGTACGGACGGAGCG
>JAZKEV010000558.1:3027-11823 GCA_040386765.1 Verrucomicrobiota bacterium | reverse complement strand
TAAATGCCGGAGGAATCGGCTTCGGAATAGATCGCCGCCGTCGCGATATTGAGCCCCGTGATCACGTCACGATGCGCCTCGAAGGATCCGTCGCCATCCTTGTCCTCGAAGACCGTTACTTTGTCCGCGCCCTTCGTGCCCTTCGGCGGCGGCTCCGGCACTTTGTCGAAGACCGCGCGGAGGTGGTTGTCGTAGCTCATCACCTTCAAACCCGCCGGATACTGGTACTGGATGTACTGAGTAACCCACAGCCGCCCGCGCGAATCGAAACTCATGTAGAGCGGCTGCGACACGGCAGGCTCGGCCGCGACCAGATCCACAGCGAGCCCCTCGCGCACCTTGAAGGTCTTCAACGCCTCCTCCGGCGCCAGCGGCTTCGAACTGTCGCGCTGCACGCCGCGGCCGACGAAGGTCTCCATGACCTTCTTCGCCTCCGCCGTGCCCGCCTGCCCCGTGGCCTCGGCGGCGCTGAGTTGAGACACGAGTAACGCGACGAAAACTCCGATCGCGGGAAAAGAAGATCGAGGAGAGAGCATGAAAAGCAGCACTGGCACCTAGGGCCTCTCCGCCCTCAAGGCAACTTCTCCAGCCAGGCTAAAAACGAATCTTTCCATCCATCCGACTCACTGCCCGGCCCGCGCCCCAGCCCGAAGCCGTGCCCACCCTTCTCGATGATCCGCAATTCCACCGGCACGCCCTTCTCCCGCAGCGCCGCCGCAAAGAGTTCGCTGTTCGCCGCCGGCACGCCCTTGTCGTCCTTGGCGTGGATAAAGAAATACGGCGGCATGCCCGCCTTCGCCCGACGCTCCAGCGACCACGCCGCCACCTTCTCCGCGCTGGGGTTTACGCCCAGCAGCCGCGTCCGCGAACCCGCGTGGACATTCGGCGGCTCCATACAAACGACCGGATAAAGCAGCACGACAAAATCAGGCCGCGTCCCCTTCGCCGCCTCACCGAGCACGCCCACGCTGCCCGCAAGATGCCCGCCGGCGGAGCAACCGAGGATGCCCACGCGCTTCGGATCGAAGCCCCACTCGCCCGCCCGCGAGCGCACGAGGCGCATCGCCTCCAGCGCATCCTGCTGCGAGAGGGGCAGGCCATCCTTTGTTACTGCCGGGTCGGGCATCCGGTATTTCAAGACCGCCACCACAAAGCCGCGCTCCGAGAAATACCGTCCCATTGCGTACCCTTCGCGGTCGATCGCCACAAAGGTGTAGCCGCCGCCCGGACACACCACGAGCGCGCCCTTCCGCTTCATGCCCGCCGCTGGCTGGTAGATCGTGAGCGTCGGCACGCTGATCTTCTGGATGCCGCGATTGAAGCCGCGGTCGTCGTAACTACTCTGCCGGTAGACGACCTCCTCGATCGTCTGCGGCGCGGAGGCCGACGAGACAGGTTTCCGCAACGGAAACTCCTCCACCGTCTGCGCGCGACCCGCTGGAGCGGCGGCCAACGCGAGCACAACAAGAAATGCGCCCGCAGCCGCCCGTCCCGCGCGAATCGCAATCGACCGCATCATTTCCCGGCCGCCCATCCGAGCAGCGCTCCCGCCAAACAAAGTGTCCCGCATAATAGTCATCCTCGTCGTCTTAGTTGTCCCCGCCTTAGTCGTCCTCATCCTCGTCACCATCATTCCTGTCTTCACCAGTTGTCCGAGCGAAATGGCGCCGCCGGCAGCCCATCGCCATTAAAGAGCCGCGCGTCCGGCGAGTTGCGCCACGCATAGCGCACCGCGACCGGCGCCGCGACGCCCGGGGCGCTCACCACCAGCGAGTAGCCATCCACCCGCGCCTCTGCCGGCACAAATTTCTTATCCTCGCCCGCCACCTCGAAAGCCACACGTCCATCGCCTTTCGCAGCCGCGAGCTTGAGCCCGGCAGCATGCGTGAAGGTCACCCGCATCGCTTTTCCCTCGCGCTTCGCCGCGGAGAACAGCGGCCCGTCCGTCTCGATATTCTCATGATAAACTTGCTTGCGCGCGTGCAGCGCGAGGCGCTTGGCGACATCCAGCTTGTTGCGCGGATGGATGTCCTTCGTCTCGCCGATATCGATCGTGACGGCCATGCCCGTGCTCGGGAGCGTGAGAGCCTTCGTCTGCGACTCGCGCAGGTAGGCCCAGACATCGCCCTTGGTCCCCCCGCCCGCTTCGTAGTTGGCGAGCTGTACAAAATAAAACGGCAGCGGCTGCGCAAACTCGGTCCTCCACTGCTTGATCATGTCCACAAACAGCGACCCGTATTCGGCATGGCGCTGGGCATTGGTCTCACCCTGATACCAGAGCACGCCCGTCATCGCGTAAGGCACGAGCGGCGCGATCATCGCGTTGTAGATCGCGGAGGGCTGCCACCGGCTGCCGGGCCCCTCAGGAGCTTTGGGGGCATTGCGGGCAAACGTCTTCCCCGCCGCCTTGGCCTTTTCGCCGTCGTTCTTCCATTTCTCCACCCTCGTGGCGTGCGTCTTCATCTTCTCCGGATGCTCGGCGAGAGTCTGCTGCCAGCGCGCCGCGATCTCCTTGCCCACCGGGTTAGCTTTCAATGTCGCCTCGCTCATCCATGACTCGATCTGCGTGCCGCCCCATGAGCTATTCACGATGCCGATCGGCACCTTGAGCTTCTGGTGGAGCTCGCGCGCGAAGAAGTACGACACGGCCGAAAACGTCCCCGCCGTCGCCGGCGTGCAGCTCACCCAGCCTGCCGCCACGTCGAAGGCCGGCTTGTCCGCGAGCACAGTGGGCAGCTTGAAATGGCGGATCAGGGGGTAGTCCGCGGCGGCGAGTTCGCGCTCGGCGTCGGTCGCGTTCCGCAGCAGAAAGGCCATGTTCGACTGCCCTGAGCACAGCCAGACCTCGCCCACCAGCACCTCGCGCACCCGCACGGAATTGGCGCCGGTCGCCACGAGTTCCGCGCCGGTGGCCGAGGCCTTCTCCGGCTTTAGCGTCACCCGCCAGCGCCCGTCCGCGCCCGCGATCACCGAGGTCGTCTGGTTCTTGAACTTCACTTCCACCCGCTCGGCGGCGGCCGCGACGCCCCACACCACGATCGGCTGGTCGCGCTGCAACACGGCCCCGTCGCGGAAAAGTGGCGCGAGCGTGATATCGGCGAGCGCATCGGCCGCCGTAGCAGCCAGCACCAAGGGAATCAGAAATAGAAAACGCAATTTCATAGGGCGGGAGTTGCGGAGCGACGAGACCAGCTAAAATCCCTTTCGCTCTGCCGGCGAGTGAGGCGAGCCAAATGCGCTGTGGCAATATCCGTCCGAGCCATACGCTTACAGAAAGGGCACGCGCGCTCTATTTTGAAAACAGATCCTAAGGCACAAGGGCGATCCTGGTGATCTCCGCCGCAAGGTTTGCTAAGGACATCCCTTCGCCTTCCAAATTAATCATCACAGCGACGACCGTCCGCTCAGAGCTAAGCATATACAGATTTGTGGTCACACCTTGTTGCACGCCCCCGTGCCACATAAGCCCGGGAACGCGCCCCGTCCCCGGAATCCCTCCCTCTACGATCCAACCCAGGCCGTAGAAAGTATCTTCTCCCCCGGCCACCCCTTGCATGGTCGTCATCTGCTTCACGCTCTCCGCCGTCAGGAGTGTGCCCGACTGAAGCTTGAGTCCGAACCGCACCATGTCGCCAACACTCGACAGCCACCCGCCACTTGGAATTTTGTAGCTGGGGTCCATGAACGCCGCATTTCGCAAGCCCCCCTCCCTTGTCTTGGCATAGCCTGCCGACCGGTTGAGCACGATTACCTGCGGGTCCTCAGCGCGCGAGTGGATCATGCCGGCGGGTTTGAAGATATTTGCGCGCACGAAATCCACGTAGGTCTGCTTCGATGCTTTTTCGATCAGCACGCCCAGGAGGGTAAACGCATACGTGCTATACGTCATCTTGGTTCCCGGGGCATGCACCAGCGGGTCGTCCTTAAAAATAGCGAGTGCTTCACCCAACGATTCGTAGTGCCGCGGATAGTGCCTGGTCGGGTCGTCTTCTTCTGCGGTGTAATGGCGGATTCCGCTTTGGTGCGAGAGCAGCTGCCTGACGGTGATGGGATGCAACGCGGCCGGCAAATGGGGCAACCATTTGCCGACGGTATGATCCAGCTTCAGGACTCCACGCTCAACCAGGAGCATCGCAGCCACCGCGGTGATCGGCTTGGACACCGATGCCAGGCGATAGATGGTCGACCCTTTGGCTGGGACGAAATTTTCCATATTTGCCAGGCCATAGCCGTTCTCAAAGCGTAGCTGCCCCTTCAATCCAATCGCCACCGATAGGCCGGGAGCGTTGGTCCTGGCCATAAACGCCGTGATGGCTTCCTCAATCTTTGTGACCGTGGCGGCGGGAACTCCCGGATCACCCCGCGCGACTCCCAACGTAACGAACGCAAATAGAAAAAGGAGAACTGCCGATCGCGGGCATTTGCCGGCGTGTTTCATTATCATGTGTTTCCCGAAGCCCGATTGTTAGACGCGTCGAGATCAGACCGTTCCCTCGGAGCTGTTGTGCGGTAGCCCAGAGTAAAATACTTCCGTCAAACAGCGAAGGAAATCGGGCTCTGCCTACGCGCTGAGTATGCTACACGCGGCCCGCCCGCGTATCTCTTTCGCCCGCCTCTACCGCGACTGCAAACTATGCTTGTTCAGTCCCACCTTGCGGCACGCGTCCCACACAAACGTCAACCGGTCCAGCGTCGCCTTTTCGTCCGAGCGGATGAGCACGGGGATGTCCTTGTCCAGATTCTTCACCTGCTGGAGCAGTCCCACGAGCTGATCGTCGGCCACCGGTTTCCCGTTGAAGGTCAGCTTGCCCTCCTTGTCGATTGCGATGGTCACGTTGCCGCGAAACTCGTTTTTGCCCGCGGTATCCACCTTGGGCAGCGTGATGTTCAGCGTCGTCGCCGAGCGCGCCTGCATCGTCACGTAGGCGAAGAGCACGAGCATCACCAGCACGTCGATGAGCGGCACGAGCGGCAGCTCGGGCCGGCGGCGGATGCGACGGACCAGCAGGCTCATGCGCGGGGCAGCAAGGCTTCAGCGGCCTGGCGGGCCAGCACCCGCTCCAGCAGCACATCGAGCTGGGCCGCCCGTTTATCGATCACCCGTTGCAGGTAGCCGCTGCCGAGCAGAGCCGGCAGCGCGATGCAAAGACCCAGCACGGTCGCCGACAGCGCGTAGCCGACGCTCTCGGTGAAGACCACCGGATCGGGCATGCGCGTCTGCGGATCCACCACGGAAAACGCTCCCAACAAGCCAGTTACCGTGCCGATCAGGCCGATCAACGGCGCCGCGGCATAGATGGTATCCAGATAACTGATGCCCCGTTCCATCCGGATGAGCTCCAGACGCGCATAGGCCTTGGTTGCCTCCACATCGCCCCGGTGCCGCCCGGCAAAGTCGAGGATGCGGCCCAGCGTCGAGCGCTTGTCGCCGGCGGGAGGCCGCCCCTCGATCACCGCTTCCGCGAGATCCTCGGGAATGATCGCCGAGGGACGCAGGGCGTAGCTCCGCTCGAAGATGATGAAGATCGCGACCGCCGAGCATAAGCCCAGGGGGTAGATGAGGTAGCCGGCCTCGCGAATGATGCGCGCTAGATCGATGGCTGCGAAAAGCATATATTACTGGAAGGTAGAACCTGCCGCGGTGTGACGGCGGCGCGAGGGAAAAGTTCGCGCGATTTTTCGCAAACCGGAACGGATCAGCGATCCGCCCCTGCTTCGCGCGAAGAATGTCCAAGGGGCGGGCCAAACCCGCCCCGTCCCCTTAAGCCGCCAGATACGGCAGCTTGGCTCCCGTGGCCTTCACCGCTGCGGTGCCATCGAGCAGCTCGCCGATCGGATCCCAGCGACCGTTGACCAGCGCATCGCGCGCCGCCGGGCGCACGTCGGCCTTCACGGTCTGGCCGCCAAAGCGGATCTCCTGCTTCGCGACGTCGACGACCACCTCTGTCTGCGGGTCCTTTTCGATCGCCGCGGTGATCTTCGCGATATCCTCGCGGCTCGCCGTCGCACACGGGATGCCGAGCGTCGTGCAGTTGCCGAAGAAGATCTCCGCGAAGTTCTCGGCCACGACCGCCTTGAACCCGTACTTATGGATCGCCTGCGGCGCGTGCTCACGCGAGGAGCCGCAGCCGAAGTTCGCGCCCGAGAGCAGGATCTTCGCGCCCTTGAAGCGCGCCTCGTTCAGCGGGTGCGGCTTGTCGGTGCCGTCGCTGTTCTTGCGTACGTCGTAGAAGAGAAACTCGCCGAGACCATCGAACGTGACGCACTTCATGAAGCGCGCCGGGATGATCCGGTCCGTGTCGATATCGTTGCCCGGTACGCACACAGCGCGGCCGGTGATGTGGGTGATTTTTTCGAGAGCCATAGTAAGAGTTAGTTAGCCGTTTTAGTTGGCGCTTACGGAGAACACCTCGCGGGCATCCGCCACTCGACCGGTGACGGCTGCGGCCGCGACCATCAGCGGGCTCATCAGGAGCGTGCGGCCCGTGGTCGAGCCCTGGCGGCCCTTGAAGTTGCGGTTCGAGGAGCTCGCGCAGAGCTGGTCGCCGATGAGCTTGTCGGGATTCATCGCGAGGCACATCGAGCAGCCGGCGGCGCGCCACTCGAAGCCCGCCTCGGCGAGGATCTTGTCGATGCCCAGCTTCTCGCACTGGATCGCCACGATCTGCGAACCCGGCACCGCGATGGCTTTGACACCCGCAGCGACGCGCCGGCCCTTCACGAACTTCGCGACCTCTTGGAAGTCGCTCAAGCGCCCGTTGGTGCAGGAGCCGATGAAGGCCACGTCGATCTTGGTGCCCTTGATCGGGGCGCCCGGCTGCAGCTTCATGTAGGCGAGCGCTTCGTCGATCGAAGCCTTCTCGTCCACGCTCGTGGCCATCGCGGGATCGGGGATGGTCTCGTTGATCGAGATGCCTTGGCCGGGATTGATGCCCCAGGTAACCGTCGGCGCGATCTCGCCCGCGTCGATCTTCACGACGTCGTCGAAGTGGCAGCCCGGATCACTCGCAAAGCTCTTCCAGCGCGTAACCGCGGCATCCCACTCCGCGCCCTTCGGCGAGTAGGGACGGCCCTTCAAGTAGTCGAAGGTGGTCTGGTCCGGATTCACGTAGCCGGCGCGCGCGCCGCCCTCGATGGACATATTACATACCGTCATGCGCTCTTCCATCGTGAAGCGATCAAAGACCTCGCCGGCATATTCGTAGGCAAAGCCCGTGCCGCCATTCACGCCGAGGATGCGGATGATGTGGAGGATCACGTCCTTCGCGTACACGCCGGGGCGCAGCTTCCCGTTCACCTCGATGCGGCGCACCTTCAGCTTGCCGAGCGCCATCGTCTGCGTGGCCAGCACGTCGCGGATCTGCGTCGTGCCGATGCCAAAGGCCACCGCGCCAAACGCGCCGTGCGTGCTCGTGTGCGAGTCGCCGCACGCGATCGTCGTGCCCGGCTGGGTGATGCCCTGCTCCGGCCCGACGATGTGCACGATGCCCTGCTTGCCCGTCGCGCGGTCGAAGAACGTGATGCCGAACTCCGCGCAGTTCTTGCGCAGCTCGTCCATCATCGCCTGCGCGAGCGGATCGCTGTACGGCTCCATCACCTGGTCCGTGGGGACGATGTGGTCCACCGTCGCAAACGTGCGGTGCGGCATCGCGACCTTCAGGCCGAGATCGCGCACCATGCCGAAGGCCTGCGGACTCGTCACCTCATGGATCAGGTGCGTGCCGATGAGCAATTGCGTCTGGCCATTGGCCAGCGTCCGGACCGCGTGGGCATCCCAGACTTTTTCGAAGAGTGATTTGGGCATGTGAAAAAAGGGTTCTAGGTTTAGGGTTTTGAACGTCGAGTTTCAAGCGGACGCACGAAGATGCGCCAATCCCAAATCCGGCGGTCAGCCCTCAAAAATCAGGCCCCGAGCATAGCGGATGTTGCCATAACCGGGAAATACTTATTTAGGCCTCAGTGATGCCCAACCGGCATCAGAGCCGGGTTACTCTCCGAACAACACTCTCCGACACCCTCCAACGCCAGAATATCACAGATTACCCCGGAAATAGAGGAGGACTTCCCGCCGCTCATCCCGGCTTCCCGTATGCGAATGCACCAAGTTCTGCGCCTAACTCAGCCTGTTCACGATCCATCACCCCTTTCGTTAAATTTACACGTTCCGCTCCGCTTAACCGGCCCCCAACACAAATAATCCGTCATCCTCTTCCGTCGGGCAGGGCATCGCGTGGTTCATCACGAGCTTATTCCGCCCAATCCCAACTTACCCCGAATTATCCCGGATATAGAGGAGGATTTCCCGCCAAGCCCCACCCCGTCCGCGCCGCCTTCACCTCCATACGTTATCACCCTCCTTTAAAATCTCCCCCCTCTCCCCAGCCACCCGTTCGACCGACCTTACCCTACCACTACCCACCGCCCCTGTCACCCCGTCCGTTCCGTCCATTCCGTCCATTCCACTATTTTCTAACCATCTTGGTCGGGCCCCCTCCCGCCCAGCGACGCAGCAGCCTTAAGATCACTACCTGAGACCATCGACCTCGGATACCCGCGATAGCGCAGATAAACCCCCGTTGTCGCGCCAGCGTATCCGCGACATCCGCGTAATCCGCGGTCAAAAAAAACCGGCTATTACCTCCCATGCCCCGCGAATTCCAATTCCCCTTCGAGCTCCGCCACCTCGTCTACTTCCGGGAAGTCGCGCGCCAGCTTCACTTTCGGAAAGCCTCCGAGGCTCTCGCCATCGCGCAACCCGCCCTCTCCCGCGCCATCGCGCAGCTCGAGGCCGCTCTC
>JAZKEV010000558.1:0-3017 GCA_040386765.1 Verrucomicrobiota bacterium | reverse complement strand
AGCGCCTCGCTGTAGTTGCGACGTTCGTCACCGAACCGCGCGCGGAACGCCTCGTCCCACGCGGCGACGCGGCGACCGTGCTGCCGCGCATCCTGCGCGAGTTTCACCAGAAGCATCCCCGTATCCGCTTGGAGCTTACGGAGTCGCCAACCTCCGTCCAGTTGCCCGCCCTCCAGTCCGGCGAGATCGC
Organism: Verrucomicrobiota bacterium; assembly: GCA_040386765.1. Lineage (GTDB taxonomy): Bacteria > Verrucomicrobiota > Verrucomicrobiia > Opitutales > Opitutaceae > ER46. Next base: position 2,827 of record JAZKEV010000558.1, on the reverse strand, counting down.
GTGCGGCTTCTTCCATCCCGATGCCCCCACGCCCGGCCTCCGCACCGAGCAACTCCTCCGCGAGCGCAATGGCGTGCTGCTCCCCTTCACGCACCCGCTCGCGCAGCCCGTTCGCTCCGCCTCCGCCCCATCCTCTTCCTCTTCCCCATCCTCATCCTCTTCCGCGTCATCTTCATCCCCATCTTCCTCGTCCTCTTCCGACCACGCCGACGCCACCCTCCGCCTGCGCGATCTCGCCGAGACGGGCTTCGTGCTTTTCCCGCGCACGCACAACCCCGGTTTCTACGATCGCATCCTTGCCGCCTTTGCCGCCGCCGGCGTGGCGCCGCGCATCGTCGAGGAAGTCTGGCCACGTGCCAACGCGATCGGCCTCGTCCGCGCTGGCCTCGGCGCGACCTTCATGACGCCCTCTGAGGCTCAACATCTTCCACCCGAGGTAGTCTTCCGTACGCTCACCGGCCCCGCTCCAGAAAGCCGCCTCGTCCTCGGCTGGCGGCAGTCCACCGCGCTGGACCCGGCGTTGGCCGCATTTCTCGCGGTGGCGGGCGCATGACACGCCTGCGCACTTCCACCCCTTGACCACTCCCGTGGGGCGCGATTTCCTTACACGCGTCGATGACGTTTCCAGCCCCGAGTCTTCGTCAGTGCCTGCTCGCGTCCGCCTGGCTCGCGCTCGCCTCGCCCACGCTCGCGGCGACCGGACCCTCCGGCAACGAAGTCGGCCTGCCGTTGCAGCGGCATTTTTCCTCCGATGACTACGACGGCTTCAGCAGCGTCACGTCGGTGGCCCACACCGCCGAAGGCTTCACGCTGTTCGGCACCTACCACGCCGCGATCCTCTACGACGGCGTAACGCACGAAAAAATCCCCGTCCCCGTCACCTACGTCACGGCGCTTTGCCGCGACCACGCGGGTGTCATGTGGGTCGGCGGCGACAACGAAATCGGCGTCCTCGAAGCCGATCCCGTCGACGGCCAGCTCCGCTATGTTTCGCGCACGAGTGGCTTGCCGGCCGCGACGCGCTCGTTTGGCCGGATGCGCGGGATGGTCGCCAGCCGCGCCGGCGTCTTCGCCGCCACGAGCAGCGGCGTGCTCCACTTTGCCGCGGGCCGGGCCGAATTCCTGCCGCTGCCCGCGGAAAGCCGCCTGCAGCTTTTCTCGGTCGGCGATCGTGTCTACCTTCAGGATTCGCTGCGCGGCCTGCTCGTTTTCGGCGAAGGCGGTTTTCGCCCGGTCGATACCGGCCGAGCGCTGGCCGGCCAAAGGATTCAACTCGTGGAGCGCGATGCGACGCACGCGTTCTGCGTGATCGAGGGCGAGGGCCTTTTCCAACTCGAGCTCGCCACCGGCCGGCTGGAAAAAGTCGCCACCCCGATTGATGCGCTTCTGGCCGAGCCGATGGGGCGCGGGTTGCGGCTGCAGGACGGGAGAGTGGTTTTCATCCGCGGCAACAACCGCGGTCTCGTCATCGCCGATCCCGCCTTGCAAGGCGCCCAGGTGCTCGACGCCAAGACCGGCCTCGCCAACACCACCATTCTAGGCACCGCCCTCGATGCCGATCACGGCCTCTGGCTGGCCACGGCCAATGGTCTCTCGCGGCTCGATCTGGCGCCCGGCGTCACGGTGTTCGACGAGCGCAATGCCTTTCCCATCGGCTCCGCCGGGTCGCTGGTGCGGCACGACGGCGTGCTCTATGCCGGCACCACGCAGGGGCTCATGCGCTTTGTGCCGGGCCAGCCCGCGACCGGAACGCCCGCGCGCTTTTCGCCGGATCCGCGCGTGCCGGAGAGCTGCGACAGCCTGCGCGACACGCCCCAGGGACTCCTCTTCAGCACCAACGACGCCGTCGAATTGCTGACGTCCACGGGTCGCCGCCGGCTGTTCGACCCGCAGGGCAAGATCGCCATGATCAAGGCCAACCGGCGCGTGCCGGGCGTGTATTTCATCGCGACCGATGACGGCGGTTTTCACGTGATGAATCTCACGTCCGGCACCACGCGGCGCGCCCTTACGCTGCCGTCGGGCGTGATCCTGTGGAATGGAGCCGAGGAGTCCGACCGCGTGTCGTGGTTCGGCTCGGCGGCCAGCGGCTTTTGGCGGATCACCGCCACCAACGCGGAGTGGACCGAAGCCACCGCGGAATCGCACCCGCTCGGCCAGGCCGGTCTGCCCGAGGGGAATAGCTGGACCGGAGCCTTCTCCCTTTTCGACCAGCTGCATTTCCTCACCGAGACCGGTATGTATCGCTGGCAGCCCGCGACGCGGACCTTCTCCTCCGACGACCGTTTCCGCATCGAGGGCGTGAACCCCTTGCGCTTCATGCCCATCGTGGCCGATACGAGCGGCCGCGCGTGGACCTCGCCTTGGCTCGGCACCCTCACGTGCGCCCGGCCCCTCGGTTATTTCCAGGCGACCGCCCCCGGCGCCTTTGCCTGGCACGATGCACCGGCGCGCTGGCAGGCCGGTGTCGGTCGTTTTGGCGCGGGGATGATCATGGTGGAGTCCGAGGCCGGCCGCCCGGTCCTGTGGACGAAGAGCCCCACCGCCATCGCACGCATCGAGTTGGACACGCTGCCGGCCAACCGTGCCGGCGCGGCCTGGCGGCCCGTCCTCCGGCGCTTCATGACGGGCGAGCGCTCGTGGCCTATGGCGGGCGGCACCGTGCGCCTGCCCTTTTCCAACCTGCCGATCACCCTGCGCTATGCCGTGCCGCGCTACCAGCCGGGCGCCCCAGTGCGCTATCAAACGCGCCTGCTCGGCTTCCGCGAGGAATGGTCCGCGCCGACGACGAGCCACGAAACCGTGTTCACCAACCTCACCGGTGGAC
>JAZKEV010000557.1:8059-9256 GCA_040386765.1 Verrucomicrobiota bacterium | reverse complement strand
CGATCCATCGCGACCCGGCGAAAGCCAAGGCTCGCGTGAAGGCGATCATGGCCACGGTGAATGACCGGCAGAAGCGCATGGTGGATGCGGCGCGGGCGGCGTGCAAAGCGTGAGGGGCGCGGAGAGCTGAGAGCGAATAGTTGAGAGTCTAGAGCTCAGAGCTAGGCTAAGCCGAGCGTCTGAAGCTTTGTAGCCCTGCTCGGAAGAGCAGGGACTCGTAATGCCAGATGACGCGGAGTACGCGGATGGTTTTATCCGCTGCATCCGCGTAATCCGCGGTCAATTTTTTCCGCGTCCTAACACAGTGTCGCATCTCACTTCGGTTGAGAGAGCGAGGTTTCGGGTGCGTCCGTCCCTGAAAATTTCAAGAAAAGACCTTCAGCGGAGTGTTGCGCGGGCCCGGGCGTCGCGCAGATTTTCTCCTGTGGTTTCTGCTGTACCCCGTGTCGTTCTCACCCTGCTTGCACTCAGTGCGATGCGCACGGTGGCAGCGGCAGCGCCGGTGGACTATGGACGCGATGTTCGCCCAATCCTGGCGGAGAATTGTTTTCAATGCCACGGGCAGGATGCGGGGACGCGCGAGGCAAAGCTGCGGCTGGATACGCGCGATGGTCAGAAGAAGCCGGGCGTGATCGTGCCGGGGCAGCCCGACAAGAGCGAACTGATCGCGCGGATTTTCTCGCCGCATGATGACGAGCGGATGCCACCAGCGGACTCGCCGCGGGTGCTGAACGATGCGCAAAGGGAAACGCTCAAGCGCTGGGTGGCGGAGGGCGCACCGTTTGCGGAGCACTGGGCGTATGCGGCACCGAAGCGCCCCGTGCTGCCAACAGTGAAGCAAGCGAAGTGGGTGCGCTCGCCCATCGACCGTTTTGTGCTGGCGCGGATCGAGGCGGAGAAGCTTGCGCCCTCGCCGGAGGCGGATCGCGAGCGGCTGTTGCGGCGCGTGACCTTCGACCTCACGGGGCTGCCGCCGACGCCGGCGGAGACGGCGGCATTTATCGCGGACGTTTCGCCGAAGGCCTTCGAGACCGTCGTGGACCGGCTGCTGGCCTCGCCGCGCTTTGGGGAGCGGATGGCGGCGGAGTGGCTCGATGTGGCACGCTACGCCGACACGCATGGCTACCAGATGGATCGGCCGCGGGCGATGTGGCCGTATCGCGACTGGGTGATCGGGGCCTTCAATCGCAATCTGCG
>JAZKEV010000557.1:5048-8049 GCA_040386765.1 Verrucomicrobiota bacterium | reverse complement strand
TTATCACGGAGCAACTCGGAGGCGATCTGATCCCCGGAGCGACGCGCGACCAGCGGCTCGCGACGGCCTTTAACCGGCTGCACGCGCAAAACGAAGAGGGCGGCATCGTCGATGAAGAATATCGGGTGGCGTACGTGAATGACCGCGTGGCGACCTTTGGCACGGCGGTGTTGGGGATGACATTCGATTGTGCGCGGTGCCACGACCACAAATTCGACCCGATCACGCAGCGCGATGTGTATGCGCTGGGGGCGTTTTTCCAGAATATCGACGAGGCCGGCGCGATTTCGTACAAGAACTTTTCGGACATCATGCCACCGCCGACCTTGAAGCTGCCGGCGGCGGCGGCGGAAAAGCGGCTGGTCGAGCTGGAGCGCGCCATTGTCGCGGGCGAGCAGGAAGAGACGCGCGCGAGGGAGCAGGCGGGGGCGGAATTTGAAGCGTGGCTGGCTGCACGCGATGCACGAGCCGCTCCCGAGGTGAAAGGCGTCGTCGTGGCGCTTGATTTCGATTCGCTCGATGATACCGGCATACCTGCAGTAAAAGCGGGCGAAGTGGAGGCGAAGGTGGTGATGGCTGCGACGATCAGCGAGGGCGTGCGCGGCGGAGCGGCCGTGCTCGGGGGCGACGATGGTTTTTCGTTGGACGCACCGACGTTGACGCGGGGCGATGCGTTTTCCTTCAGCCTCTGGGTGCGACCAGCCGCGAAGATGGAGCGCGCGGTGGTCTTTCATCGCAGCATGGCGTACGCGGATGCGGGCAGCCGCGGCTATGAACTGGTGTTGGAAAACGGGCGCGCGGCGTTTGCGCTGCACCGCCACTGGCCGGGCAACTCGCTCAAAGTGGTGTCGCTGGCGGAGCTGCCGCCCGAAACGTGGACGCACGTGACGCTGACGTACGATGGCTCGAGCCGGGCGGCCGGAGCGCGCATTTATCTCAACGGTGTCACGGCCCCGACCGAGGTGATTCGCGACAAGCTGGCAGGCGACATCACCTACGACAGTGCGAAGCAGCCGCCGCTGCTCATCGGACACCGGATGCGTGACAGTGGCTTCAAGGGTGGGCGGGTGGACGAGTTTCGGGTGTTTGCCCGCGAGCTCTCGGAACTGGAGGCGGCGCAGATGGCGGGGCGAGATGATTTTGCCACGGCGTGGAAAACCCCGGCGAGCCAGCTCACGACCGCGCAACGTGTGGCACTGAAAGATCACTTTGTACGGACGGTTGCCAAGGGCGTGCGAGATGCGACCGAAGCGCTGGCGACCGTGCGGCGCGACTATGTGCGCGCCTACGACGCGGTGCCGGAGGTGATGGTGATGGAAGAACTGCCGCAGCCCCGCGCCGCGTATGTGCTGGAGCGGGGCAACTACGATCAACGCGGTGCGCAGGTCTCGGCCGCGACGCCCGCCGTGTTTCCGCCGATGGAAAAATCCAAGCCGCGGAATCGCCTCGGGCTCGCGCAGTGGGCGACCGATCCGGCGAATCCATTGACGGCGCGCGTAGCGGTAAACCGGCTGTGGCAAACGATGTTTGAGCGCGGGCTAGTGGAGACCGCGGATAATTTTGGCGTAACAGGCAGCTCGCCGGCGAACCCGGAACTGCTCGACTGGCTGGCGGTGGAATTTGTGGCGCGCGGCTGGGATGTGAAGGCGATATTGCGCGAGATCGCGCTCTCGGCGACGTACCGACAGTCGTCGCGAGTAACGCCGGAGCTCCGCGCGAAGGATCCGCAGAACCTCCTGCTCGCGCGAGCCCCCGCGCGGCGATTGACCGCGGAGATGATGCGCGATCAGGCGCTCGCGGCGAGTGGCCTGCTGGTGGAAAAGATCGGCGGGCCGCCGGTGAAGCCGTATCAGCCGCCGGGCTTGTGGGAGGAGATCGCGATGGGGAAGCCCAAGTACGAGCAAGGCAAGGGCGACGACCTGCACCGTCGGAGTCTCTACACGTTCCTGAAGCGCACGGTGCCGCCGCCAGCGATGATCACCTTCGATGCGACGGACCGCTCCAACTGCACGGTGAAGCGGCAAGCGACGAGCACGCCGCTGCAGGCGCTGGCGCTGCTCAACGACGTGCAGCTGATCGAGGCCGCGCGCTTCATCGGCGCACGAATGCTGCGTGAGGGTGGTGCGACGACGGCGGAGCAGGTGAGCTTTGGCTTTCGGCTGGTGACGGGTCGCACGCCGACGGCGCGCGAGGTGGCCTCGCTAGAGGAGGGGCTGAAAGAGCAAGAAGCGCTCTTCGCCGCGGATACGAAGGAAGCAGAGCAGCTGCTCGCGGTGGGCGAGACGGTGTCGAAAGGCGACGCGATGGGGATGCCGGTAGCCCGGCTCGCAGCGGCAACGATGCTGGCGAGCGCGTTGTTGAACCACGATGAAGCGGTGATGCGCCGATGAAATGTACTTTTGATTACCGTTTACTCCGCTGCGTGAGTGGAGGGATGGACCACGCTACGAAGGGCCGTCGGTCCATGCGCTCACGCGCAGGGCTACAAAAACCAGCGAAACGATGAACTCCTCGATGTTCTGCGATCATCTCAATCTCGGCATGACGCGGCGTGATTTCTTCGGGAAATTTGCGCTCGGCCTGGGCGGGATCGCGTTGTCGCAACTGCTGCCGCGATCGCTGACGGCGGCGGGGACGAATCCCTTTGGCGGAGTGCTGACGCAGCCGCATTTCGCGCCGAAGGCGAAGCGGATCATCTATCTCTTCATGGCGGGCGGGCCATCGCAGCTCGACCTCTTCGACTACAAACCGCTGCTCAACGAGCGCAATGGGCAGGACCTGCCGGAGAGCGTGCGGGCAGGGCAGAGGCTCACGGGGATGTCGGCAAATCAGGCGCAGTTTCCGATGGCGGGCTCGCATTTCAAATTTGCGCAGCACGGGAAGTCGGGCGCGTGGCTAAGCGAACTGCTGCCGTGGACGGCGAAGGTGGCTGACGAGTTGTGCATCGTGCGCTCGATGCACACGCCGCACATCAACCACGACCCGGCAATCACGTTTTTCC
>JAZKEV010000557.1:0-5038 GCA_040386765.1 Verrucomicrobiota bacterium | reverse complement strand
TGGTTGAGCTATGGACTCGGCAGTGCGAATCAAAATCTGCCCGGCTTCATCGTGCTGATCTCGAAGGATCGCATCGACCAGCCGCTGTACGCGCGGCTGTGGGGCAATGCGTTTCTCCCGAGCATCCACCAAGGTGTGCAGTTCCGCGGCGGGAGCGATCCGGTGCTCTACCTCCGCGATCCAGAAGGTCTGCCCGCGGCGGGGCGACGGAAGATGCTGGACCGGCTGGCGGAGCTGCACGCGCAACAATTCGACGAGCTCGGCGATCCGGAAATCTCCGCGCGCGTCGCGCAGTACGAGATGGCGTATCGGATGCAGACGAGCGTGCCCGAGGTGGCCGACCTCGCGAAGGAGTCGACCTTCGAACTTTACGGGGAGGAGGCGCGGAAGCCGGGGTCCTTTGCGGCGAACTGCCTGCTGGCGCGGCGGCTCGCGGAGCGCGATGTGCGCTTCATCCAGTTGTATCATCCGGGCTGGGATCAGCACGGCGGGCTCCCGAAGGGCATCCGGCGGCAAGCCATGGATGTGGATCGCGCGAGCTACGCGCTCGTGACCGATCTCAAACAGCGCGGGCTTCTCGACGATACGCTGGTGGTGTGGGGCGGAGAATTTGGCCGGACGAACTACTCGCAAGGCCGGCTCACGCCCGACAACTATGGGCGCGATCACCACCCGCGGTGCTTCACGATTTGGATGACCGGCGGCGGCGTGAAGCGCGGGATGGTTTACGGGTCGACGGATGAGTTCGGCTACAACGTGGCCGAGAACCCCGTCGACGTGCACGACCTGCAGGCGACGATCCTGCACCTGATGGGGATCGACCACGAACGGCTGTCCTTCAAGACGCAGGGGCGGAACTTCCGGCTCACCGATGTGCATGGGCACGTGGTGAAGGGTATTGTGGCTTGAGGTCGGTGCTGACGCTGCTTGCCGTGGGAAGATGAGGCATCGTAGGATTGCGGCGATGAACTTGCGCGCCCCCCTTGTCGCCCTTGCCGTTGCCCTGATTGCCTCGCCGCTGTTTGCGGCGGAGCCGAATACGCTGACCGCGAAGGAGAAAGCGGACGGATGGAAACTGCTCTTCGACGGCAAGACGCTGAACGGCTGGCGTGGCTACAAGAGCGAGGAAGTCGGCGCGGCGTGGAAGGTACAGGACGGAGCGTTTACGCTGACGGCAGCCAAGGCCGGCGACATCATGACGAAGGGGGAATTCGCGGACTTCGAGCTGACGTTTGAATGGAAGATTGCCTCAGGCGGGAACAGCGGTGTGATCTATCGCGTGGGTCTCGGTGAGAGTGCGAGTCACCGCACCGGGCCGGAGTACCAAGTCCTCGATAACGTCGCCGCGAAGGATAACAAGCTGGGCAATCACTTGGCGGGCTCGCTCTACGATATGGGGCCGGAAGCGCCGCGTGACCTGCCGAAGCCGGTGGGTGAGTGGAACCAGTCGCGCCTCGTCGTGAAGGGTTGGAAGGTCGAGCACTGGCTCAACGGCAAACAGATCGTGACGGTCGACCTGGCGAGCGCAGAAGGCAAGGCGCTGATCGCCGGCAGCAAGTTCAAGACCGTGCCGACCTTTGCGTCGCTGGCGAAGGGACACATCGCGTTTCAAGACCACGGCGACGTGGTGAGCTACCGGTCGATCAAGATTCGGGAGCTGAAGTAAGGCGGAGCGCGAACGCGCCGGGCGGTTTGGACGCCGCCCTACTTAGTTAACGTCGCCGCACTCTCTCCTGTTCCCGACGGTTAGCCCAGAAACTGAGGAGGATGATTGGCGGTGGCGGTGTCGGATCGCAGCGGGAGGGTGCGGACTTGAGAGAGGATTTCCTTGAGCGTTTCGGGCGCGGGAAATTTTTCGAGGTAGTCATCGGCGCCGAGCTTGGCGGCGATTTGGGCGTCCCACGTCTCGTTGGCGCCGGAGAGCATGAAAATCTTCATGCGCTCGAGGGCGGGTTGCTGGCGGGCCCACGCCAGGACATCGAATCCGCTGAGGCCCTGCATGTTGACATCGAGGAACATCACCGCGGGCAGCAGGCCCTTGGCCTTGTCTGGCTCGCAGAACTGCTTCAGAAACATGAAAACGTCTCCACCATTTTTAAATTGGAGGACGGGATTCTTGAGTCCGGCCACCCGGAGATTTCGTGTGAAAATGACGACATCGTCTTCATTATCATCAACGATTAGCACCGGCGCAGGGAGTTGGTCGGCCTTCATGTCTGGAGGACAGACCCGCCGATGGAAAGACGGTTGCGTGCGAGATGCATGTTCGTGGGGCTCACGATGGAAATTGAAACGGATGTGTCATCAGCCAAGCTCTTTGGCGATGCTCCATATGCATTTTTTCACAGCGTGGCGGGCGGTGGCGGCGGGGCTTATCTGGGCGGGAATCGTGGGGGCGGCGGGCGCCGCGCAGCCGCCGCCGGAGGCCATTTTCCACAATGGCAAAGTCGTCACGGTGGATGGAGCTTTCTCCGTGCGGGAGGCTTTTGCGGTGCGAAACGGGCGGATCGAGGCGGTCGGCACGACAGCGGAGATGCGCGCGTTGGCCGGGGCGAAGACGGCGCAGCATGATTTAGGCGGGCGCTTTGTGCTGCCGGGGTTGATCGATTCGCACGTGCACGCGCCGGCGGCGTCGATGTTCGAATTCGATCACGAGATACCGCCGATGGAGACGATCCATGAGGTGCTTGCCTACATCGCCGGACGGGCGAAAGCGGTGCCGGAGGGCGGCTGGATCCAAGTGCAGCAGGTCTTCATCACCCGGCTCCGGGAGGCGCGCTATCCGACCCGGGCCGAGCTCGACGGGGTGGCGCCGCGGCATGCCGTGGTCTTTCGCACGGGGCCAGATCACATGCTCAATACCCTCGCGCTCCAGCGGTGCGGTTTTGATCGCAATTTTGCGCCGAAGGATGGCGGGCCGGAGTATATCGAGAAGGATGCGCAAGGCGAGCCCACGGGACTCGCCCGCGGACTGGCGCGACTCATCAATCCGGACCTGAAAAACCGTGTCGCCACCGAGGCGGATCACCTGCGGCGGCTGCGCGAGCAACTGCACGACTACAACCAAATCGGCTTCACCACGATCGCCGACCGCGGGGCCACGGCGGAGTCGCTCAGGCGGTATCAGAAATTACGTGACGGCGGGGAGCTGACGGTGCGGGTGGCGCTCTCGCACACCTTTCCGACCGTGGGTGCGATGGAGTCGATCCGCACGGCCATCGACCAGATCGCAGCGAGCCCTCTGCGGAAGGACGATGGCTGGCTCCACCTGATCGGCACCAAGGTGTGGCTCGATGGCGGGATGCTCACGGGGAGCGCGTACATGGCGAAGCCCTGGGGCCGCAACGAGAACTACGGCATCCGCGACGACGAGTATCGCGGCGTGCAGCTGATCCCCTCGGACCGGCTGCTCGAAATGGTGCGTCAGGTGGCGAAGCACGGCATGCAGTTCACGGCACACGCGCAGGGCGACGCGGCGGGAGCCTTGCTGCTCGATGCCTACGAGCAAGTGAACCGCGAGGCCCCGATCAAGGCGATGCGGATGGGCATCACGCACTCGAGCTTCATGACGCGTGAGACGGTCGAGCGCTCGGCGCGGCTGGGCGTAGTGCTCGATATTCAGCCGATCTGGCTATATCTGGATACGCGCACGCTCGTGAACCAGTTTGGCTATGACCGGCTGAGGTATTTCCAGCCGTTGAAGACGATCGCGGAACTGGGCGGCATGGCCGGCGGCGGTTCGGACCACATGCTGAAGATCGGCGACCTCCGCGCGATCAACCCCTACAATCCTTTCCTCGCGATGTGGACGACGATCACGCGAAAGGCGAAGTGGTACGACGGGCAGTTGCACCCCGAGGAGGCGTTGTCACGGCGGCAGGCGATCGAGTTTTATACCCGCAACAACGCGCACCTGCTCTTCTGGGAAAAGGAACTCGGTTCGCTCGAAGCGGGCAAGCGCGCGGACTTCGTGGTCCTCGACCGCGACCTGCTCACCTGTGCAGAAGATGCCATCCGCGACACGCAGGTGCTGGAGACGTGGGTGGAGGGGAAACGGGTCTTTGGGCGGTAAGGGGGGCACCCCGCATCCATCCCGCGTTTTGGCACGCGACCAGAATCCGTTTGCTCCCTGGCGGGGCGGGTGCCACGGTGGTCGGTTCCGTTTCCATGAGCGAGATTCCTCAAGACATCACCCACGATCAGCACGCAGTGCGCCGGCAGAAGCTGGCGGAGATGCGTTCCGCTGGTTTCGATCCGTTTCGCGCCAATGTCGCGACCACGCACTTCTCGGGTGACGCCAAAGCGCTCTACGTCGACGGGCAGGATTACGCGGTGAGCGTGACCGTGGCGGGCCGGCTCGTAACCTTCCGGGTGCAGGGCGGCAGCTCGTTTGTGAAGATTCAGGATCAGCAGGGGCCGATCCAGCTCTACTTCCGCCGCGATGTGCTGGGCGAGGAGCGCTACGGCGTCTTCAAGAAGTCACTCGACCTCGGTGACATCATTGGCGTCACGGGTGCGCTGTTCCGAACGAAGACCGGCGAGGTCACGATCCGGGTGGATGCCTTTACGCTGGTGAGCAAGGCCCTGCGGCCGCTGCCGGAGAAGTTCCACGGCCTCAGCGATCCGGAGATCATCTACCGCCAGCGGTACCTCGACCTGATCATGAACGCCGAGTCGCGCTCACGGCTGATGCTGAGGTCGCGCATCGTGTCGCACATCCGGCGCTTTCTGGAAGACCAGAAGTTCATCGAGGTGGAGACGCCGGTGCTCGAAAACACCGCGGGCGGCGCGGCGGCGCGGCCGTTTGTGACGCACCACAATGCGCTCAACGTCGACTTCTTCCTGCGCATCGCGACGGAGCTGCGGCTCAAGCGCATGCTCGTGGGCGGCTTTGATCGCGTGTTCGAGATCGGCCGCATCTTCCGTAACGAAGGCGTGTCGCGCCGGCACAATCCCGAGTTCACGATGCTCGAGGTGTACCAGGCGTACTCCGACTACCGTGGCATGATGACGTTGATCCGCGACCTGCTAACGACGC
>JAZKEV010000556.1:0-4755 GCA_040386765.1 Verrucomicrobiota bacterium | reverse complement strand
CGCGCCGCCGTCATCTGGCCGGCGACTGCCATGCCGACGGCGTTGCCGATGCCTTGGCCGAGCGGGCCGGTGGTCGACTCGACACCAGGCGTCTCGTGAAACTCGGGGTGGCCGGGCGTGATGCTGTGCAGCGCGCGGAACTTCTTCACCTGCTCGAGCGGCACATCGTAGCCGCTCAGGTGCAACCAGCTGTAGAGGAACATCGAGCCGTGGCCCGCGGAGAGCACGAAGCGGTCGCGATTGCGCCAGCGCGGCGACTCGGGATTGTGCGAGAGAGCGTGGCCGAAAAGAACCGCACCGATCTCGGCGGCGCCAAGCGGCAGGCCCAGATGGCCGGAAGAGCAGGCATGCACGGCGTCGATGGCGAGACCGCGAGCCTGATTGGCAGCTTTGGCGAGGAGGAGAGTTTGCAGCGTCATGAGAAAAATCCGTCAAGAGGTAGACCCCCCAAGCGCGGCGGGAAAGGAGATTTTCGGGCACGCGTCCGCATTCTTATGTCATGAGCAGAAATCGGGCTCATGGAAGGCATGAACGTTTGAGGTAGGGCGAACCGCCGTCACGCGGTACATGTCGGGAAATCCAGCCACGTTCGACCGCGCCAAGCGCGACGGCTCGGCGGGGACGCCTCGCCCTACCCCAAGACACAAAAAAAACGGGCGCCTCGCGGCGCCCGTTCTCGAAAATAAACTATAACCGACCTCAGGCCTTCGCGGCTTCGGCGGCGACCGGAGCGGCGGCGGGCTTCGCAGCGGCAGCCTTCGCGGCCTTCTCGGCCTCGTGCTGGGCATGGATCTCGGCGGCGCGGTCCTTCTCCTTGACGGCGACAGCGGCCTTGCCGGTGCGGCGGCGGAGATAGTACAGGCGGGCCTTCATGGCCTCGGACTCGCGCTCGACTTCGACTTTCTCGATGTTCGGCGAGTTGACCGGAAATACGCGCTCGACGCCCTCGCCGTAGCTGAGGCGGCGGACGGTGAACGTCTCATGAATGCCAGCGCCCTTGCGCGCGATCACGATACCGGCATACACCTGCACGCGTTCCTTGTCGCCCTCGCGGACATTCGTGTGCACGCGCACACCGTCGCCTACCTTAAACGGCGTGATGTCTTTCTTCACCTGAACGGCGGTGATTTCCTTGATGATCGGGTTCATGGCTGTGAGTTATTTGAGTAAATCGGGTCGAACGAGTCGGGTCTTCTCCAATTGTCGCGCGTGCCGCCATTTCTCGATTTCGGCATGGTTACCCGAGAGCAGAACCTCGGGTATGGACATGCCCCGAAATTCGGCGGGACGCGTGTATTGAGGAAAGTCGAGCAACTTGCTGGTGAAGGATTCGTGCGTCAATGACTTTTCCTCCCCGAGCACGCCGGGGATGAAACGGGCCAGTGCATCGATCACCACAGCCGCCGCTAAAGCGCCATTGGTCAGGACGTAATCACCGATCGAGAGCTCCTGATCAATGACGTTATCGCGGATGCGCTGGTCGATGCCTTCGTAGTGGCCACTGAGAAAAACGATGTGCTTTTCACGCGAAAGCTGGCTCGCGATGGCCGGCGAGAGCGGCGTTCCGTCCGGCGTGAGGTAGATCCGCCGGCAACCCGGCGTCTGGATCTGCTCCATCGCGGCAAAGACCGGCTCAGGTTTCATCACCATCCCGGCCCCACCGCCAAACGGCCGGTCATCGGCCGCCCGATGCTTGTCGAAACACCATGCCCGGAGGTCATGGACCTTAACCCCCAAATGTCCCGCCGCGATGCCCTTGCCCAGAATGCTCTCGGCTAGAAAGCCATCGAGCATCCGCGGAAAGAGCGTCAGGACGTCGATCTGGAGAGACATCGGCTAAGGGGTTGGTTGGGAGGAATAAAAAAGCCCCGGAAAATCCGAGGCTTCGTACGGGGGGCGCTGGAATCGCTTCCGGCCTTCCCGCTCTTATTATAGAGAGCTTAAGCGCTGGCGGTTTCCGTCTTGGCCTCGGCCGAGCGGCGCGCCTTCTTGATCATGGCGTGCATCGTCGCGGTGGGCTTCGCACCCTTGCTCAGCCAGTAGGCGACGCGCTCGAGATCAAGCTTCACCGGGCTGCCCTTGCTCTTGGGGGTGTAGGTGCCGAGGTTTTCAACCGCGGCGCCATCGCGGCGCGAACGCGCCTCAGCGACGACCACGCGATAGAGCGGCTGGTGCACGGAGCCAACCTTGGTAAGACGAATTTTGAGAGCCATGTCGGATAAATTTTCGGAGCTATTCTTGCTTGGAAAAGTTGAGGACAAGACCCTCCCGCCCTGCCCCTGTCAAGCACCTACTCCATACGGATTCCATACTGATTCGTTACCAAAGTACGTAGTGAGGAAGATTGCACGCGCCATTTCCTTCCGCTCCCGTCGGCGCTGCCCCAGTTACCACCCGTGTCTGCCTCCCAGGATTGTCCATGGAAGAAGCCGCTTCAGAATCGTTTTCCCTCCCGCCGTGGATATGGTTTGCCGCTGCCATGATATGCATCGGCACCATCGCGGTCTTCGTAACCAAATACCGTCCTTCAGACGGTACGGAAAATCCATTTTTTCCAAAGCGGCGGCGTCGGCGCAAACACCGCCATCGCCACGACAAGAGCAAGAGCAAGGGCGGCGACGACCTGAAGTGGTAACGTGGTAAGGGCGCTTTTTCCGCGATCTTCACCGGAGCGTAGCGCAAGGCGGGCCTTTTCCGTTGACCGGGGATGCCACCGGCTGCGACCGTCGACACCTTATGCTCAAAGCTGGCATCGTCGGCCTGCCCAACGTCGGTAAGTCCACTCTCTTCAACGCCCTCACCCGCTCCCGCAAGGCCGAGGCGGCTAATTATCCATTCTGTACGATCGACCCCAACGTGGGCGTCGTCATCGTGCCCGATGAGCGCCTCGCCGTGCTGCAGAAGATCGCCAAGACCAACGTCGTCGTGCCCGCTGCGATCGAGTTCGTCGATATCGCTGGCCTCGTCGCCGGCGCGAGCAAGGGCGAAGGCCTTGGCAATCAGTTTCTCGCCACTATCCGCGAGGTCGATGCCATCGTGCAGGTCGTCCGCTGCTTCGAGGATGGCGATATCGTCCACACCATGGGCAACATCGATCCCGTGCGCGACATCGAGGTGATCACGACCGAGCTCGTGCTCGCCGACCTCGATGCCGTGGCCAAGCGCATCGACAAGACCCAGAAGAAGGCGAAGTCCGGCGACAAGGAGGCCCAGGCGGAAGTCGCGCTCCTGCAGAAACTCGAGCCGCACCTCAATTCCGGCAAGACCGCCAATACCCTCGCCGCCACCGACGACGAAAAGGCGCAGATGAAGCTCTTCCAGCTCCTCACCGCCAAGCCCGTGCTCTTCGCGTGCAATGTCGCCGAGAGCGATCTCGCCACCGCCGAGCAGAATCCCTTCGTGCAAAAGGTCGCCGAGTACGTGCGCACCCACCACGACGCCGCCTACGTGCCGATCAGCGCCAAGATCGAGAGCGAGCTCATCGACCTCACCGCCGAAGATGCGAAGAGCTTCCTCAAGGATCTCGGCGTCGACGACTCCGGCGTCTCCTCGCTCATCCGCAGCAGCTACGGCCTGCTCGGCCTCGAGACCTACTTCACCGCCGGTGAAAAGGAAGTGCGCGCCTGGACGATCAAGAAAGGCTTCAAGGCCCCGCAGGCCGCCGGCGTGATCCACACCGATTTCGAAAAAGGCTTCATCAAGGCCGAAGTCGTCTCCTACAAAGACCTCTCAACCCTCGGCAGCGTCGCCGCCGCCCGCGAAGCCGGTAAATATCGTCTCGAGGGCAAAGAATACGTCTTCCAAGACGGCGACGTGGCGCTCTTCCGGTTTAATACCTGAATTAATACCTGAAGCAGATCTAAGGTAGGGCGAACCGTCCCGGTGAGCCGTCGCGCCGCACGTACGCGAAACTCACTTCACGCTCGCACGCGCAACCCCGCCAGCCCGCCCCGGCTCGACTACAATGCCGCGCCCTCACCCTGCCTGCCCCCACGTGCAACGTCACGAACAGGTCACCCCTCCGCTTGGAGTTGATCCGCCTCCGCTAATCCGCTTCAACCGCCTCGTGTTTCGCGCCGTACTGACCACGACTGCCGCCGCTCTGCTCTGCACGACGGTCGCGTGGGCGCATCCGGAAATCGAAACCGCGCTCTCCCGACTCAACCCCGCGATCGCCGCCGCGCCCAACGATGCCGGCCTCTATCTCGAACGCGGCGAACTCTACGCGAAGCACGAAGACTGGATCGCCGCCGAGGCCAACTACCTCCGAGCTGCCGAGCTCGCACCGCGCCTGCCGCGGCTCGAGTGCGCGCGCGGGGCGCTCGCCCTCGCCACGCGCCAGTTTGCCGAGGCGAAGAGTCACTTCGACCGCGCCCTCGCGCTCGACCCGCGCAACGCCGAGGCGCTGATCCTGCGCAGCCGCACGCACACCGCGCTACTCAACCGCGCCGCGGCGATCGTCGATTTCGACGCTGCGCTCGCGCTTCTCGCTCAACCTCGGCCCGAGCTCTTCCTCGAATACGCCTCACTCCTCACTTCGCCCGCCGCCGCCATCGCCAGCCTCGATGCCGCCATCGCGCGTATCGGCCCCGCTTATACGCTGCACCTCCGGGCGCTCGAGTTCGAGGAGACGAGCGGCCGGATCGATGCCGCCCTCGCTCGTCTCACTACCCTCGCCGCCGCGAGCGAGCGCAAGGAAACCTGGCTGAAGCGCCGCGGCGATCTCCTCGCGCGCGCCGGTCGTGCGACCGAAGC
>JAZKEV010000555.1:0-2877 GCA_040386765.1 Verrucomicrobiota bacterium | reverse complement strand
ACTCGATCGACTCGATGCCGGTGATGGACATCTGCTCGAAGGAATTCTGGCGGCCTGCGTTGTTATTGGAAGTGGCGGTCGCCATGCGGGCGCCATCCGTGGTGAACGTAGAATACTTCGGATCGAGACCGCCGATGCGCACCGCACTGGTGTCCACTTCGACGTAGTCGAGCGAGAGACCGGGCATCGATTTCATGAATTCGCCCACGTCGCCCATGGTGAGGTCGCCGTAGTTATCGGAGGCGACGACGTTCTTGGCGTTGATCGAGGCGCGTCGCTCTTGGAGCGCTTTGGCCTGACCGCTGCGCGCTTCGGAAATTTCGAATTTTGCCAGCTGCAGAGCCTGATCGCCGCTCCCCGTCGTCGTGCCGAAGGAATCTCTCAACTCAATATCCTGCACGGCGACCTGGCCAGCCGTGACCGTGACACTGGCCTTCGTCGGCTGCATACCGGAGTAACTCACCACGATATTGACGGTGCCCGCCGCCACGCCCGGCAATTGATAGGCGCCGCCGTCACTGGTGAACGTGACGATCTGGGTGCCTTCGACCCGCACCTCGGCATTACGCACGTAGCCCTGCGTGGCGTTATTAAAGACCCGGCCGCTCACGCCGCCCGTGGCCGTGGTTTGCGCTCGGGCAACGCTGCTGCTCGCGAACAGCAAGGTGAGACAGACCAGAAGAAGTGAAAACGCCGGGAAGGGGTGAGCGGCGGAGCTGCGGGGGTTCGGGGTTTGGTTTGGACGGGTCATACAATCAGGGATTAATTATTACTTGAATAAATATGCTGCATTACCATTCAATTCGTAACGCGGCGCGTTGACTGCTGTCAACCGTAGCCCCGTTACAATCCCATGACGGCACCTTCTCCTCGTAACACTCACGGCCCGCTGCCACCTTGGCTTGCCGCTGTCCGCCGGCTTGACACTCCACCACCCCTCCAAGAAATTTGTTAAACATGCCGAATTTTTATTCAGACGATCGCCTGCGCCTTGTGGCCCGTCTCTATTACATGGATGGACTCGGGCAGAGCGAAGTGGCGCGATTCGCCAAAGTCTCGCAGGCCAAGGTCTCGCGACTGCTGGCGCTGGCCCGCGAGCGCGGCATTGTCCGGATCACCGTCGCAGACTATGAACCCCGCCGGCATGACCTCGAGGAACAGCTCTGCGCCCGCCTGGGTCTTTCGTTGGCGGTAGTCATCAAGGTAAGCGACGGCCTCGATGCGGCAGATCTGCGGCGCGCGATCGGCCATTTCGCCGCCCCGGTGGTGGATTCATTGATCCAGCCCAAAGACGTCGTGGCGCTCGCGGGTGGTCGCACGATTCACGAACTCATTCATCATCTCCCCGGCGGGCGGAGCAAGGCTCTCACGATCGTGCAGGCCATGGGCAGCGTGGACTCGAGCGCCAATGCCTTCGACGCCCAGGAAGTCGGCCGCGTGATGGCCCAGCGTCTGGGTGGCGCGTTCCTCGCACTCAATACGCCCGCTTTCATTCCCGAGAAGCGCACACGCGACGCCCTCCTCGAGCTCGAGCAAGTGCGCAACGTCCACGACTACCTCGGCCGCGCCAATGCTGCCGTCGTGGGTCTGGGCACGCTGGCCAATTCCGTGTTCGTCGAGCGCGGAGTCTTGCAGGCCAAGGCCATCAGCGATCTGCAAAAGGCCGGCGCCGTGGGCGAACTCTGCGGCCGCTTCATCGACGCCGATGGGCACGAGTGCGCTTCGCCGTGGCGCGACCGCGTCGTCGGCGTGCAGGTTGAGCAGTTGCGCAAAATTCCACAGGTCATCGGCGTGGTCTCCGGCAGTGACCGCTCCGCCGCCATCTTCGCCGCCATCAAGGGCGGTTTGCTCAAGTCTCTCATCATCGACGAGGCCGGCGCCAGCGCCCTGCTGGCTTCCGTCGAATTGGTGGAGGCCAAAACCCCGAAAACCAAGAAAGCAAAAAAATGAAATCCCGTCGCTTCCTCACCGCCTGCCTGTGCGCCGCTGCCTTGGCTACGACCCACGGCTTCGCTCAAAGCCGTCCCGCCCCAGCTCCAGCCTCCGCATCGGCCTGGAACATCACCGACCACATTCCTCTCGATAAGGTAATCGTTCAGGGTCACCGCGGCGTGGGTGAACTTGCGGAAGAAAATACCATCGAGGCATTCGAACTCGCTTGGAAAATGGGCATCTATCCGGAGTCCGATCTGCGCATGACGCGCGACGGCGTGATCGTCCCATTTCACGACAATGATTTTGCGCGGGTGGTGAAGGATGCTTCACCCGAGCTGAAAAAGCAGGGCGTGAAAGACCTCACCTACGCCGAACTGGCCAAGCTCGATGTGGGTTCTTGGAAAGGCGATCGCTACAAGGGCCGCCACGTGGTGCCCATGGCGAAGATCTTCGAGTTGATGCGCGGTCGTCCTGAACGGCATCTCTATATGGATATCAAGAGCATCGAGTTTCCCCTGCTCGCCGCCGAAGTCCGGAAATACGGCATCGAGAAACAGATCGTGCTCGCCTCGCGCAAAATCACCGAGATCCGCGCTTGGAAAGCCCTCATGCCCGAATCCGAGACGTTGCTCTGGATGCACGGCAACGAGGCGGAATTGAGCAAAGATCTCGCCGCGCTGCGTAAAACAAAATTCGCCGGCGTCACCCAGGTGCAGATTCACGTTTATCCCAAAGAGACCAAAGACACTTGGGCGCCGCCCACGGACGCGAGCGCGCCCGACAATCCCTTCCGCCTGAGCAACGCTTTCCTGCGAGGCGTGGGCGCTGAGCTGCGCACCCATGGCGTCACGTTTCAGACTTTTCCATACACCGAGGACGCCTCGGTTTACGCCAAGCTGCTCGATCTGGGCGTCATGTCGTTCGCGACGGATCATCCCGACG
>JAZKEV010000554.1:0-3957 GCA_040386765.1 Verrucomicrobiota bacterium | reverse complement strand
ACGAACCTGCTGCCCGACTACCCGATGTTCGGCATCTGCCTCGGCCACCAGATGCTCACGCACGCGCTCGGCGGCTCGACCTTCAAGCTCAAGTTCGGCCACCGCGGCGGCAACCAGCCGGTGAAGAATCTCGAGACCGGCAAAGTCTCGATCACCGCGCAGAACCACGGCTTCGCCACCGACGCCAAGTCGATCGAGAACCGCGGCGCCAAGATCACCGAGATCAATCTCAACGATAACACGGTCGAAGGCCTCCGCCACGCGACCCTCCCCGTCTTCAGCGTGCAGTACCACCCTGAAGCCGCCCCCGGCCCGAACGACGCCGACCCGCTCTTCATCGACTTCTACAAGATGATCGAAGCGCGCAAAGCCGGTAAGATCTGATCTCCTGTAGCGGCGGTCTATGACCGCCGTGGTCCGCACGGTCTGGTAGCCCTGCGCGTGAGCGCAGGGATTCAGCGGCTTCGTTTACCGCGAATGGCTCCAAGCGCCACCCGGCGGCGTTACCCTTGCGTCCGTTTCTCTTTGCCCACCTGTAACCTCCGCGCGCTTTCCCGTGTAGTACACCCTCGGATGCCCCTCCCTCCGCCCTCGCTCTTCCGTGTGCTCTTCGGCAGCACGGCCGCTCTGGTACTGCTCACCAGCTGCACCGTCCCGAAAGCCTCCTTCCGCAAGGTCGACGAAACCTCCCCGGAATTCCGCGCTGCGGTCGCACGCGAAACTCAGCAGCTGCAGTCCGCCGATCAACCCGTCGCCGACGCTGCCAAGGTGGCGGCCCAGCGCGTCAAAGCGCAATTCGTCACCGCCGAGAAAGAGCGCCGCACCGCGCAAGTCGCACCGCTCGTCGAGGTGATGGCCGCCCTCGAAAAACCGCGCGGGTGCTGGGCCTACACCGCCACCCGCACCAAGACCGTCGATGGCGTACCCACCGTGACCATCGAGACCTTCGACCCTTTTCAGTCTGAAGAACGCCTGTGGACCCTCGTCAGCCGCAACGGTCAGCCGCCCGACGCCAAGGCACAGGCCGACTACCGCGAGGAGCGCCTCCGCAAGTGGAAGAAGTCGCTAAACAAAAAGAGCAGGCACTCCGACGCGGAATTCATGGCGCGCTTCGCCCGGCTGGCCGACTTCGAGGTCACCGCCCCCGACGACAGCGCGCACACGACCTACACCTTCGGGCGCGAAAGGACAAAAGTCCCCCTCGTCGGCGACACCGGCGCGTATCGCCAGACCTTTGTCGTCGATCGCACCCGCCAGTCGCTCCAGCAGCGCACGATGGAGCTGCAGAGCCCCGCCTCCGCACTCGCGGGGTCGTTCAAAGTCGACCGCCTCCACAGCACCGCCGACTACACGGTGATCGAGCCTGCGCTCCCGCCTTTCGTGACCAAGACCGCCGTGCGCTACCGCGCCCACGTCTTCGGCAACGACACCGGCGACATCGTGGAAGAAACCGTCTACTCCGACTACCGCCGGGTGAAATGCTACGACGACCGTTTCGAGGTAAAGATTGGCGTGCCTCAGGTCTCCGATCTCCTTCCCGAATAATAGGCGCTGTCATCGCCCGCCGAAATTACGCGCCACGGCCGATGCGTTGCTGAGGTTCATTCATCCGTGCCCATCTGTGCCTCTGCGGCCCCTCGTCTGCATGAACCGCCCGCGCCTACTTTATCCGTTCCCGCTCGCGCTCCACCGCGACCGCCCAACGCGTCTCGCCACTCGCACGAAATGTCGCCGCCAGGCGCGTGAGCAGAAACTTTCGCGCGTCGTTTGAAATTTCCTCCGCTGGCGCCCGCGCGATGTGGAATGAGTAAAGTTCCACCGCCTCGACCACCCGCCCCTGATGCTGGAGGAACAGGGCCAGATTGAAGGCCGTCTCCCGAAAGTGCGGCGCCGTCCGGCGCGCCGCGCGGAAATGCTCCTCCGCCTCGATGGGCCGGCCTTCGCGCGCAAAATCCATCGCCCAAGTCTGGTGGGCCTTCGCGAAGCGCGGGGCCCGCCTGTCGGCGGGATTGGCCTCCGCCTCGCGCAGTGCGGTCGCCGCGCGCTCGAGCACCGCCGGGGCTTCGTAGCGTTGCGCCTGAGTCAGCACCTCTCTCGCCCGCTCCAGCCGGCCGCCACGCAGGTGATACTCCACCCACCACCAGTGGTGCGAGGCCCGCACGCCATCCGCCTTGGCGGTCTCCACGAGACGTTGCATGAGCGTATCGGTGTCCCGCCAGATCTTCAGTTGCCCCCGCTGCATCACGCTCCAGATGCCGGCCAGGACGAGCGCGGTGGCAAACGCCACGACGCGAGCGCGTTTGGGTATGAGCGCCAGGCCGAGTGCTCCCGCCGCAAGCAGCACCATCATGGCGAAATAACTGTAGCGGTCGGACGGATGATAAAAGCGCTCGGTCCAGCCGAGCAGCGGCGCGAGCAGCGCAAGGTACGCGACCAGCAACGCCGCCCCGATCACGCGCCAGGTCGGCCTCGCCAGCGCCAGCCCCACCGCCACCCCGGCGAGCGCCAGCCAGCTGCCGATCACGCTCGGGCCCACCCGCAGGAATTCCGTAAACGACGGCGAGAGATGAGTGGGCCACAGGGGCCGCCAGAGGAAGTAGCCCGCCGCCGCCACGCCGCGCAGCCCGCGGCTCCACGCCTGCCCATCGGCCACCGTCGCCGGACGCGTCCACATGCCGTGCGCGTTGGTCGCCGCCATCCACACCAGCGCCGCACAGACCACGGCGGGTATCACCAGCACGATTTTCTCCACCGCCCAGCGTCGCCATGGGATGCTACTCTCCGGCCCCGCCTGCCCGCTGCGCCGCCACCACTCCGCGATATCGATCGCAACAAACACCCCCACGAGCCCGAGGCCCAGCGGATACGTCAGCAGCGAGAGGATGAAGAGCAGCAGCGTCGCGCCTACCCATCGCCCGCGTTGCTCCGAGCCCACCGCCCGCAGATACGTCAGCACGCTCGCCAGCGCGAAGGAGCCCGAGAGTCCGTAGAGCAACCCCGAGCACCAGCCCACCGTCTCGGCGCGCATCGGATGCCACGCCCAGAGGAGCGCCATCGCCGCCGCGACGCCGTTTCGCCAAGTGGGCTCCACGTGCGAGGCGTACCGCGCGAGCACGCGCATGAGCACCACGCACACCAGCATCGCGTTGAGCGCATGGAACACCACGCCCAGCGTGTGATACCCCTCGGGCGACAGGCCCGAGAACCAATAGCCCACGGAAAACACCAGCCACCCCAGCGGCACGTAGCGCCGCATCTGCACCGTATCGGTCCACATCCAGGCAAGCGTTTCCCGGTTCGGCGGGCCGAGCCGCGCGTTGAAGTAGATGTTGATATCGTCGTCGAAGGCCACGAAGTCGAAATCCACGACCTCGCGCACGTTCCACGCCGCCAGCACCGCCACCGCGAGCGCCAGCAGCCACGCGCGCGGCCCGTCCGCCTTTGGCGACGTCGTCATCTTGGTTTCGGAGCGGTCACGCGCGCGACAAATCTCCGCCACCTCACGCGCCCAGCCACTGCTCAAACTTCACCGCATCCTCCGGCGTATCCACGCCGATCGTCGGATCGGCCGTCACGTCGCACGCGATCTCATAGCCGTTCTCCAGCACGCGCAATTGCTCCAGCTTCTCGATCTGCTCGAGCCGGCCCGGCGGCAGCGTCGCAAATTTTCTAAGAAGGTCGGCGTGATATCCGTACAGGCCGAGGTGCTTCAGGCACGGATTGCTCTGCACCCACGCATCGTCGACCACGCCGCCGCGATCGCGGGCAAAGGGCAGCGGCGATCGCGAGAAGAACAGCGCCCGCCGCGCCGCCGTCGCAAGCACCACCTTCACCTGGTTGGGATTCGCGAAGTCCGCCGCCTTCTTGAAAGGGGTCGCGAGCGTCGCCATCGGCGCCCCGCTCGCCAGCAGCCCCTTGCGGGCAAAGCTCTCCAGATGCGTGTGTGTATCGATCAGA
>JAZKEV010000553.1:1510-1873 GCA_040386765.1 Verrucomicrobiota bacterium | reverse complement strand
TATGTGCGTTTCATGACGCAACTCCTTAGAACACAACAAGGCCCCCGCGCGGTGCACCGGGGGCAAATTCCGTGGGCGAGGGTAATAAGCGGCTGACCCCTCAGAGTCAACGTGGGCGGAGAGCTGGCCCCGAAGTTGAGGGCGAGGGACACAGCTCCACAATTTCTGTCATCTTGAGCGCAGCGAAGGATCTCACGCCAGCTACGCAGTCATTTGGTAGTTCGGCTAGATCCTTCGCTGCGCTCAGGATGACAGTTTGAGCCCGTCGTCCGCTCTGGCCTCGGACCGCCAATGACCCTCTTTCTTCATGGCTACCGCTACAGCGTCTCTCTCCGGATCGCCCGTCTGGTGCTGGCCGAGAAA
>JAZKEV010000553.1:0-1500 GCA_040386765.1 Verrucomicrobiota bacterium | reverse complement strand
GGGTAATAAGCGGCCGATCCCTCAGAGTCAACGTGGGCTGAGGGCTGGCGCTGACGCAAGCTAAGGGTCCCTCGTTACGCTCGGGAAGACACTGGATGTGGTATTGCCGGCTTCGTGCCAGTTTTCACGAACGCACCTTCGATCGTTCAGCAATAATGTCATCTCGGGCAGGGTAGTCCCCGCCCTGGAGCGCAGCGAGGGACCTTTGTGCTGAAGCAATCGAGGCGCGCCCAATGACCCTCTTTCTCCACGGCTACCGCTACAGCGTCTACCTCCGGATCGCCCGGCTGGTCCTGGCCGAGAAAGGCGTGGCCTATGAGCGGGTCGAGGTAAACCCGTTCGCGGCCGACGTTCCGGCCGAGTATCTGGCGCTCCATCCGTTCGGCCGGGTGCCGGCGCTCGTCCATGACGGCTTCACCCTCTACGAGACGGGCGCCATCACCCGCTACCTCGACCGCGCCTTCGCCGGCTCTGCGCTTCAGCCCACGGATCCACGACGGCTCGCGCGCATGGACCAGATCATCGGCGTGATCGACGCCTACGCCTACTGGCCGCTCGTGCGGCAGGTCTTCGTCCACGATGTCATCCGCCCCCACAACGGCGCGGCAGGTGACCCCACGGAGCTGGAGAAGGGCCTGGCGATCGCTGCCAAGGTCCTCGACGCGCTGGAAGCGCTGGCCGCGACGGACACCTGGCTGACGGGTCCCGACCTCTCGCTGGCCGACTTCCATCTCGGCGCGATGATCGCCTACTTCGCGCAGTCCGCACGCGGCGCCGATCTGCTGGCCGCGCGGCCGCGACTTGCGGCGTGGTGGCAGCGATTCGAGGCAAGACCGAGCGTCGCGGCCACAGACCCGGGCTTACCAGTCACTCAGGCGTGACAGCATGTGCTTTGAGGATCGGCCCCGCAGCGTCAATATCAAGGCGGGGCGAGACGAAAGGCCAAATGGATACATCGACACTGCGCCGGCTGCTGCCAGTGGCGATCCTGCTGGCGGGGCTGGCGATCTTCCTGCTGCTCGGGCTCGAGCGCTATTTCTCTTACGACATGCTGGCCCGCCACAAGGCGACGCTGACGGCGTGGGTTGCCGCACATCGTCCGCTGGCGGCGCTCGCCTTCCTGCTGGTCTATGCGGTCATGGTCGCCTTCTCGTTGCCTGTCGCCATGCTGGCGACGCCGGTGGGCGGCTTCCTGTTCGGCACCTGGACGGGCGCCTGCCTCTCGGTGATCGGCGCGACCCTGGGTTCGATCGCCGTGTTCCTGGCCGCGCGCTACGCCTTTCGCGATCTCTTCCGCGCCCGCGCCGGTGCAAGGCTGGCGCGTCTCGAGGAGGGATTCCAACACAACGATTTCAGCTATCTCCTCTTCCTGAGGCTGGTGCCGGTGTTTCCCTTCTGGCTGATCAACATCGTGCCGGCTCTGCTCGGCATGCAGCTCAGGCGCTACGCGCTGGCAACGATGCTGGGCATCGTGCCGGCAGCGATCATCTATTCGAGCGT
>JAZKEV010000552.1:0-2098 GCA_040386765.1 Verrucomicrobiota bacterium | reverse complement strand
GGCCTGGCCAACCATGAAGTTGATCTCGAGCGGCTCGACGAAGCAGCCGAGGCCGATGGCGACGGCGCCGACGAGCACGGCCGCAATCTTGAAGGCGAAGAGCCGCTCCGCAGGGGTCGACTTGGGCCGCAGCATCCGGCCGTAGACATCGTGCGCCAGTGCGCCTGTCATCGAGACGAGCAGGCCGCTGAAGGTGCTCATGAAGGCGGCAAACGCGCCCGCACAGGTGATGCCGCTGAGGATGGAGCCGAGGACGCTCGACTTGACGGAGAGCAGGGTGGGGAGCTCGAGCACGACCTTGTCGGTGCCCTTGGCGCCGACGCCAGAGTAGAGCTCCGGCATGAGATTGCGCCCGATCACGCCGAAGACGGGCGGGAAGACGTAGAAGACGCCGATCAGGATCATCACCCACATCGTGGTGCGCTTGGCCGCGACACCGTCGGGGTTCGTATAGAAGCGGACGAGGATGTGCGGCAGGCCGGCGGTGCCGCAGACGAGCGCGATGATCAGCGAGTAGGTGTAGAGGAGCGAGTACGGCTTCTGGTACTCCGCAAGGTAACCGGCGCGTTGCTCGACGGGGAGGGCGGCGGCGGCGGCGTTGACGGCCTTGGTCGTAAGCGGGCCAAAGGGCGCGATCCACGCGCTATCCTTCGGGGCCTTTTCCGTGAGCGGCAGCGGCTTGCGCTCGAAGTCGGCCTGCTGCACCGCCGGGACGGGTTCGCCGAGGGCTTGGTTAGCGCCAATGTGCTGGTTGTAGAAGCCGTAGACCGACATCACGACGAAGATCGGGATGCTGATCGCGAACATCTTCGCCCAATACTGAAACGCCTGCACGAGCGTGATGCCTTTCATGCCGCCGAGCGCGACGTTGAAGGTGATGACCGCGCCCACGAGGACGACGCCGGCCCAGTAGGGTATGCCGGGGAAGATGTACGCGAGCGTGACACCCGCGCCCTTCATCTGCGGCATCGTGTAGAAAAAGCCGATGAAGAGGACGAAGCACACCGCGATCTTGCGGAAGAGGGGCGAGTCGAACCGGCCTTCGGCAAAGTCCGGGATCGTGTACGCGCCGAAGCGCCGCAGGGGGCCCGCGATGAAGAGCAACAGGAAGAGGTAGCCGCAGGCGTAACAGACTGGATACCAGAGCGCATCGTAACCGCTCGACATCACCATGCCGGCGACACCCATGAACGACGCGGCCGAGAGATACTCGCCGGAGATGGCGGAGGCATTCCAGCCTACCGACACCGAGCGACCCGCGACGAAGAAGTCGCTCGCGGTCTTCGACTGCTTGGCCGACCAGAAGCCCATGCCGATCGTCACGATGACCGTGATGAACGAGAAGGCGAAGATCCACCAATCGATGCCGCCGCTCGCAGCGGCGAAAAACGGGAGAGAGGTGATCATGGCTTAGCGTTTCCCTTTCAGGCGCTCCACTTGCACGACCTCATCTTCCTCGAGCGCCATGGAGCGCTTGATGAAGACAAACGAGATGATCCACACAAAGGGGAAGAACAGCACGCCCACCACCAGCCAGCTCAGCGTGAAACCACCCACGCGCGTCGCCATGAGCTCGGGCGCGAAGTAGTTCAGAAGCGGGAGCCCGAGCAGCGCGATCATGAAGGTCGCGGCGCAGGAGATCGAGAGGGCCAGTTGCCGGCGCATCAGGGAGGCGAGAAACGACTCGCTGTGCACCACATCATCGTGGTCGGGGGGCGTAGGGGGCATTCGAAGCGTGACGATGCGACTCCGTGCGGCGCTGACAATTCCGTTTCGCGGGAACAGGGTGAAAATAAATATAAGCAGGTATTTCGGCGGCGGAGTCGGGTATCTGACGTAGCGCGGGCTGAAGCTCCGCGCTACGCAGGGCTCTGCTCGCTCTCATCCCGCACCGCGCGCACTGGCTCGTGCAACTTTTCCGCCGTGCACACGACCTTCGTAATCATAATTATCAATTTTTCTTGCGCACGCTCTTAGGTCCGCCCTGATTTTGTACAACCGGGCTGATTTTCTCCCTGCGCCCGGTCGCTTTCGCCGCCCCGTCCGTCTGACCCCTTTTGGTTTTCGAAAACCCTAACACCCATGAAGTCCGTTCCGT
>JAZKEV010000551.1:0-18707 GCA_040386765.1 Verrucomicrobiota bacterium | reverse complement strand
GCGTTGCTGCCCTGGGGCGCTAAGACACGGGGCCGAAGCCCGAGTGGCCAGCACGCTCACCCCGCCCAGCGACCAGTAGAGCCAGCGCAAATTGGGCGCCGCCGTCACGCCATAGAGAAAACCATCGAGCGACAGCGGCCGGTCGATCATACCGAATTCCCGGTACGCCTGCACGATGTGCTGCCAGCGTCCGGGGTTCATATGCCCAGCCTGGATCAGCCGGGGGTGCATCAGCTTTGCCGTCTCCACCGCCTCGAAGAGCAGATGCTCGCGGCTCTTCCGCGTGCTGTACCGGTTGCGGATCAGGTCGACGATCTCCTCCTGGTGCGCCAGCGCATATTCCCAACCGCGCAAGCTCGCCTCCCGGAAAGCCCGGACGCGCTCGGGATTCGCCGCAATCTCCCGCTCCGTCGTAAACAGGTTGTCGCCGTAGAAATCGATGCCGCCCGCGCGCGGCGTGAACATGAGAAAACCCACGCCCGCCTCGCGCAGCACAAAGGGTTCGTCCGTCGAGTACGACGACATCGCCGCCACCCGCCCGCGCGTCAGGTCCTCCACGCTGAAGGTATGCGTCTCCACCTTCAGCTTCTTGGGATCGATGCCCTCGTGCTTGAAGTACGCGAAGAGCTCCGCCGACTGCGGCTCGATCATCAGCGGCTTCTCCGCGAGATCGTGCAGGGTGCTCACGCCCGGATGCTTTGGCGCGAGCAGGATGAGCGGCGAGTGCTGGAAAATGGCCGCGAGCACCACCACCGGCTTCCCGTGCGCGCGCAACAGCACCAACTCGGAAGTCCCGACCCCAAACTGCGCCCGGCCCGCCAGCACCTCCTCCACCGGATCCTTTCCCGGCATCGCCTCCCGCATCTCCACCTCGAGCCCCGCTTCTTTATAATAACCCTTCGCCGCCGCCGCATAGTAGCCGGCAAACTGAAATTGATGCCGCCACTTCAATTGCAGGACGACACGATCCAGCGCCGGGGTTTCGGCGCCCACACCGGGGATAGATAGCAAGAGGTAAAGAACCGCAGCCAGAAGCGTAAAACGCACCCTCATATCTCAAATCATCCCTCGCCGCTTGAACAGCAGATAACGCCCCGAAACCCCGCCCTATGACATCCGCTATTTATGCGCACCGTTTCCCGTAAGCCAATAAAACTGCCGGGAAGGAAAATTTATATATGAACGTCCGCGAAGCGCTGCTTCGGAATCGTACCTCTTTCGAGATAAGCGGGCGAACCAAGCCATTTCGAACCGGAAGGATGAGAAGATGATCTCCACTTTTTTAAGCTGAGGCAAAGCTCCCAGCTTTCGGGTTTTTTACAGAAGGCAACCAAGAGAACGAAAGGCGGATTTTTCGAGCGAAGGCATCAGCGCTCTTCGTTCCCTTCGTTGCCTTCTGTTCAAATTCTGTGTCTTCCCGACCTTCCCGATCTTCCTGTTCAATTTGCTTCTGTCGTAGTCCACGCAGCGCAGCGTACTCGAAGCCTACGCCTTCTCTTCATCGAAGCGCAGCAGCCGTGCGCTATTAAAGATCACGAAAAACGCGCTGAATTCGTGCAGAAACGCCGCCATGATCGGGCTCACCAGCCCAAAGGCCGAGAGCGCGACAAACAGGGCGATGAACGCGAGACCCCACGCGAGGTTCTGATTGATAATCCGCAGCGTGCGGTCCGAGAGCGCCACGAAGCGCGGGAGCGCCCGCAGGTCGTTGCCCATGAGCGCCACGTCCGCGGTCTTGATCGCCACATCGCTGCCGAGCGCGCCCATCGCCACGCCGAGGTCGCCCGCCGCCAGCGCCGGGGCGTCGTTCACGCCA
The DNA here is from genome assembly GCA_040386765.1 of Verrucomicrobiota bacterium. Taxonomy (GTDB): domain Bacteria; phylum Verrucomicrobiota; class Verrucomicrobiia; order Opitutales; family Opitutaceae; genus ER46. Next base: position 16,891 of record JAZKEV010000551.1, on the reverse strand, counting down.
TCGCCCACCACGAGCACGCGGTGTCCCGCCGCCTTGAGCGCCTGCACTTCGGTCAGCTTTTCTTCCGGCAAACAGTCGGCGCGAAACCGCGTCATGCCCGCTTCCGCCGCGATCTCGCCGGCCACCGCCGCACGGTCGCCCGTGAGCATCACAAAATGATCGATGCCGAGTGTGCGCAGGGCCGCCGTCGTTTCGCGCGTCTCTGCGCGAATCGCGTCGGCCAGCAGGATCGTGCCCACGAGGACTCCTCCCCGCGCCACATACAGCGTCGAGGCCGCCGCCGTCTCGATAACGTCCGCAGGGATCGCGACGCCCTGGGACTCCAGCCACGCGCGCCGGCCCACCGCCAGCGCACCGCCGCGCACCCCGCGGCCCGCCACCTCCTCCACCGTCTGGCCGCGATCGTAGGAGAGCCCGCGCCGCAGCGCTTCGGTCATCACCGCGCGCGCCACCGGATGCGTCGAATGCGCCTCCAGCGCCGCCGCGAGCGCGATGACCTCATCCTCGCTGCCGCTCGCCGCTGGCCGCACCGCCGTTACCCGCAACTGACCGGTGGTGAGCGTGCCGGTCTTGTCGAAAACGACGGTGTCAATCGAGCCTGCCGCCTCGAAGAAGCGCGAACTCTTCACCAGGATGCCCAGCCGAGAGGCCACCGCGAGCGCCGCCACCATCGCCGAAGGCGAAGCCAGCACAAAGGCGCACGGCATCGCGACGATGATCACCGAGATCGCCCGCTGCACGTCGCGCGTGAAGAAGAGCACAAAGCCGGCGACGATCAGCACCAGAGGCATGTAGTAGCGCGTGTAGTCATCGATCAGCCGCATCACCGGCGCCCGCGAGGTCTTCGCCTCTTCGACGATTTTCGTCACCCGGCCGATCACCGTCTCGCTGCCCGTGCTGGCGACGACAAATTCAAAAGCGCCCGTGAGATTCGTCGTGCCCGCATACACGGCTGAGCCGCCCTCCGCATCCACCGGCAGCGACTCGCCCGTGATCGAGGCTTGGTCGATGGTGGTCATGCCGGTGGCGATCTTGCCATCCGCGGGAATCGTATCGCCCGGCAACACCCGCACGCGGTCACCCGGGCGCAGATCGGCGGCATCGACGAGGTCTTCCCTGTTCGCAGCCTGCCGGCGGGCCTTCACCCGCGCGAGCCGCGTCAGCGACTTCACCGCTTCCTCTACACCCAGTGTCGTATGCTCCTCGAGGATCTGGCCCACGATGAGGATCGCGGCGACGATCGTGCCGGTCGCGTACTGGCCGATCGCGAAGCACGCGAGAATCGCGAGCGCCACGAATTGATCCATGTAGTACTTCGTCGCCTCGAAGCCGTCGGCCCTCAGCGAGGTGAGGCTGTCGATCAGCACCGGAATGGCGGCGAGCCCGAGCCCGATCATCGCCCAGAGCGCGAACACATCGGCCTGATCGGGCCGCAACCACTTCGCTGCCGCGCTCAGTCCGAGGCAGAGCAGGCCCACCGCGACGAGGATCAGCCGGATATGCAGTGCCGAAAAAGCAAAGCCCGCGCTGCCTCGCGGCGGCCCGATATCCTCGCTGTTTTCGCGGGCGACAATCCGCGCGGCGCTCTCCGCAGTCGGTAGCGCGCTCATCGGGTATCGCGGAGGAAAACGTTCAGCTGTCCGCCCTCGCTCGGCACGAGCGTGCGGGTCTTCATGCGCGGCAGCACCTGCTCGAGCATCTCGGCGCGCAGCCGCGTCTCCACGAGGTCCGGCGACGCCCGGTGCTCCGCAAGCAGCGCGAGAAAGGCCGTGGCCTCGCCCCGCGCCCGCGAAACGATCTCGCGCGCATCCGCCGTCACCTGTTGCCGCGTGCGAAAGGCATCGCTCTCCGCGCGCGGCATCGTCTGCGCGCGATACGTGCGCGCCTGCTCCAGCGTGGTCCGCGACTCCACCTGCGCGCTCGTGACATCGGCAAATGCCGTCGCCGTCGCATGGGGCGGGATGATCATGTTTACCTCAAAGGCCACCACCTCCACGCCCATTTGCAGCGCATCGAGCCGCCGCTGCGTCAGCTCGCGCACGCGGTTGCGCAGCGACTCCAGCCCTGCCCCGAGCGCGTCGTCGATCTTCATCGCCGCGAGCACGATAGTGGCCGCATCCATCGCCGCGGCGTCGATCAACGCGGCATGCGCGGCCGCCTGCGCCGCGCGCACATATGCGAAAGGATCCGCGATCCGGTAACGCAGCGTGAGACGCGCGTGGATCAGATTGGTATCACCGGTAAGCGTGTAGCCGTCGAAGACGGGATGCAGGCCCTTGCCGCTCGGCGGCGCCATCCCCGCGAGTCCGGCATTGGCCGTGGGCAGCACCGCAAGCAGCGAGGCCGGCATCTGCAACGTCGATTGCGGCGTGGCGGAGGCTGCGGTCGCCGCAGCGGCCGCCGCCTCATCAGGCGCCCAGCTATTGAGAAAGAGCTCGTGTTGGGTGCGCGTCGGCACCTTCACCACGCGATCGATGGGCGCCGGCAACGCAAAGAGCAGGCCCGGCGGATGCACCTCGCGCTGCAGCCGGCCGAGCCGGTAGACGAGCGCATCCTCATTGGGCGCGACGCGCGTGAAACCCGAGCAAAGATAAATACCCACGAGCCCAAAGAGCAGCCAGCGCAGAAGCTTGATCGTCGCGGCGAGCGCCCCGAAGAGCGCATGGCCAGAGCTCACGCGCGCGGCCCGCCGGCGGGCGGAAAGTGCTGAAACCGGATCGCTCATTTCGCGGCCGGAGCCGGGGTCGGCGACTTGAGCTGATTGAAGGGCGCGGTGTCCGTATCGAGAATCAGCGTCGTATTCTCCTTCGTGACCTTCCGGAGCGTCTCCAGCTCGCGGAGAAATTTATAGAAATTCGGATCCTGCGAGTGCGCGTCGGCATAGATGCGCGCCGCCTCCGCCTCGGCCTTGCCGCGCGTCTCCTCGGCAAATTTCTGCGCCTCGGCGAGCAGCACGGTGCGCTCGGCGTCCGTCTTCGAGCGCAGCTCCTCGGCCTCGCGGCGACCTTCGGCGCGAAACCGCGCAGCGTACTGGCCGCGCTCGGCCTTCATCCGCTCGTAGACATAGAGCGTGTTGGCTTCGGGCAGCGCGATGCGCTTGATGCCCACCTGTTCGATCGCGATCCCAAAGGCCGACAGCGCCTGCGGCCGGATCGCGTCGCCGAGCCGCTGCTCCAGTTCCACGAGCTTGAGCTTGGCCGGATCGGTCGAGACGAGTTCCTGGAAATCGTAGCGGCCCAGCAGGGCGTTGCGCGCGCTGGTCGCGAGGCTGTCGAGCTTGGTGGGGGCGGCGGTCGGCGTGCCGAGAGCTTGGAGAAACTTGAGCGGGTCCGCGATCCGCCACGCGAGGAAGACGGGAAGGATCACGTTGCGCTTGTCCTGCGTGAGCGCCTCCGAGAGCCGCGTATCATAGAACGCGAGCCGCGCATCGAAGCGGTTCACCGTATCGATCGGCCAGGGCCACTTGAAGTAGAGTCCAGGCTCGGTGAGCGTGCGCACGGGCGAGCCAAAGCGTGTGAGCACCGCCGACTCGTTGCTCGCGACCTGGAAGCTGAACATCGCAAAGCCGAGGATCGTCACGACGACGAGGGCGATCAGGGCACGGGTGAAAACTTGCAGCGCGGACATGGAAAAAGAAGGGACGGTTAGCGCACGAGCGCCGGCGAAAGCGGCGAAGAAGGATCGAGGCCGAGGTAGAAATTCATCCGCGCCTTGGTCTCGCGCGGCACGAGCACGAGCTGGCGGATTTCCGCGAGAGCCACCTCCAGCGACTCGAGCCGGGTGCGCAGCTGGTAGACTTCCGGCTGGCTCCGATACACGGCGAGCGGCGCCACGAAACGCGCCGCCTCGCCCCGCGCTTTGGCCAGCCGCTCGGTGGCGGCCGTTTCTGCCCGCAACCGGATCTGCGCCGCGCTCACCTGCCCCGCGGCAGTCGCCTGCACCGTGTACGTGCGCGCGAGATCGACAAAGGCCGCCCGCTGCTCCTCCGCGCTGATCACATCCTGATACGAAGGCGCCACCGGCACGGGCGGATGCACATCTTTCAACCCCACGAAGATGACCTCGATCCCGAGGTTGAGCCGGTCGCTCGCCGCCTGCAAACGCGCCCGCAAAGTATCGGTGATCTCGATACGATCGGTCGTCATCAGCCCAAAAGCCGTGTGCTTGCCCGTCAGCTGCAGCAGTTCGCGATAGCCGAGCGCCTCGAGCGCAGCGCGGGCATCGCTCGTGTGCCGCAGGAAAGCCACGGCATCGCGCACGCGGTAGTGGATCGGGACATTGATCGTAAGCAGCTCCTCGCCCTGGCCCACCAGCAGGTTCTGCTCGCCCTCGAAATGCTTCTCCGCCCAGAGCACCGGGCCGGAGAGGTCGCGCTCGAAACCAAGCGCCAGCTCCTGCACCCGCTCGGTCGGCACGAGCACAATTTTCGCCCACGGCCACGGCGCGTGGAAATGCAGCCCAGGTGGCAGCGACTCCGCCGCAAACGCCCCGCCCTGCACCAGCACGCCCCGGCTGTCGATCGGCACGCGCGTGAGCGCGGTCGAGGCCCAGAGGCCGAGCGCGCCGAGTAATACGAGCGGCGCCACCAGCATGCGCCCCAGCTGGATGAGCCACGTATCCGCGAGCTTTACCCCAAAGGTCTTCTCCAGCGTGGCGCCGAGCGAGCGCAGCGGGCCACTCTCGCCAAAAAGCGTGGGCAGCAGCACACTGCGGCCGAAGACCTGCTCGACGTCCCGCAGCCGCTTCGGCTGATACAGGCGGGCTATCCGATGCAGCCCCGCTTCAAGCAGGAGCGCGCCGGCGGCGATCAGCAGTGCGAGCTCCGCCGTATGAAACCAGCTGCGCTGCGCATAGAGCCGCACCAGCAGCACCACCACCGTCACGGTCTCCGCGGCGGCGAGCAGCCGCGCCAGCGGCACGAGCGTCGCGAGCACAGGCGACGGTGTCTCGCGCCCGACATTGTGCCCGTACGTCGCGAGGAAGTGAGCGCCAAAGGCGAGGATCGCGCCCGTCACGGCGGCAAATTGCAGCAGCGCATCCGTCGCACCCGCGAAAGCCCCACGCTGCAAATGGTAGAACCACACCGGAAATCCCACCACCGCCAGCGCGGCGAGCAAACGCGCGACGCTGCGCAGCCGCCACGGCAGCGGCGGCAGCAGGTTGCCCAGCGCCACGACCATCGCCCATGCACTGAGCGTAGCGAGGGCGGCAAAGAGACGGATGCCCGTCCGCTGCGCCAGAAAGGCCGCGAGCGACACCGCCGCCGTGAAGACCAGCAGGAAGACGAGCATCAGCGCGCGCGGGCGTGAGATGTCGGCTGGGGAAGTCATGAGCGGGTCGTCGAAAAAAGGAAGGGGCGGAATAGGAATACCGCAGCTACTCGCCGGTGCAAACCGAGTTTGCAGCCAGGCAAGGGCCTTTGCCCCGCCCTTTGCGCGACGAGTTCGTCAATGGCAGGTCGGGGTCGGAGACCCGCGAGGTTTACGTACGCTTTCGCTTCGGCGCACCGGAGCTGCCCGAACCACCGGAGCCCCGGTCGCGCTCCGCCGCCGGCTGGGCCGCCGGATCGATGCAGATATCCTTCGTCGCCAGCAACGTCGTCGCGCCCGCTGCGTCGGTGCCGGATCATAGCGCCCCTCGGAATCCGTCGCGCACTCGCCGAAGTACTGGAAGCCCTCGTCACGGCCGGCCGTGCGATTTCCCGAGTGGTAATAGATGCCGCCGTCGTCCGTCTGCCAGATCTCCACGCTCGCGCCGCTGATCGGCTTGCCCTCGAGATCACGCAGCACCCCGGAGAGCAGCAGGGTTTTTCCCGCCGCGGACTTGCCCTCCTTCAGCTTTGTCAGGTCCGCGTCGCGCTCGGTAAGCGCCGGGAGCGAGTTGCTCGAATTGAAGGGATAGAAAGGCCCTTCGGTGAGTTGCGGGGTGCGCACGGCTGCGCCCCACACGACAGAAGCCGGCACCAGGACGGCCAGCAGAACAAGCGAACGACAGGTTTTCATGGGCAGGGGTAACGGTTAAAACGACGCTCTGAGTAAGGAATGTGGAGCAATAAACGGCGGACGTCAGCGGAGATCGTAAAGTTCCACGACGCCTCGCCGGCAGCCCTGAAAGGACCGGCGCCACGCGTTTCGTGCGCTTCTGCCACGAATTTAAAGATCATAGATCTCAACGAGCGCTTCGCCCGTGGCGCCATCGACACCGGAGACGGAAACCGTGTAGCTCGCGCCTGCCGGCAGCGTGACAATCACCGCGGCATCCTTGCTGCCCGCAAGCAGCGCAAACGCCCCCGCTTGCGTAAACGTGGCGGCATTGGCCGCCAGCCAGTTGTCGTTGCTCGCGACGAGGGTGCCCGAGCTGTTGTAGATCTCGAGTTTTGGGTCGGCCAGCACGCCCGCCACGCCGAAGTCGGTGAGACGCGGGCCGATCGCGCGGATGAGCAGCCATCGTCGACACCCACGGCGGCGATATCTCAGTGGAGAGCACGCCGGGCACCGGCACGACCTTCACGGTGCGGCTCCCCAGGTAGGCGGGTTTTCAACCCGCCCTCTCGCTTATCCGAGCCACGCGAAAGCTGCTTCCGCGATCAAAAACTCTGAACTCTTTTGCGCCTTTTGCGCCTCTTTGCGGCCAACCTCATCGACTCTACCCTACCTCAAGGCGCGTCGGCAACGCTCAGGAGCATCGCAAGCGCCAGGCCAAAGTCTTTCACCGCGGTGGTCTTCTCGACGTCAGTCCACTCATCGAGCGAGTGGGAACGGCCACCGCGGTTCGCCGACTGCGAGGCCATCGCAAAGGCAGGGATTCCAAGGCTGATCGGGATATTGGCGTCGGTGCTGCTGGTTTCCCAGACCGGCACCTTCTCGAAAGCCTTCATCGTCGCGATGACCTGCCGCAATACCGGCGTATCCGGTGAAGTGATACCCGATGGCCGCTCCCCGATCATCTTCACGTCGGCCACGATCTTGCCGAAAGTCGTCAGCCGCGCCGCGTTCTCCTCGGCGACCGATTCCTCCACGAGCTTGAGAAATTGGGCGTCGATCTTCGCGAGTTCCTCCTGCGAGGTGGAACGCATGTCGATCTCCATCGAGACCTCGAAGGGGATCGAATTTACCGACGTGCCACCGCTCACCACGCCGACATTGTAGGAGACTTTGGGCTGCTTCGGCACGACGAGCTTGCCGAGCTTTGCGATGGCATTGCCCATCGCGAAGGCCGGACTCGCCTGGCCAAACGCGCCCCAACTGTGGCCGCCCGGTCCCTTGAAGGTCACACGGTAGCGCTTGCTGCCGAGCCCGCCGTTGGTGATCGAGTCGTTGGAGCGACCGTCGACCGTGATGAAGCGCTTGATCTTGTCCTTCCACGGCCCCTTGCCGAAGAGATATCGCATCCCACGCAGATCGCCCGGCCCCTCCTCGCCCACGTTGCCGATGAAGAGAATGTCGCCGGCGGTCTGGATCTTCGCCTCACGCATCGCGCGGATCGCCGCGAGGAGGAAAGCCAGCGCACGCGTATCGTCGCCGACGCCCGGCGCCATGAGCCGCGTGCCGCTGCGCTTCACCTTGGTATCCGTGCCCTCGGGAAACACTGTGTCGAGATGCGCCGCGACCGCGAGGAGCGGCGCGCCACCCTTGCCGCGCCACAGGCCCATCGCATTGCCCTCGGCATCGATCTCCACATTTTCCAGGCCGACCTCGCGCAGCAGCTTCGCATACGCCTCGGCGCGCAACTGCTCACGAAACGGCGGCGCAGGAATCTCCGTGAGAAAAATCAACTCATTGATGAACCGCTCGAAGTCGCGGTCGAAGACGGCCACCGCCGCTTTATAGGTCGCAGAGCCCACGATCTGCTGGGCGCGCGCGTCTTCGGGAGAAGTGGCGGCAGCCGAGCGACAGGCAAGCGCCAGCACGAGAATCAGGGACGAGAGAAATCGCAGCATGGGACCGGGGACTCCAACGACGAGGACGCAGCAGCATGGTGCGTGCCGCCCAACCCCCGCGTCAAGCGACGTACCTGCAAACCGTGCGTATTATGGGCGGCTTTCCTGTGGGCGGGTAGACTCAGAGGTAGAGCGGACTTCGAACCGCCCTCCCATACTCATCACCAGCCACGCACTCGATGTCGCCCAAGGCATCTGAGTTCGTAGTTCCGCCTTTAGGCGGAAGGCTCGTCCGGATTCCGCCTGAAGGTGGAACTACAAGCCCTCAGCCCTTCCCAACTCTCACCCTTCCCGCGCGAAGGCGGGTGGTTAATACCACTCTGCTTCGATCAGGCTCCGATAGGGTGCCAGGTGGTCTTGAATTCGAGGAAGTCACGCACGGCGTAAACGCTCTGCGCGGTATCGCTCGCCCAGTCGGCCTCGCTCGCCGCAGCCGCGAAGTGCACGCGCTTCACGCTATCGGCGGCACCGAGGCGGATCGCCTTGCGCTCGTCGGCACTGAGGCCGGCGGCGCTGATCGCGCGCAGGTGCGTATGCGTCGCATAGGTCGGTACGAGTTCCTTGCGGAAGCCCGTGAGGATATTCACTACGCCACCCGGCAGGTCGCTCGTCGCGAGCATCTCCCCGAAGAGCACAGCTGGATAAGGCGTCTTCTCGGAGGCCATGACGACGACCGTATTGCCGCTCACGATGATCGGCGCCACGAGTGACATCAGGCCGAGCAGCGGCGGCGCATCGGGGGTGATCGCACCGATCACGCCCATCGGCTCGGTGACGGTAAAGTTGAAATGCGCCGAGGCCACCGGGTTCACGTTGCCCAGCACCTGCTCATATTTGTCGGCCCAGCCCGCGTAGTAGACGATCCGGTCCACGGTGGTATCGACCTCCTTCGCCGCCGCGGCCTTGTTCGCCCCGAAGAGCGCAAGCGTATCGACCATCTCCTGCCGGCGCGCTTCGAGCATCTCGCCGAGGCGGTAGAGGATCTGCCCGCGATTATACGCGGTGCGCTTCGCCCAGCCCGGCCCGGCCTTCGCGGCGGCCTCGACGGCATTGCGCAGGTCCTTGCGCGTGCACTGCGGGATATTTGCAAAGAAAGCGCCCGCGCTATCCTGGATCGGAAACGTCCGTCCGCTCTCCGAGCGAATGAACGCCCCGCCCACATAAGGCTTCGGGGTCTTGGTGATGGGAAGTCGGGTCATTTTGAGTCTGCCCGCGAATCACGCGAATGAACGCGAAATTCAGAGGGGGCTTTAGCAGATTTTGAAATTATTGGCGTTTATTCGCGTGCTTCGCGGGCAACAATTCGGGCTCACACCAGCTTGGCATAATCCAATAGGCCCTGGCGTCCGCCTTCGCGGCCAAAGCCGGACTCCTTGTATCCACCAAACGGAGACGTAGGATCGAATTTATTGTAGGTGTTGGCCCAGACGACGCCCGCCTTGAGCTCCACGCTCATCTTGAGGATGCGTGAACCCTTGTCGGTCCAGACGCCCGCGCTGAGGCCATACGCGGTGTTGTTGGCCTTCTCGATCGCCTCGTCCACCGTGCGGAAGGTGAGGATGCTCAACACCGGGCCGAAGATCTCCTCACGCGCGATGCGGTGGCTCATCGTCACGCCGCTGAAGAGCGTCGGGCGGAAGTAGTAGCCCTTCGTTGGCAGCCGGCACGAGGGCTGGAAGATCTCCGCGCCTTCCTTGCTGCCGCTCGCGACGAGCTCGGCGATCTTCTCGAGCTGCGACTTGGAGTTGATCGCGCCGATGTCGGTATTCTTATCCATCGGGTCGCCGACCTTCAGCACGCGGATGCGGTTCTTCAGCTTCGCGAGCACCGTCTCGGCGACGGGTTCATGCACGAGCAGACGCGAGCCGGCACAGCACACGTGGCCTTGGTTGAAGAAGATTCCGTTCACGATGCCTTCGACCGCCTGGTCGATTGGCGCATCGTCAAAGATCACGTTGGCCGCCTTGCCGCCCAGCTCGAGGGTCATCTTCTTGTCGGTGCCCGCGAGCCCGCGCATGATGATCTTGCCGACCTCGGTGGAGCCGGTGAAGGCGATCTTGGCCGGCGTGGGATGATTCATCACCGCAGCGCCAACTTCTCCCGCGCCCGAGACAAAATTCACCACGCCCGGAGGCAGGCCCGCATCCTGTAAAATCTCGGCGAGCTTGAGGCACGTAATCGAGGTCGTCTCAGCTGGCTTGAGCACCACCGTGTTGCCCATCGCCAGCGCGGGGGCGATCTTCCACGCGAGCATCAGCAGCGGGAAATTCCACGGGATCACCTGGCCCACGACACCCAGCGGCGCCACGCGGCGGCCCGGCGCGACATACTCCAGCTTGTCCGCCCAACCCGCATGATAGAAGAAGTGCGCCGCCGCCATCGGCACATCGAAGTCGCGCGCTTCCTTGATCGGCTTGCCGCCATCGAGCGTCTCCGCGACGGCAAATTCCCGCGCGCGGTCCTGCAGCAGCCGCGCGATACGGTAGAGATACTTCGCGCGCTCGCGGCCTGGCATCTTGCCCCACGTAGTGTCGAAGGCCCGCTGCGCCGCGGCATAGGCGGCATCGACATCCTCGCGCCCCGCGAGCGCGATCTCGGCGATCTTCTGCTCATTGGCGGGGTTGATGGAGTCGAAATACTTGCCCGACTTCGGCGCGACGAATTTGCCGTCGATGAAGAGATCGTAACGCGGCTTCAGCTTGGGATCGGCCGTCTCCGGCGCGGGATCAAACTCCCAGAGATCGCCAAAGATCAGCTCGGGCGCGGGGCGACTCGGCCGGGCAGAGGTCTTCTTTTTATCAGAAACTAAAGTGGCCATGTGAAAATGGGATTGAACCGAAGAGAACGAAGAATTCGAGGGAGGAGAGAAGGCGTTAACGCTCTTCGTTACCTTGGTTATCTTCTGTAAAAGGGATTGAGAAGGTTAGTAGCTCTCGGCGGCTTCGCTGAAATAATACGGCGCCTGATACGCGCCAGTTTTCTCCTTCTCAAGCTGGCGCACGACATCGTTGAGCAGCGAGCTCGCGCCGAAGCGGTAGCGCTCGTTGGTCAGCCACGCGTCGCCCAGAGTCTCTTTCACCGCGATGAGAAAGTGCAGCGATTGCTTCGCGGTGCGGATGCCGCCCGCGGGCTTCATCCCGATGGCGATGCCGGTATCGAGATAGAAATCGCGGATCGCCTCGATCATCACCTGGTTGTTGCCGAGTGTGGCGTTGAGCGACGTCTTGCCCGTGCTCGTCTTGATGAAATCACCCTCGCGGATCACGCCCATCGCGAGAAAGGAAGCGGCGCGGATATTGTCGTAGGTCTCCAGCTCGCTCACCTCGAGGATCACCTTCAGCGCGGCGTCGCCGCAGGCTTCGACCACGGCGGCGATCTCATCCTGCATCAGGTCAAACTCCCCGGAGAGAAAAGCCCCGCGGTTGATCACCATGTCGATCTCGTCCGCGCCATCGGCCACGGCCGCGCGCACTTCGGCGAGCCGGGTCTTGAGCGGCGCCTGCCCGCTCGGAAAAGCCGTCGCGACCGAGGCGACCTTCACCTCCGAGCCGCCCACGTGCTTCTTCGCGTGGCGCACCATCGAGGGATACACGCAGACCGCCGCGACACGCGGCACACTCAGGTCCGCATCGTGTGGTTGGAGAGCTTTCTGGCAAAGCGAAGCGACCTTGCCCGGCGTGTCCTTGCCCTCGAGCGTGGTGAGGTCGATCATCGAGGCGGCCTTGCGCAGGCCCCAGACCTTCGACGCCTTTTTGATCGAGCGCGTCGTGTACTTGGCGACCCGCTCCTCGACTCCGACCTGATCGACGGTGCCGACTTCATCTAACAACCGGCGAAACGCAGCAGACGCAGTCTTGGCGAGCATGGTGTGCGACTATCGCGCCACCCGGAGGTGAAAACAAATGAAAAGTCGGAGGGGCGGTCCCCCACCCTGCACGACAAGCGCCCGCGCATCCGCCCACATCCGCCACGCCCGACCGCCCATCCTCACCAATCCCCCGCTCGTCCGCAACCACCTCGCGTGTCGCGGGTCGCACCGCTCCTTTGCCTCTCGCATGAACGCTCATCCCCGCCAGCTCGCCGGCCGCGTGGCCCGCCATCTCTGGACGCAGTGGGTCCGCCCGCTCGCGCTGCCGTTTCTCCTCATCGCCTCCGCCAAGTCCGCCCTCGCCGACATCAACTACGTCCCCTCCGGTTCGATGAAGCCCACAATCCTCGAGGGCGACGTGGTCTTCATCAACAAGCTCGCGTACGACCTGCGCGTGCCCTTCACCACGTTGCGCGTCGCCCGCTGGGCCGCCCCGGAGCGCGGCGACATCGTGGTCTGCTTCGCGCCCGACGACGGCACCCGGCTCGTCAAACGCGTCGTCGCCCTGCCCGGCGACACCGTCGAGCTGCGCAACGACGTGCTCTTCATCAACGGCACCGCCCGCACCTACTCCGCCCTCGCGCCGGAGGCCACGCGCCATTTCACCGTCACCGAGCGCCGTGCCGCCGCCTTCGCCCGCGAATCCGACGACCGCCGCGATGGCCCTGGCAGCCACGCCGTGATGGCGCTCCCCGCCGCCCCAGCGCTGCGGACCTTTGGTCCGGTGCAGGTGCCGGCCGACAGCTATTTCGTGATGGGCGACAATCGCGACAACAGCCGCGACTCCCGCTTCTTCGGCGTGGTGCCGCGCCGCGAAATCATCGGCGAAGCCAAGGGCGTCTTTCTCTCCGCCGATCTGCAACGCTACCTCGCCCCTCGGTTCGACCGGTTTTTCTCAGGGTTGGAGTGAGCGTGGAGACAAACAGCCGCAAAGAGGCACAGAAGGCGCAAAAATAAAAACAGGCAGCCGAAGAGCACGTGTGACTGGATGCCTTTGGTTTGTGTAGCCCGCTGCGTGAGCAGCGGGCCGGGCTGCAGGGTGGTAGACGCGGACGAATCGAGCAGCGCGTTTCATTTTCGATCCTCACACCCTCTCCGTGCCTTCCGCCTTTTTGCGAACGCCCATTTGCCTCACCGCCGTGTCGCCCCATTGTCCACGCATGGCTCGCCTCGGTAAGATATTCACTCGTACCCGTACCCGCACCGCACCCACCCTCGCCCTCCTCTTTGCACTCAGTTTCGCCAGCGTGGTGGCTGCCGAGTTGGCGTACACCGGCCCGCGCGACATGGGCGAGATGGGCGCGCCCCCGCGCAGCGAGACGAGTGGCCTCGCGATCTCGCGGCGCAATCCCGACATGCTCTGGACGCACGACGATAGCGGTGGCGCCGCAGCACTCTACGCCGTCGGCACCGACGGCCGCGCCCGCGGCACGCTCCAGATCGGCGGCGTGACCAACGAGGATTGGGAGGACATCGCTTCCGCCGAGCTCGACGGCAAGCCGTGGCTCCTTATCGGCGACATCGGCGACAACGACGCCAAGCGTAAGTCCATCCTTGTCCATTTCGTCCCCGAGCCCGCCGCGGAGGAACTCGCCGGCGCGAAACAGATCGCCGAGCGGCCGACTGCGACCTTTCGCCTCACCTATGAAGACGGCCCGCGCGACTGCGAGTCGCTCGCCATCGATCCCACCGAGCGCGCGCTCTACCTGCTCACGAAGCGCGAGGACGTACCTCGCCTTTACCGCGCCGAGCTGCCCGCCGGACCGCTGAAGAGCGCCGATCTGAAGCTCCGTTTTGTCGGGTTCGTGCCGCATATCCCGGCGCCCACCGCACTGGAAGCCGCGATCAAGGGCCGTCTCGGCAAGCAGCGCCGCCGGCCGTGCGCCATGGATTTCGCCGCCGATGGCTCCGCCGCCGTCGTGCTCACCTATGGCGATACGCTGCTGTTTCCCCGCAAAGGCAAGGAGCCGTGGGCCGAGACGCTCGCGCGCGAGCCCATCGCCCTCTCCCAGCACGGTCTGCCCCAAGCCGAGGGCGCATGTTTTTCGAAGGATGGCTCGGCGATCTACGTGGCCTCGGAGATCATGACGACACTGCTGCGGTACGATCGAAAATAACCTTCCGTTGTGGCCCTGCGAGGAGCGCAGGAAGGACCCGTCCCGCCGCTCACGCGACGGGCTACAAAAAGGCAGTAAACCGCCCAAGCTTGCGCGCCGCATACCGGCCGCCTTTGCTCCTGAGCGATGAGCGACCCCGCACCGACTCCTCCGCAACCGCAGGGCGAGGTCGTCATCCGCACGATGGCGATGCCGGCCGATGCCAATGCCCACGGCGATATTTTCGGCGGCTGGATGATGGCTCAGATGGATCTCGGCGGTGCAATCCTCGCGCGCAGCACGGCGCGTTGTCGGATCGTCACCGTCGCGGCCGACGGCATGTCGTTCCTCCGTCCGGTTAATGTCGGCGACATCGTGACATGCTATGGCCAGCTCCTCAGCGTGGGCCGGTCCTCAATGAAGATTCGCGTCGAGGCCTGGGTGCAGAGCCAGGCGCACGACAAACTGCTACAGGTGACGGAAGGAACCTTCACCTACGTCGCGATGAACGACGCCGGGAAACCGCAGCCCGTGAAGCGGACTTGAAGTAGGGCGGGTTTTTAACCCGCCCTCTCGCATCTTCGAACTGAACGAAAGCCACCTGCGCATACCCGTATCCGTCGTGCCTCCGCTCCCTTCCCGATCCAAGGCGGGCTGAGAACCCCCTCCAGCCTACCCCAGCTTCTCGCGCAGCTCCTTGTAACGCGTCCGCCCCACAGGAAGCCGCAGGCCGTTGCGGAGCTCCGCCTCGTAGTGGCTGCCTTCCTGCGCGTGGAGGGCCTTCACGGCGGTGAGCCGCACGATATAACTTTTGTGGATACGCTCGAAGACGGGCGGCAGCAACGCGTGCAGTTTCTCCAGCGTCTTGTCGTGCAGCTCGCGCCGGCCGTCCTCGAGCACGAGTTCGGCATACGCGCCTGCGCCCTCCACATAGAGCACGCGATCGATCGGCACGAGCTCGACCTTGCCCTGTTTGCGCACGGCGAGAAATTTCGCAGCCGTCGCGGCGCGAGCGTCGCGCTCGGTCACACGCGCGAGCGCCTGCTCGAGCCGTTCGCGCGAGAGCGGCTTCGGCACGAAGTCGACCACGCCATACTCGAAGGCCCGCAAGGCCTGCTCGGTATTGGCCGAGACAATGATCGTGTGAAACGAGCCCGCCACGCTCGCCGCGAGGAGCTGCATGCCGTCGCGGCCATGGAGATTCAGGTCGAGCAGCAGCAGGTCGATCGGCGACTCGTCGAGCCGCGCGCTCGCCTCGGAAAACATCGTCGCCACGCGGATCGACTCCAGTCGCTCGCCCAGGAGCTCGCGGCAAAACCGCTCCAGCCGCTGCGCGAGGAGCGGCTCGTCCTCCACGATCAGGATTTTCATGCGAGCTTTCCCCGGGGCAGGGCTGATGCGGCGGCGCCCTTGTGCGCATCGATGCCGCTGCCAGCGCCGGCGGGAGCGAGGTCGATGACCGTTTCCCAGCCCTCCAGTACCGGGCCGGCGGTCAATTGCCAGCGTCCGGTGAAACTTTCCTCGAGCCGCGCCTTCACATAGCGCGTGCCCGTACCATCTTCGACCGGCTCCACACCCACCACCTCTGTTTGCTGCCTCTGACCGACGGCGAGCAGCACGTAACGCGTCGTCCCCGGCCGCTGCTCCGCGCGCAATTCAAAGTCCAGCCGGCCCTCTCGCGGCAGCAGGTGCGTGAGGCCATTCTCGATCAGCGTATGAAAGAGCGCGGGCGGCACCAGCGCCTGCTCGTCGAGCCCGCTGGTGCGGAGCGCGCAACGCGCAGCCTTGCGCAGGCTCATCACGCGCAGGTGCGCGCGGCAGAGCTCGAGCTCCTGCTCCAGCGCCACGAGCTTCTCACCCGAGATGCGGTTGAGGATGCGGAATTCCGTCGCGAGCGCCTCCACCATCGCGCTCGCCGTGCGCGGCTCCTGCTCGATGGTCTCCTGGATCGTAGCGAGCGTGTTGATGAGGAAGTGCGGCTGCAGGTTTTTCTTGAGCAGCTCGATCTCGAGCCGCGCCGCGGTAAGCACCGCCTGCTGCGCCTCGCGCCGCTCGTCGCGCAGCTGGAGAACGAGCGCCACGAGGAGGCCCAGCACCGCCGGCCCCGCGCTGATGAAAAACGCATGGTCGAGAAAATCCCGCGGCGCCGTCAGCAGCATGAAGACGCTCACCGCCAGCCCCGCGCATGCAAAACCTGCGCCGCGCTTGCGCACCCAGACGGCCCGCGCCGCGAGGACGAGCGCCATGACGAAGCCGATGCAGCAGATCGCTAGGCCGCTGGCGTTGTAGTAGGGCGTGCTGAACCACGCACAGGTGATGGAGATCACGAGCACGCCGTAGACCAGGGCCTTTCGCCCCACCTCGAAGTGATGCAGGAGGAAGGCCGGCAGCAGCACCGACATCAGGGCGATGAGAGCGGTGATCGTCACGAGCCGCGGGTGGTGCCAGTTGTAGGGATACTCGTAGAGCCAGCGCCACGCCTGCAGCGCCTGCATCAGCCCCACGCAGAGGAAGAGCACGCTGAAGAGCAGAAGCGCGAAGCGCCGCCCGGCCAGCGCCCACATGAGGCCGAAGACCACCGCCACCACCAGCGCCGCGCCCACCGCCATCACGGAGAACATCGCCGTGCGCGACCGCTCCACGAGGAGCATCCGAAAATTCCCCCAGTTCACGCCCAACAGGTACACCGGCGTGGAAAACCCCGTGTTCCAGCTCGACATCCGCAGCGCCACCACGTGCTCGCCGGGCCCGAGCAGCTCCGCCGGGATCTGAAACAGCGCATCGACCACGCCCGGCCCCTCATCTTCGGACACCGTGCTCACGCGGCCGTTGCGGCCGATCAGCCGGCCGTCCCAGTACACATCGTAGCTCGCGATCATCTTGAACAGCAGCCCGTCGCGCAGCCGGAATTCGCGCAGGTCGGATTGCCGTGCACGCCAGCGCACCCAGTAGATGCCCGCGCGCGACGGCAGCTCGCGGCCCTCAAGA
>JAZKEV010000550.1:2218-6551 GCA_040386765.1 Verrucomicrobiota bacterium | reverse complement strand
AATCTGATCGAGCAGGTCCTTCGGCGAATAGCGTCCGCCCGCGCCCGTGAGATCGGGGCCGGTCATGCCGCCTTCATTGCCGAAGCGATGGCAAGCAAAGCATGCCGCCGCGCCAAACATCCGCCGGCCCGTCTCGAAGTTGCGCCCCTTCATCCCGGCTTCCGCCACCGGCCCGAGCTCCTCGAGCTTCCAATCGGTGAAGGAGCGGCCGGCGAAGACGTAGCCGAGATTCTCGATCGCGCTGATCTTCTGCGGCGTCTTCTCCAGCACGGCCGCGAGCGCGGTCTTTTCGCCCGCCGTCAAAGTCTTCACGGCATCCGCGCGGATGAACTCGATGAATTTCGAGAAGCTCGCGCCGCCGCGATAATTCGCGGCCTTGAGGAACCATTCGAAATACGCCGTGCGCAGCGGGATCGTCCAGCCGGCATCCAGCATGCGCAGCGAGCGCGCGTACTCGATCTGCTCTTCCTGCGTGGGCGAGTCGGCGAGCAGGCGCAGCGCCTTGCCTGCCACGGTGGTCGACTTCAGATAGACGAGCGTTTCGCAGAGCAGCCAGTTGGCCTCGGGCGTCGCCGCCGGGAAGAGCGGATCGAGCTTCTGCGTCAAGCGAGCCAGCACTTGCGGGTCGAGCGGTGCAAAACGGTTCAGCGCGATCTGTACCGTGCGGAGATGCGTGAGCTTCCGCTCCGCATCGAGTTTCGAGAGGTCGATCTGGTTCAGCGCCGTGAGAATCTGCGCGCCGAGCGCTGCGTCGGGAGCCTTCGCATCCGAGCCGCGATGGAGCGGGCAGATGCCCCCCGCGCGAGCCAGCGCCATCAGGGCCTCGACCTGGATCGAGGGATCGCGCTCCTGCAGCGCCTTTTCACGCCACGTGGCAAACGGTTGGTGCTCCACCGCCGTGCGCGCCGCCCAGCGGATGAAGCGATCCTTGCTCCCGAGCTGCGGCCACGCGGCGGCGACCGCCTTCGGGTCCTGCTTGCCGTGATATGCCTCAAGTTGGTGGCGCAGCTTGCGCTCGGGGGTCTCGGTGGGCTTCGTCGCGACCGGTGCGGTCGATTCCGTGCCGACATACGACACACGATACAGGCCCGACTGCACCCGGCGTCCGCCGATCGCCACGTACATCTGGCCATCGGGATGGATCACTGCATCGGTCAGCGGCAACGGTGCACCGGAGAGAAACTCCTCGCGCGTCGCCTTGTAGGTCGAGCCGGAGGGCTCGAGATGCACGGCGTGCAGCTTGCCCCAGCTCCAGTCGAGAATGAAGAGCGCGTTCTGGTACTTCGCGGGAAACTTCGCGCCGTAGCCGAAGGTCATGCCCGTCGGCGAACCAGGGCCGATGTCGATCACCGGCGGCAGGTTGTCGGCGTAGAAGGGAGGCCGCTTGCCCGCGCCATTGCGCCAGCCGTATTCGCTGCCGCTGGTCACGTGATTCACGCGCGTCGGGCGATACCACGACGTGTTGAAGTCGTACTCCATGTCCGCGTCGTACGTAAAGAGTTCGCCGTCGCGATTGAGCGCCGCGTCGAAGATATTGCGATACCCCGAGCTGAAGGCCTCGAAGCTCTTTCCGTCCGGAGACACCTTGTAGATAATACCGCCCGGCGCCATCACCTCGCGCATGAAGCCGCGACCGTCAGGCATGCGCGGTAACAGGTGATCCTCGCCCCAGATCGCGGGCACCTGCGAGGTCGGGGCGAGCTGCGTGGGCTTGGCGCCGTTGCCGCACACGAGATACAGGCTCTTGCCATCCGGAGTCGGCAGCACCGCGTGCACGCCATGGTCGCCGCGTGCCTCGATCGCGCGCAACAGCTCCACTTTGTCGGGCATGTCGTCGCCGTTGCTGTCGGTGATGCGATAGAGGCCGGAGGGCACCTTGTTCTCGTAGTCGTTCACGCCCACGTAGAGCGCGCCGAAGGCGAAGAGCATGCCGTTTACCGCGCGGATATCCGCCGGCACTTTCTCGACCTTCGCGGGATCGAGCACCGCGCCCGGAGCGGGCGGCGTGAAGCGATACAGCCCGCCGTATTGGTCGCTCGCGATGATGCGGCCCTTCGGGTCCACGCAGAGATTCACCCAGGAGCCCTGCTCGAGGCCGGGCACGGAGTAGATCAGCTCCACCTTGAAACCGGCGGGAGCCTTGATGCGCTCGACGGGCGTCGCCTTGTTTTCGCCGATGCGCGGGCCCACCGTGGTCTGCTTGGCCGGAGGCGGCGCTTCGGCGGCTTTGCCGGCAGCGTTGGCCTCCGGCGCCGCCTTGCGGCCTTTTTTCTTCGCTTTCGCGTCAGCCGCCGGCTCGGCGCCCAGCGCCATTCCGGCCAGCGCGCACGCCAGCAGAGCACTCAACACGACACGACCTGCGCGATTCGAGGTAAACATGGAAGGGGGTATGGGGCGAAAAACTCCTTCTTTCTCCGAAAGCGCAACACCGGAATCGCCCTTGCGTGCAGCTTCCGCCTCGTTGTGCTTTCGTCACATTTCGTGCGCACTCTTTCACCCCGCGCGTGCGTCTTGCTCACCCCCATGCGCCTCCCCCGCACCTTTCGCCCTGTCGCCACACTGGCCGCTTTCGTCGCCCTGCTCATGGTCGCGGTGGTTGCCCTTGCTCCCGCGCGTGCCGCCACGCCGCAGACGCGGAACATCATCCTGATCCTCGCGGACGACCTCGGCTGGGCCGACCTCGCCTGCTACGGCAACACCTTCAACGAAACGCCGAACCTCGACCGGCTCGCCAGCCAAGGCGTGCGTTTCACGCAGTTCTACGCGGGACCCGTGTGCTCACCCACGCGCGCCAGCATTCAGGCCGGCCAGAATCAAGCGCGCGTCGGCATCACCGTCCACATTCCGGGCCACTGGCGGCCCTTTGCCAAGATGGTGGAGCCGCCGGTGGCGTTGAATCTCCCGCTCGAAATCGAGACCTTCGCGGAGCGCCTCGCCGCCTCCGGCTATCGCACGGGTTACTTCGGCAAGTGGCATCTCGGCGACGCGGGTTTCGGCCCCATGGAGCAGGGCTGGCAAACCGCCCTCGAGACTGGCGGCGCCGTCGTACCGGCTCGCATCGCGCCGGGCAACCGCCGCAACGCCGACTTCCTCGCCGAGAGAGCCGTCGAGTTCATCGCGGCTAATAAGGACAAGCCGTTCCTCCTCCAAGTCTCGCCCTTCGCCGTCCACATCCCCCTCTCCACGACTCCCGAACTGCTCGCCAAATACAAAGCGAAGCAGCCCATGCCCAACTACCCGAGCCGCCCTGAATACGCCGGACTCCTTGAGGAACTCGATCAATGCGTCGGCAAGATCGCCGCCGCAGTGGACCAGCAGGGACTCGGCGCCAACACCCTTATCGTCTTCGTCTCCGACAACGGCGGCCTGGCCCGCGAGCAGGGCGGCACCGTCACCACCTCCAACGCGCCCCTCCGCAGCGAAAAAGGCACGATCTACGAAGGCGGCATCCGCGTGCCCTGCATCGCCCGCTGGACCGGCACGATTCCCGCCGGCAAGGACTCCGCCACCGTCGGCGCGACCATCGATTTCTACCCGACCTTCCTCGAGCTCGCCAAAGTCTCCGCACCCAAAGCGCAGGTGCTCGATGGCACAAGCCTCCTGCCCGTGCTGCGCAACGCCTCGGCGAAGCTCGGTCGCGATTCGCTCTACTGGCATCTGCCGCACTATCATCACAGCACTCCCGCCAGCGCAATGCGCCAGGGCGACTGGAAGCTCATCGAGTTCTTCGAAGACGGCGCACTGGAGCTCTACAATCTCGCCGACGACATCGGCGAAGCGAAGAACCTCGCCAAGCAGTTTCCCGACCGCACGAAGGCCATGCACGTCGCGCTCAAGGCCTGGCGCAAGGCAGAGCAAGCCCAGCTCCCCCAGCGCAACCCCGCGTACGACCCCGCACGCGAAGCCGAATTCTGGAGCCGCAAGACCGTCGCGCCCACCCGCGCGCCAGGCAGCGGTGGCGGTGGCGAAGACGGTGGTGGCGGCGCAGCGAAGAAGGCCCGCAAGAAGGCGTGAAGTTCAAGGAG
The DNA here is from genome assembly GCA_040386765.1 of Verrucomicrobiota bacterium. Lineage (GTDB taxonomy): Bacteria > Verrucomicrobiota > Verrucomicrobiia > Opitutales > Opitutaceae > ER46. The sequence continues at coordinate 2,526 of JAZKEV010000550.1, read as the reverse complement.
CGGTCCAAGGATGGCCTGAGGCCAGGCAGTCGTTGTGAACATCCTTAACCTGCTGGCAGTCCAGACAACCGCCGCTGCCTAATTGTAGGAGCGGCTTTACGCCGCGACCGGAATGAGGATGCGGCTACGCTTGCGTGGTAGGCGGCCCGCTTGCGGACGCTCGTCCGATTACGAACAAAGCGCCCGCAAGCGGGCAGCCTACATGGCTGGCGGGACCGTAGCGTAGGTCCGGTCGCGGCGTAAAGCCGCTCCTACAATTACACCCGCCAACGTTATAGCCCGCCTCCACGTCAGCCCCAGAGGTTCCG
>JAZKEV010000550.1:998-2208 GCA_040386765.1 Verrucomicrobiota bacterium | reverse complement strand
CCCTCACTCCAGATACAGCCCCTTCTTCACCTTCGGCTTCGTCTTCCGACCCTTCCAGGCATCGGCGAACGAATCCTCGTCGTATCCAAAAATCGGTGACACTTCCATGGCGACCTTCGGCACGCCCTTCTCGTCGAGCTCGACCTCCGTACCGTTCGCTTTGAACCAGCGCGCAAACTGCTTCAGCTGGTCGTCGCGGCAGGTCTGTGGCGAGTCGAGGCCCTCCGCGTTTTTCACCGGCGAGAAATCGTTCTGCCGCAGCGTCTCGATCGTCACCGAGTTCTTCGCAAAGGGCAGCGCGTCGAAGACGAACATCTCGAACTTCACGCCATTCGCCTTCTCCGGCTTCACGGGATTTCCCGCGGTGTCGATTGTCGGGATTTTTTTGTCGGCGCGGTGGAAGGCCAGGGCGTTCTTGCCGGTCGCCATCCGCTTCACGAACTTACGATCAAGCACGTGGATCGCGATGCTGCCCGCGATAAACTTCAGCTGCCCGTCCGCGTCCGTCTGCTCCTGCCACTCCTTCGGGAGATCGGAGTACTCGATCACGACGGTCTTGCCCTTCTGCGCGCAGAAGACGCCGACCTTTTCGAGTGCGTAGGCCTTGGGCACCATCTTGCTCGACATCTCCGCACGCTGCAGGAGGTGCCAGCCGATGAAGGCCGGATCGATCGCGCGCACCAGCGGATTATCGACTTGGAAATAGCTCAGTGTGTCGATGCCTTCGCGCTCCATCAGCGCCAGCGCGCCGCTCCGTTCCAGCGCCCGCAGCGAGCCGCCGTGCCCATCGGGCGAAAGTGCGATCGAGCTCTTCGTCTCGAGTAGTATCTTGCCTTCGAAATCCACCGCCGGCATCCGGCCCTGGCGGAAGAAATGCACGCGCGATTTCTTCAGCCCGAAGAACTTGTTGGCCTTGAAGAAGGCCTCCGTCGCCGCGTGATTCGCGTGGCTCGTCATGATGAACCAGTGCAGCGGCTTGCCATAGCGCTCGCCCGCCGCGCGGACTTTCTCCGCAAACACCTGAAAGAGTGTCTTCTTCTTCACCGGCGTCACCGGAAAGGTGCCCTTCGGCCCATCGTAGCCGAGCCGGGTGCCCTGCCCGCCGGCCACGGTAAAGGCCGCGACGCGGCCCGCCCGCAGCGCTTCCTCGCCCTTCGCCTTTGCCTTGGCCCACGCCCTGCGCCTGCCGCTGCCCGAGGCTCTGCCCCGC
>JAZKEV010000550.1:0-988 GCA_040386765.1 Verrucomicrobiota bacterium | reverse complement strand
GGACACCACCAAGAAGGCCCAGGACGGGGTGCTCGAGTTCCTGTTGGTGAACCACCCCCTCGACTGCCCGGTCTGCGACAAGGGCGGCGAGTGCCCCCTGCAGGACCAGACCATCGCGTACGGCCCCGGCGAGAGCCCTTCGAGGTCCACGCCCCCCGCCGCTTTCTGCTTCAGCAGCGTATCGGTGAGGTAGGCGACTTCCTTGAGGTCGATCTCGGCCGCTTCCGCGAGCAGTCGCTTCTTCTCAGCCGCCTTCAGCTGGTCGAAAAATGCGAAAACCTGCCCTTGGCCGGCACGTTGGAACTTTTTGATGAGCGGAAGAGTAGTCGTGGACGCCATTTGGAAAACCGAAGATGGTAAGCCAGAAGCGGTTTTGGTTCGAGCCGCCAATTGAAAAATCGCTCGTCACCTCCAATTCACCCATTTCGCGATCCTTTACTCCCGCACTCCGCGAATACCGACAGGGAGTTGCGAAAACATCTACTCGTCCTCGAAACGGAAGATCACATCTCCCGGTCGGGCCAATTTCAGCTTATCCCGCAGCACTTTCTCCACATACGCGGGGTCGTTGCGCAGGCGCTCCAGGATTTTCTCCTGTTCCGCCAGCCGCTTCTTGGCATTGGCGAGCTTCTGCTCGTTGGCCGCTTCGATGGCTTTGAGCTGCCGATAGTCCGCGTGGGCCTCCAAAAACCACACCGTCGACGCAACCATAAGGATGGCTACGCCCACGGCATACGACGCGATGAAGATACGGCGCGAATTCAAGAGAGGGGACAGTTGCGATGAACACGGGCGCCGCTCTGCGAGTAAAGGACATTTCAAAGCCCAGCCTCGTATCCGAATTAGGCGTGCGTTTCGCTCCTCCGGGGGCCACCGTCCCCGCCTCTCCATGTATCAGAGCTTTTACGGGTTTAAGGAGATGCCGTTCAACATCACCCCTGACCCGAGGTTTCTCTATCTCAGCCCGACTCACCAGGATGCCCTCCAG
>JAZKEV010000549.1:0-6757 GCA_040386765.1 Verrucomicrobiota bacterium | reverse complement strand
CACCCCATACTTCGCCAACATGATGCGATCGACCAGGTCCGACACGACATCCGCGGGCCACTGGCTGGTTTCTTCCACGATCTGCTCGATAGTGAGTGCCATGGAGCACTATGCCTTGGGCGGGCTGAGTTTCAACTCCGCGTTGCGCCCTTCTAACTCGAGGCGGAATGGTCTTTTGAGGATCAAGCCCGCTTCATTCTGCTCAACGGCTCTACCGACGAGCCGTTGAATCGCTCTCGACCCTCGCTCGCCGACCACGCATCGTTCTGGAACGAACCGTTACCCTATGCCCCAACCCCGGGGCCGGTTTCCGACCCCAGCCATGCTATTCCGCCGACCCCACCTCGCTGTCGTCTCTTGTCTCATCGCGCTGGCATTGCCCGCGCTCGCGTTTGCCCAAACTGCCCCAGCGCCCTCGCCGACCGAGCCAGCCACCACATCACCCACTCCTTCGGAGGCGGTCGTGCTCAATCCCTTCGTCGTCAGCACGTCCACAGAAACTGGATACGCCGCGACTAACACGCTCGATGGCAGCCGCCTCAATACCGCGCTCCGCGATACGCCCGCGGCCGTCAGCGTCTTCACGCGCGACCTGCTCGACGATATCAATGCCACCGATATCACCACGCTCCTCCGCTACGACCTGAGCACGGAGTTCGATTTCAACGACGGCAATTCCGAGGGCAACGGCCTCCAGACGGGCGCGATGGATAGCGGCGCCGTCTGGCGCACGCGCGGCCTCACGGGTTCCGCTTCGACCAACGGCTTTCGCGACGCCGGCGGCGCCGACGATCTGTACAATGTCGAGAGCGCCGGCTCCACCCGCGGGCCCAACGCCATTCTCTTCGGCACCGGTGCCGCGGGCGGCGTGCTCAATCTCCGCTCCAAGACCGCCAATCCCACGCGCAACTCCGGTACCGTCGAGTTCAAGGTCGGCAGCTATGATACGCGCCGCGGCACCTTCGATGTGAACCGCTCGCTGATCCCCAAGAAGGCGGCCGTCCGCGTCATGGGTGTCTACGATCACAAGGGCAGCCACACGCCCTACAAGTATTCCAAGAAGATCGGCGCCACGCTCGCCGGCCAGTATAAGTTCGCGGACAACACCACGCTCTCCGTCTCCTTCGAACGCAATCGCACCGAGGGTGTCGGCGGCCGCAGTTGGGGCGCGCTCGATAGCGTCACCGTCTTTCTCAACGCCCTGAAGAGTGGCGACGTCGTCTTCGATCCCGTCGACGAGCGCTATGAGACGCGCAACGGCGCGGTCGTAGCCGCCTCTTCCGGCGTGGGCAATCTCGCGAACCGCAACGTACTCGTCTACGGACCCGACCTCGGCACGCCGACGCTCTGGGAAGGCGCCACCGCCGCGGCCAATCGCACCACGCTCTCTTCCACTGCGAGCCAGTTCACCGGCGCCAAGCCCGTCACCGATGAGTCGATCGCGCCCTACAACGCCGTCACCTTCACCGGCGCGAGCGAGTGGGGAGAGATCAAGTACCAGAATTTCAACACCACCTTCAATCACCGGTGGTTTAAAAATTTCTACATGGAGCTGGCGTACAACCTGTCGGAGCGCGACACGGATTCCATGATCTCGCAGAACCCCGAACTCCGCGCCGATCTCAACTACCGCCTCCCCGGCGGCGCCTTGAACCCCTACTTCTTCGGCAACGGTTACTACTTCGGGCAGCAGACCTACATCCGGCTCACGCGCGCATTTCGCGACGAGACCATGCGTGCCTCATTCTCGTACGATCTCGAGCTGAAGCGCTTCGGCTTTCACCGCTTCGCCGCCATGGCCGAGCGCTACATTAACAACAACAAGCGCCTCCGCACCTCCGAAGTCTGGGCCGGCGCGCCCTTCGGCGGCACGCCGGAATCGGCCAATAACCGCCTCCAGCGCCGCCGCTACTTCAAGATCGACGGCCCGTACGAGAACTACACCGCCGGCTACAGCACCCATATCTTTGCCCCGGAATCCTATGCCTCCGCGTTTCCCGCGGTAGGTACGCTCACCTCGACGTGGGTCGCGGCCAACGACGTCGATTTCGACGACGAGATCACGACCGACTCGCAGCTGTTCGTGATGCAGAACTACCTTTTCAATCGCCGGCTCGTCACGACCTTCGGCCTGCGCCGCGACTCCATCGATACCTTCGGTCCCCGCACGCTACGCGATGCGACCACGCAGGCCTGGCGCTTTGCCACCGCCGCTGACCAGCCCTCGTTCGATGCCAGTGGTCGCACCTGGTACGAGGCGACCGAGCAGGGCGGCAATCGTCGCTCCATCGGCGCTGTGCTCCACCTCACGAAGAACTTCTCACTCACGGCCAACACCTCCGACGGCATCGAGCTCCCGTCGCGCAATCGCACGGTGCTCCCCTTCGAGCGCGTGCCTGACCCGTACAAGGGCGAAGGCCGCGACTACGGTCTCGCCTTCAGCTTCCTCGAGAACCGCGTCTCGGGCTCGATCAAGCACTACAAATCCTCGAGCCTGCGCGAAAACACCAACGAGGTCGTGCAGACCGTCTTCGGCAATCCGAACAACGATGTGATGGCGTCCTTCGAGTATTACTACCGCCAGGCCGGCCTCACCAACCTCGGCTCCGGCGCGCCGATCACCTCGGTCGACGAGTTGCGCAGCATTTATTTCTCCGACGCCGACTCTTATCTTTCCGACCGCATCAGCGAAGGCTACGAGTTCGAGACCATCGTGAATCCCACGCGAGCGTGGACGATCCGTGCCGGCTACGCCTACACCGACCGCTCCCGCACCAATGTCCTGAGCGAGGGCGAGGGCTGGTGGGCCGACCGCAACGCACTCTGGAAGAGCCTCGATACCTTCTACACCTCGCGCACGGGCCAACCATCGGTTTTCAATCAGCTCCTCGTCGATGCGGCCGGCGCCACCACCAATCGCACCGTCAACGACCGCATCGCCGACTCCGACCGCGAGCTCACCAACGTCCGGCTCGAGGAAGAGCAGGGCTACGGCAACCGGAAGCACAAGGCCAACCTGTGGACGCGCTACTCCTTCATGTCCGGCGCGCTCCGTGGCCTGGCCGTCGGTGGCGGGTATCGCTACCAGAGCGAAAACGTCGCCGGCTTCGACACCACCCAGCGCCGCACGCTCTACGGCAATCCCCGCTCCCTTTTCGACTTTCTGCTCCAGTACAAGACCAAGGGTTTCTTCGGCCGGTGGAACAACCGCACGTCGTTCACGTATCAGATCAACATGTTCAACGTGCTCGACGATCAGACAATCTACATCTCAAAGCTGCTGGTCGACACCGCCACCGGCGCCACCTACGCGCGGCGGGCGTGGCGCGAAGACCCCCGCAGCACGACGTTCACGGTGCGGATGGATTTCTGACTGGGTCGATTCCGCGAAGCCCGTTGCAAAGTTCGCGGCCGCCACCGGGAGGCCGCGGACGCCCGTCGAAATCGCAGCCTATTTCGCCCCGTTCGCTCCCGGCATGCCCTCGCAGCGGCGGCATGCCCACCCGCGACCCCAGTGCTCGGCATCCGTTTCATTCTGGGCCTGCATCGCCTCCAGTGCTGTCCGCATCTGAGGAACCATCCAGAGCATGAAAGCTCCCAAGATGCCCGCCACGATGGAGGCCACCTCCCATCCCGAGAAAGAGAACGCGAAACACCCCAACAACAACAGCAGCCCGAGAAGCGTCACTTGCCCGGTGCCTTTGGCTGGCAACTCCGACGGCGTCACGGGAGTTGAGCTCCGCCCCGGACAGGAAACGCCGATCGTGAGATCGTGCTCAACTGAGCCGCATTTGGGGCATGCAATAGGGGCAGAAGGCATGGGGTTGGGGTAACCTCTGGAGCTGCGAAACAACCGCAGCTCACTCCACGCGATGCAAGCCCAAGTCCCTTATCTAGGGGATTTTCCCTGCCCGAGTTTCTGGAGCTGAGGCTCGATCTCGTGCACGTAGCAGTCGGGGCAGATGCCGTGGCTGAAGCGCGTGTCCATGCGCTCGGAAATATAGGTCTCGATCTGTTTCCAGTAGTCGCCGTCTTCGCGGACTTTTTTGCAGTAGCAGCAGATCGGGATGAAGGAGCGCAGCCGCTTGATCTCGGAGGTGAAGTCCACGATGCGCGCGGCCACGTGGAGGCTGTGCTTCAGCCGGCCGGGGTCCACCGGCTTGCTGAGGAAGTCGTCCACGCCCGCGGCGTAGGCATCCTCGAGATTCTCGCTCGAGGACTGCTCCTGCGTGAGCAGGATGAAGCTCACATAATCCTCGCGCTTCTCGCGCACGCGCCGGCATAGCTCCAGGCCGTCCAACCGCGGCAGGCGCCAGTCGCACACCACGACTCGCACGCTGCGATCGGCCTCGAGCGCCGCCCAAGCCTCCTCGCCATCGGAGGCGACGCTCACCTCGTGGCCCTGCGCCTTCAGCGCGCCAGCCAGCACGAGTTGAGCGACGGGAGTATCGTCGACAGCGAGAATCTTCATGAAGAGACCGGAGATAACTCGGCCAGCAACGCAGCGCGAGTCTTCAACCATTCCTCATTCAGCCGGAGGAGCGCATGACCGGCGGCATCCCACGCTCCCGCCGCCACGATCTTCTCGATGTCGCGCAAAGTGGTCTGCATTTGCCGGGCTCCCGCCGAACCGCAGCCACCCGCCAGCGAGTGCGCACACGTGATCGCACCGCGGCCATCCTGCGCGGCGATCAGCCGCGTAAGGTGCTCCAATTCATTCGGAGTCGTCTGCAGGAACAGCTCCAGCACCTCGAAAAGAAGCGAGGGCTTCGAGAAGCCCGGAATCCCGCGGAGATTCGCCAGCGCCTCGGAATTGATCAGTTCGTCCGGCGCATCCACCAGCCCGCCGGGCGGAATCGCCGCCAGCGCCTTGCTCGCCCGCTCCAACGCCGCGCGCACCTCATCGACGCGAATGGGCTTGGTTACAAAGTCATCCATCCCCGCCTCCAGGCAGGCCTCCCGGTCGCCCGCCATCGCGGAGGCGGTGACCGCTATGATGCGAATGCGCGGATCAATCCCCGCGATCGCGCCGGCCCGGATGCGCCGCGTCGCCTCATAGCCATCGAGCCCCGGCATCTGGCAATCCATCAGTACGACATCGTGCGGCGTGCGCGCCAGGCGCGTCAGCGCCTCGTGGCCATTCCCCACCACTGCCACGTCATGGCCCATCAGGGTCAGGAGCCCGCGAGCGACGGCTTGGTTGACGGAGTTGTCGTCTGCCACCAGCACGCGCAACGACCGCTTCTCGACCGCAGCGGGCGGAGCTCCGAGCACCGTCGCGCCGGCGGTGATTTCCTCCAGCGGCCGGTTTTCCAGCGTGAGCGTAAACCAGAATTCGGAGCCGCGCCCAGGGTGGCTATTCACGCCGATCTCGCCGCCCATGAGCTTCACAAGCTGCCGGCAAATCGACAGCCCGAGGCCAGTGCCGCCAAATCGCCGCGTCACCGAGTTGTCCGCCTGGATGAAGGGTTGAAAGAGCTTCACCTGCGCCTCGTGCGGGATGCCGATGCCCGTATCGCGGACGGCGATACGCACCGCCGTCTGCGCCGCATCGGAACCCGGCAGTTTGCTGGCGATCACCGTCACGCTCCCCTGCTCGGTAAACTTGATGGCGTTGCCCACGAGGTTGAGGAGCACCTGCCGGATTCGCCCATCGTCACCCCACAGCGCCGACGAGGAGAGCTCCGGATCGACATCGCGGACCAGCGTGAGATGCCTGTCGCTCGCCGCGCTCGTCAGCATCGCAATGGTCTCATCGATGATGGGCGGGAGTTCGAAGGCCACCGGCGAGATGTGGAGCTTGCCGGCCTCGATCTTCGAGAAATCGAGGATGTCGTTGATGATTGTCAGCAGGCTCTCGGCGCTGCCCTGGATCAGCCGCCCCATCTCCTGCTGGCTCGGAGTCAGCGGCGTCTGCGCCAGCAGGTTGGTCATGCCGATGATGCCATTCATCGGCGTGCGGATTTCGTGGCTGACGACGGCGAGAAACTGGCTCTTCACCCGCTGCGCAGCCTCGGCGGCATCCCTCGCCCGCTTCAGCTCCTCCGAGAGCCGCCGCTCATCCTCGAGCATCCGGTTTCGCGCCTGGTTCACGCTCGCCACCGTCAGGGGCCCCAGCGCCAGCAGCATGATGCCGAGGCGGACCGAGATCACGGAGTGCACGACATCCTGCGCCTGCGGCGTGTTGAAAAGACCGGCCGAGGTCGCGATCATCATCCAGATGCAGAGCAGCATCGTGAGCAGCGAAGACGCAAACAGCCCGTATGTGAGCGAACACCACAGCAGCGCCGGCACCGGGAAGGCGATCGCTCCGGGCCCTCCCACCAGAATGCCCGCGATCACCGAACCGATCAGCATCAGGAGTGGCGCCAGGCGGCCCCATGCCCAGGTCGCAGGCATTTTGAAGTGGCGCACCGCCGCCACCATCGTGGTGACGCTCGGTGCGGTCAGGATGACGGGCAGGACGACGACCGCGTTGACGATCTCGGTGGAGAACCAAAACCCAAAACCCTCCCACAGCGTGTTGCCGAAGAGGACCGGAGCGACCGACCCTCCGACCAGCGCCGCGAAAAATGCCGCCACCGCACAAACGCTGAAAAGATAAAGCACCGACAGCGGACGCCGCAGTTGCCGGTCCTCCTCCGACAACCGCCGGAACAGAAAATAACCGACGCCCGCGCAGACCAAGTTTCCCGCCGTTAACCAGAGCGCGACATGCAGCTGACTGCCGGTCGCCAGGTCGGCCGCTATATAAGCC
>JAZKEV010000548.1:766-5508 GCA_040386765.1 Verrucomicrobiota bacterium | reverse complement strand
TGCGGTGGGGTTCCCCATGCTCTTGGTCTTGTTACAGCCGGACTTGAAGTCGGCAATCGTCCTGCCCCCGATGGTTTTTTCCATGCTTTATGTTTCAAAGCTATCCGCGCGTTTCTACGCCGCGGCGCTGGGGGCATTTCTTCTGTTAGTAGGCGTGGTGGCGTGGGATAGCTACGGTTACGTGCGCTACATGGACGCCCACGGTTACTCTTACATCGAGAAGAACGACCGTGGTAAATATGAGGCGACCTCGTGGGTTCCGCTCCATGATTATCAGCGCAACCGCATCCTCGCCTTTGCCGCGCCCGATAAGGTCGATCCGCATGGCACAGGCATCACCTACAATCTCAACCAGTCCTTGATCACCGTCGGCTCCGGCGGTCTCACCGGCAAGGGCTGGCAACAAGGCACGCAGGCGCAGCTCGGCTACTTGCCGCGCTCCATCGCGCACAACGATTTTATCTTTTCTGTAATTTCCGAAGAACTCGGTTTCCTGGGAAGCATCACGGTTCTCGGCCTGTTTGGGCTCGTTTTGTTCAACGGCATTCGCATCGCCGGCCTCGCAAGAGACCGTTTCGGCACCCTGCTCGCCCTCGGCGTCACGGTGTTGTTCATGGTGCATGTGTTCGTGAACATCGCGATGACCATCGGGCTCGTGCCCATTACGGGCATACCGCTTCCCTTCATCAGCTACGGTGGCTCCTTTGTGTTCAGTTGCTGCTTGCTGCAAGGACTGGTCCAGAGCGTCTATCGCTTCCGAAAGGATTTCGCATGAATTCCATGCTTCTCCCTTTCCGCGATAACGACCGCTCTGCCGGAATTTCCTGCGCCGCGACCGCCCCACATCAGAGCCCCGGGCTAAAACACCCGCATAGCACCCACCATGAGCGATCAGTCGCAATTCCCCAAACCCGATGCCCCGTCCACGGACATCGCCCAAAAGTATGACGCAGAACTGGCCAACCCGCCCCCGGTCGAGGAAGTCACCGGCGTCGACGCCAAGGATCTGAAAGCCGGCGCCGTCGAACGCGCCAAGGACCGTCCCATCCTCCAGAAAATCCTCGCGGTTTTTCAGAAGGAAAAGAGCACCTACCGCGAACTCATCATCAATTCCGAGCCCCTTGAGAAGCGCGTCGCGCTCCTCATCGACGGCCGTCTCGAGAAGTTCGAAATCGAGCGCGAGTCCGACGACCGCATGGTCGGCGGCATCTACAAGGGTCGCATCAAAAACCTCGATCCCGGCCTGAAGGCCGCCTTTGTGGACATCGGCTACTCTAAGAACGCGTTCCTCCACTACTGGGACATGCTCCCTGCCGCGACCGACTCCAACATCGAGGTCGTCCGCGTTAACAAAAAGAAGAACGCCGCGCCACGTCCCGCCGAGCCCACCGTCAAGGACATCCCCTCGATGTATCCCCCGGGCTCCGAGATCGTGATCCAGGTCACCAAGGGCCCCATCGGCACCAAGGGCCCGCGCACCACGACCAATCTCTCCATTCCCGGCCGCTACCTGATCCTCACGCCGTTCTCCGACGGCTGCGGTATCTCCCGCAAGATCGAGGACCCCGTTGAGCGCAAACGCCTCAAGGCCCTCATCAACGAGCTCACCATTCCCGAAGGCGTCGGCCTCATTGTCCGCACCGCCGGCGAGGGCAAGAAATCGCGTTACTTCGTCCGCGACCTGCACCTCCTCCTCAAGACTTGGGAAGAGATCCAGCGCAAGATGCTCAACGACAAGGCGCCCTGCTGCCTCTACCAAGAGCCCGACGTCGTCGAGCGCACCGTGCGCGATTTCCTCACCGAGGAAGTAGACCGCGTTCTCATCGACAGCAAAGACGACCACGAGCGCACCCAGAAACTCGTCGCCCAAATCTCGAAACGTTCCGCCAGCAAGATCGCGCTCTACAAGGACAGCATCCCGATCTTCGAGCGCTTCAACATCGAGCGCCAGATCGAGCAGACCGGCCAGCGCAAGGTCCCGCTCCCATCCGGCGGCGAAATCATCATCGACGAAACTGAGGCGCTCATCGCCGTCGACGTGAACACCGGCTCCCACAAGAACCGCGGCGGCGACGAAAAGAACGTCATCTACGCCGTGAATCTTGAAGCCGCCGCCGAGATCGCCCGTCAGATCCGCCTCCGGAATCTCGGTGGCCTGATCATCATGGACTTCATCGATATGAAGGAACGGCGCCACCGTAACGCCGTTTACGAAAAGATGGTCGAGCTGATGTCCACGGACAAAGCCAAGAACCACATCCTCCCGATCTCGCAGCTCGGCATCATGCAGATGACCCGCCAGCGCCAGCAGGAGTCGCTCTCGGCCAATCTCTACACCGACTGCCCGTATTGCCGCGGCCGCGGTATCGTGAAGAGCGCTACGACGATGTCTGTCGAGCTCCAGCGTCGCCTCTCCTCCATCGCGCGCCGCCTCCAGCTGCGCCACGACGGCAAGGAGTATTCCCTCCGAGTCCTCGTCCACCCGAGCATCCTCGAACGTCTCCGGAGCGAAGACGCCGACCTGCTCGTGCGCGTCGAGAAACTCTACGGCGTGAAACTGGCCTTCCGCGCCGACCCCGGCTACCACCTCGAGCACTTCAAGGTCATCAACGCCGCCTCCGGCGAAGAATATCGCTGAGATCGCGTCACGCATTCTATCTACTGCCAAGGCCGCCCCTCATCGGGCGGCCTTTTTCTTGAGGCACCTCACGCGAATCCACGGTTGGCTCCATCGCGTCAAAGGCTCCACGCTACCACTCACCTTTCCTCGCGATGCCCACCCCACGCCGACCCGCCATCAAGGATTCCCCCGCGTTGCCAAAGACCTACGCACCGCTCCTTGCCGAGCTAAAGTCCCGCGTGCTCACTGCCCAAATCCGCGCAGCCAGTGCTGCGAGTGCAGAACTTCTGCAGCTTTATTGGCACGCCGGTGAGTTGATTGCGCATGCCCAAAACGATCAAGGTTGGGGCAAAGCAATTATCCCAAGGCTCGCAGCCGATCTTCATGCCGAGTTTCCGGAATTAAATGGATTTTCTGAACGAAACCTCGGCTACATGGTGCGTTTCTACCGCGAATACTCCGAGCAGCCAATTTTGCAGCCACCGGTTGCAAAATTACCCCCACCCACCGGGCCACAGGGATCCTCGGCTGAATCAACCTTTACCGCAATTGTGCCACAGCTTGCGGCACAATTAGCCCCCGCCGCTCCTCTTTCAATTTTGCAACCGCTAGTTGCAAAATTGCCCTGGGCCCACCACGTCACGCTGCTGGACCGCGTCAAAAATCGCGCCGACCGTTTTTGGTATATGCACCAAGCCGTCACGCACGGCTGGAGCCGCTCCATCCTATCCGCGCAGATCGCCGCCAAAGCTCACCGCGGCGCCGGCAAAGCCATCACGAATTTCTCAGCCACACTGCCGCCCGTCCAGTCCGACCTCGCGCAGCAAACGCTCAAAGATCCGTATCTCTTCGACTTTCTCACCCTCGCGACTGCCGCACGCGAACGTGACCTCGAGCAGGGCTTGATCGATCACATCCAGAAATTTCTCGTCACGCTCGGCGTGGGTTTCGCCTTCGTGGGTCGTCAGGTTCACCTCGAAGTCGGCGGACAGGACTACTACCTCGATCTGTTATTCTATCACCTGAAATTGCGCTGCTTCGTCGTGATCGATCTGAAGATCGAGGCCTTCAAGCCGGAGTTCGCCGGTAAAATGAATTTCTACCTCTCGGCCATCGACGAGCAGATGCGCCACAAAGACGACCAGCCTACGATCGGCCTCCTGCTCTGCCAGGAAAACAACCGCATCACCGTCGAGTATGCGCTGCGCGACGTAAAGAAACCCATCGGCGTCGCCCAGTGGAAAACCAAGCTCGTGGATTCACTGCCGAAAAAACTGCACGGTTCGCTCCCCACGATCGAGCAGCTCGAAAAAGAACTGGCGAAGCGCTGATCGAGCCGCGCGTTTTCGTCTCAGCGCAAAAATATTTTCTCCATCATGAGTAACCCCACTCCCGCTTCTCCCCTCTTCGATCTCACCGGTCGCGTCATCATTGTCACCGGCGCCACCGGCGTCCTCGCCGGCTCCGCCGCGCGCTACCTCGTCGCGCAGGGCGCCCGCGTCGTCTTCCTCGGTCGCGATCAGGCCAAACTCGATCTCGCTCGCGCCGATTGCGCCGGCCTGCCCGGTGAAGTCGCCACCTACTCGGTCGATGTCCTCGACCGCGCCGGACTCGAAACCGTGCGCACTGACATCGCCGCACGCTTTGGCCGCATCGACGCTCTCATCAACGCCGCCGGTGGCAACCAGCCCGGCGCCGTCATCCCGCCGGACAAAACATTCTTCGATCTCGACCTCGCCGCCTACCGTCAGGTCCTCGCGCTCAACCTCGAAGGCACCGTGCTGCCATCGCAGGTCTTCGCCCAAACCTTCGCCACCCAGAAGCGCGGCAACATCATCAATTTTTCCTCCATGGCCGCCGAGCGCGCGATCACCCGCGTCGTCGGCTATTCCAACGCCAAGGCCGCCGTGGACAACTTCACCCGCTGGCTCGCCGTCGAGTTCGCCAACAAATATGGCGACGGTCTGCGCGTAAACGCCATCGCGCCCGGCTTTTTCATCGCCGATCAAAACCGCCGTCTGCTCCTCAACGAGGACGGCACGCCCACCGCGCGCGGCCAGTCGGTCCTTAACCAAACTCCCTTCCGCCGCTTCGGCGCCGCCGCCGAATTGCACGGCGCGCT
>JAZKEV010000548.1:0-756 GCA_040386765.1 Verrucomicrobiota bacterium | reverse complement strand
CTTCATCTTCTTCTCGATATCGGCTTCAGTTCCGCCGCCACCGCCGGTCAGCACCTGTGCGGCGAGCAGCTGTTCTCCGGGCGTGCGCTCCGATTCGGGCTTGAACACGGCGCGCTGCACGTTCTCCTCAGCGACGCCTCCACCTTCGTCACCGGCACCGTCCTCGCCGTCGACGGTGGCTTCTCCTGTTTTTCCGGCGTCTGAGCAGCCCGCGCGCAGTCATGACTACGCCCAATCTCATGCATGAGGCCATGCGCTGGTTCGGCCCCGGCGACAGCGCCACGCTAGCAGCCATCCGCCAAACCGGCGCGACGGCCGTCTTCACGTCGCTCCACGAAATTCCCTACGGCGAAGCTTGGCCCGCTGAACTTATCGCTTCACGTCGCGACGAAATCGCCGCCGCCGGTTTGCAGTGGACCATCGTCGAGTCAGGCCCTGTTTCCGAAGCGATCAAGACGCGCACGGGCGACTTCGAGCGGCACCTCGAAAACTACCGCCTCACGCTCCAGCGCCTTGGCGCCGCCGGGATCAATGTCGTCGTTTATAACTTCATGCCCGTGCTCGACTGGGTGCGCACCGATTTGCGCCACCGCTTGCCCGACGGCACGGAAGCACTCCTCTACGATCCCGCCAAATTCGCTGCGCTTGACGACGCCACCGTGCTGGCCTGGCACAAAAATGGCTGGCTGGCGCTAATCCAGTTTCACCTTGCCTCGCTCGACCATTTCAACACGCTGCTGGTGCGCCAGGGCGCGC
>JAZKEV010000547.1:0-9465 GCA_040386765.1 Verrucomicrobiota bacterium | reverse complement strand
TTCCTCGGCCTGATCATCCTCGTCGGCATCGTGGTGAACAACGCGATCGTGCTCATCGACTACATCAACACGATGCGCGGTCGCGGCCTCAACAAGACCGACGCGATCGTCGAGGCCGGCCGTGCCCGCCTCCGCCCCATCCTCATGACGGCGATGACGACGGTCGTCGGCCTCGTGCCCATGGCGCTCGGCATCGGCGAGGGCGCCGAGATCCGCACGCCGATGGCCATCACCGTCATCGTAGGCCTCTCCGCCGCCACGGTCCTCACGCTCGTGGTGATCCCAACGCTATACTATCAGTTCACCTCGAACCGCCCGGTGGCCGTGCCGACCGACGGTGCGCCCGAGCCCGAACCGCAGCCAATGGCGAAGTAGGCGCTGAAAATGCCAAACGCCAAAAAAATCTCAAAGCAGGCAAATCCCCATCCAGCAGACTTGGGATTTGGAGTTTGATAGACCCGATGCCTCGCGAACCTCTAACGATTGCGATTCCGCGCTTCTCCGTCACCCGCCCGGTGACGGTGGTGATGATTCTGCTCACGATCCTCGTCGTCGGCTACATTGCTTACAGCCGGATCCCGATCGCGCTGCACCCCGAGGGTTACGAAGGCACGCAGCTCCACGTCCAAGTTTCGTATCCCAACGCCTCTCCCCGCGATATCGAGGAGAAGATCACACGCAAGATCGAGGACATCGTCGGCACCGTGCCCGACGTGAAGCGCGTCTCGAGCTACTCGCAAACCGGCTTCGCCTACGTGCGCGTCGAGTTTCAGACCGGTACCAATCTGCGCGCCGCCTACGCCGCGTTGAGCGATCGGATGGACCGCGTGAAGCCCACGCTGCCCGACGACGTCGACCGCATCTACGTCCGCCGCTTCGACCAGAACGCCGAGCCGATGATGTACCTTGTCGCCCAGCTGCCGCCGGGCATGGACGACGCCGCGTATCGCCTCGAGCACTACGTCAAACCTGCAATCCAGCGCGTCGAAGGCGTGGGTAATGTCGACATCTGGGGAATTCAGGGCCGTGAAGTGCAGGTGGAACTCATCGACGAGCGGCTGCGCAGCCATCGCATCGACGTGTCGGCCATGGTCGCTTCGCTGCGCGCGCAAAATTTTGCCCTCTCGGGCGGGTATGTCTTCGAGTCGGGCAAGAAGATCTACGTCCGCTCGCTCGGCCGCTTTACCGCAGTGGAGGAGATCGCGTCGCTCATCGTCGACCGCGACCAGCGGCTCCGGCTCAGCGATGTCGCCACCGTCTCCTATCGTCTGCCGCGCCGCGATTGGGCCTACCGGGTCGACGGCCAGCCGGCCATCGGCATCCAGGTCACCCGCGAATCTTCGGGCAATATCGAGCGGATCAGCCGCGAAGTGCGCGAAACCTTGGTGAAGCTGGAGGAGTCGCCGCAGCTCCCGGGCATCAAGTTCGATGTGTTTTCCGATCAGGGCAAAGACGTGCGAAGTTCCATCGCCAACCTCGAGGAGGCGGGCCTGTGGGGCGGGATGTTTGCGGCGCTGATCATCTACATCTTCCTGCGCGCGCCGCGGATGACGGGCATCCTCACAATGTCGATCCCGCTGTCGCTGCTCTGCACGCTGGTTGTGCTCTATTTCATGGGCTGGTCGCTGAACATGGCGACGATGATGGGCCTGCTGCTCGCGGTCGGCATGGTGGTGGATAACGCGATCGTGATCGTGGAAAATATCTATCGTCGCCGGCAGGATGGCGAGGATGCCACATCCGCTTCCATCGGTGGCGCAGGCGAGGTCGGTCTCGCGGTGGTGATGTCCACCTGCACCAACATCATCGTGTTTCTGCCGCTGATCCTGATGGGCGGGGCGCGGGAGATGTCTTTCTGGATGTATCGCATTGGCGTGCCGGTGATCGTCTCGCTGGTCGCCTCGCTCTTCATCGCGCTCGTCTTCATCCCCCTCGCGGCGCAACGGCTCACCCGCGGGCACCATCACACCGAGCTGAAACCCTTCCTGTGGCTGCGCGAGCGCTACCTCCGCACGCTCGCGTGGGCGCTGCAGCATCGCATCGAGACGGTCATGATCGTGCTGCTCGCGATGGCGACGATGTGGTACCCGATGAACAATCTCAGCCGTGGCTACGGTGGCGGTGGAGGCCTCGGACGCAGCAGCGACAGCAACAGCTCGATGAGCCTGCACTTCGAGCTGCCCAGCGGCGGCACGATCGAGCAGGCGGAAGAGTTTTTCACCAAGTTCGAGACTTTCCTCCAGGCGCAGAAGGTCCGGTATGGCATCGAGCGCATCGAATTGCGCTTCCGCTACAACTACGGGCGCATCCAGCTGAAGTTCAAGGATCCGGAGCGAAGCTTGCTGACCCGGGCGCTGCGCGCCGAGTGGATCGCCTCCGCTTGGGAATCCATGATGCAGTCGATGAAATTTCGTGCGCCGCCGATGGACCGCAACGCTATCGAGCAGGACATCAAGGAGAAGTTCCCAATTCCGCCCGGCATCAACGCCCGCTCCCTCCAGCGCGGCAGCGGCGGCCAACCGCAAGACTCCGCCATCTCCATCAGCCTCTACGGCGATGATACCACGACGCTGCTCGCCCTGGCCGAGGAAGCGATCCGCCGGCTGCGCCTCATTCCGGGCCTGCTCTCGGTCGACACCGATTCTGAGCGCGCCGGACAGGAGCTGCAGATCGTCCTCGATCGCGACCGCGCGCGTCAGATGGGCGTGAATCCCTCCGCCGTCTCAGGCACGATCAGCAATACGATGCGCGGAACCGAAATCGGCCGCTACAACGGCCCCGATGGCCGCGAACTCCGCGTCTTTGCGCAGCTCGGTGATGTCGACCGTGCCGGCCTCGACGACGTGCGCAGCATGACCTTCCGCACCGATAATGGCGTCGATGTGCCCATCGAGTCGCTCGGTTCGCTCAATGTCGCCCGCTCGCTGGGCCAGATTCAACGTGAGTCGCGACAGACAATCGTGCGCGTCACCGCGCGTGCGCCGCGCCAGGACACGGTCAAGCTCATCGCCGCCATCGACAAGGCGATGGAGGGCTTCGATATGCCGCGCGGCTACCGCTGGGACAAGGGCAGCTACTTCGGCTCCCCCAACGATTCGGACAAGGACATGCAGTTCGCCATGGGCCTGGCCATCGTGTTTGTGTTTCTCTTGATGGGCGTGCTCTTCGAATCGTTCGTCCTGCCGCTGGCGGTTATCGTGGCGGTGCCCTTCTCGATGCTCGGCGTCTACTGGACGCTCTACCTCACCAATACGCCGCGCGACATGATGGCGACGATCGGCATCGTCATCCTCGTCGGCGTGGTGGTGAACAACGCCATCGTGCTCGTCGACATGGCCAACCGCCGGCGCGCTGCCGGCAAATCCCGCATCGAGGCGCTGATGGATGCCGGCCGCCATCGCTTCCGCCCCATCTTGATGACGACGCTCTGCACCGTCAGCGGCCTGATCCCCATGGCCGTAGGCAACTCGAAAGTCATCGGCATGTCCTACGCCCCGCTTGGCCGCACCATGATCGGCGGCCTCGTGGTTTCGACGATTCTGACGCTCGTGATCGTACCGCTCTTCTACACGCTGCTCGACGACCTCGCGGGCCACATGACCCGGATTTTTGGCTCGGCGGTTGGCCGGAGCGAAGGCGACGCCGAGAAGAGCGCGCCCGCGCTCGGTGGCGCAGGCGCGGTGGGGCGGGCGAAGCAGGTGGAGTGAACGAGCGCGGCTTTAGCTTTTCGTGTGGCGGTAACGCCGAGCGAATCGATTCGCTCGAGCGCGACGGCTCACCGGGGGCGGTTCGCCCTACCCTCAGAAGATCAAAGCCGCTTCGGGTCGCAGGGCGAGGCGGGCACGTCGCCGCGGGCTTTGCCTTCGAAGAGACGGCGCAGGGTCTCGCGGGTGGCGGCGTGCTCGGGGCGGGTGGCTAGATTGGTGAACTCGTGCGGGTCGTTGACGTGGTCGTAGAGCTCGGTGCCGGCGGTCCCGCCGGCCCACTCGGTGTAGCGCCAGCGGTCGGTGCGGACAGAGCGGCCCATCACGGGCTGGTTGTCGCGGAGGCGGAGAATTTGCGTGAAAGCGGTGCCCTCCCATTTTTGCCGCGGATCGGCGAGGAGCGGAGTGACGCTGCGGCCGGGGAGCGTGGTGGGAGGTTTCAGGCCGCATACCTCTGCGACGGTGGGATAGATATCGACGAATTCGACGATGGCCTCGCTGGCGGTGCCGTTGCCTTTGGCGTTGGGGGCGCGAATGATGAGCGGGGCGCCGGCGGACTCTTCAAAGAGGGTGCGTTTCTGCCAGATGCCGCCGTGCTCGCCGAGGTGGTAGCCGTGATCACTCCACAGGACAACGAGAGTGCTTTGCGCGAGGCCGAGGCGGTCGAGGGCGTCGAGGAGGCGGCCGACCTGCGCATCCATGAACGATACGCTGGCGTAGTAAGCCTGGAGGGCCTTGCGGAGGGTGAGCGCATCGAGACCGTAGTGGGGCGTGGCGTTGTTGTGCGCGAAGGCGATGGACGGGATGTCGTCGCGATCTCCACGCGGCGTGTCCGGAAGCTGGATACGCTCGAGCGGATAGAGATCGAAATACTTCTTCGGTGCGACAAAAGGCGTGTGCGGACGGAAGAAGCCCACGCCGAGGAAGAGGGGCTTGGGGCGCTTCTCCGCGAGAAGTGCGATGGCAGCGGTGGCAATCATGCCATCAGTCTGCTCCTCGTCCGTCCCTTCGGCTGCGAGCCAGCTCAACGCGGCGCTGACCGGGCGGGTGGGTGTGGGATTGACGATGAGTTTCTCATCGGCGACGTCGCGGCCCTTTGGGTTGATGGCTTGGTCCCACGAAGCGGCGTCGTCGAGCCCATTGGTACCGATGCCGGCAGGCACATCGTAGTGGTAGAGCTTGCCGACGCGCGCCACGTGCCAGCCTTGCTGGCGGAAGAGCTGCGGCAGCGTGACGGCCTCCGGCAACGCGCTGCGGAAATGCCGGGAGAGATCGTACACCTGCGTGAGATCGGGCCGGAGGCCGGTGAGCACAGAGGCACGGCTGGGATTGCAGAGGGGAATCTGATTGTACGCGTGGGCGAAGCGAACGCCGGTGCGCGCGAGCCGGTCGATGTGCGGGGTCTGGACGGTGGTATTGCCATAGCAGCCAAGCGCGGGCCCGAGGTCGTCGACCGCGATGAAGAGGACATTGCGCGGAGTCGCGCCGAAGGCGGAGAGCGTAAAGCAGGCGGCGAAGAAAAAGAGAGCGCGCACTAGAGTAGGGCGGGTTTTAACCCGCCTTGGATGGGAAAGAGAGGAGGCAGACGCAAGAAGGAGGCGGACGGAAGAAGGAGAATGGATGGAGAAGCGAGGAGGCGATGTAGGCTTCCGCGGTGGTCGCTCGTGCGAGAGTGCGGGTTGAACCCCGCCCTACTTTTTGCGGACTACCGCCAGCCAGTCGTCGGTGAAGTTGCTGGAGGGAGCGGTGAGCTTGGCCGTCGCGCCGCCGTGGAGATCGTCCGCTTTCTGCAGCGCACCGCCGGTGCGAGGGTTGAACCACGCGACGGAGAAGGTGCCGCTCGCTCCCCCGAGATCGAGATCGGCGGCGCCGCCTTCGGAGAGATAGACGAGGTAGAGTTCGCCGGGTTTGGCGAAGCAGTAGCGGCTGTTGTCGCGCTTGGGGTTACCGACGAGCGCGTCGGCATTCTGCATTTTCCAGAAGGGGATTTTGTTTTCGCGGAAGAACTGGAGCGCGATGCGGCAGTAGTCCCAGGATTTTTCGCGGGCGCGGAACTCTTCGCAGACGAGGTCGTTTTCGGGCAGCTTGTAGCCGAAATAGTATTCCACGCCGGCGCCGCCGGCCAGCAGCGTGCCCCAGAGAGTGGCTTTGCGGATGTCGTGGAGATCGTAGCTGCGGTTGTTGCTCAGCGCCTTGCCGTCGGAGCCCTTGTAGCCGGGGTCGGGCGGCACGCCCATATCGGCGGGGCCTTGCTCATCCTGGCAGATGACCCACGTCTTGCCGGCTTTCGCGCAGGCGTCGATCCAGTGGAGCGTGCGGGCGTGGGCGACGTTCCAATTGTTCTGGAGCGAGGCGCCGGAGAGCACGGACTGATCGCCAATCAGGGCGGGGTAGACTTTGTCCTGATCGTTGGGAAACGTGTGTACCACGATCAGGTGGTGGTAAGGATCGGTGTCGGCGATGAACTGCGCCATGGCGCGCTGCTCTTCGGGCGACTGCGTGTTCTCCTCGCCGAGATTCCAGTTGAGCGCGAGAGCGTGGCCGAAGCGCGCGACGAGCTCGCGCACGTAGAGTTTACGCTCCGGCCCGAGCGCGCCGCCATCGAGCGACTCTGGAATCTCGGCGGGCGTGCGTTGCTGGCCTTTGCGGTTGTCGTCGCTCTCGTTCTCCTGCAGTTTGAAATGCAGGAAAAGACCGAGGTGGGTCGCGTGATCGAAGACTATGCCCCACTGATCGAGTTTGGAGCAGTCGTAATGCGTCTTCGCGGTGCGGGCGACGAACGGCCAGATGTTGTCACCGTCGCCGCCGGCATTGTAGGTGAGAAAGGAGAACGCGTTGAGGCCTTTGCCCGCGAGGTAGTTCAGCGCGCCGATGAGGCCCTTGCCTTTGTCGCCGCGCCACGTCGGATCGCCCGCGCGCCAGTCGGCGAGATGTGGCGCCCAGGTCTTGAGCGCCTGGTTGGGCTCGATCGCGCCGGGCTTCGCGGGCTGCTTGCGGCCGCGCTCCGTGCCGTCGAAATCGTGGTAGGCGAGCAGCGTCTCGGGCGCGTCGGGGCCAGCCTTGAGGAAATAGTCGCCCGTGCCGGCGAAGCGGAGGTAGCGGCCGCCGGTGGTGCCGAGACGGCCGAGGGCGCGGAAGTCGCGGCCGGTTTTGTCCGTGCGCGCGATCGTGAAGGAGCCACTCTTGCCGTTGAAGGGAGCGAGCGGTGCACCGCCGCCGTCGAGCGCGGCGTGTTTGCCTTGAGTGAACTCGACGCGATACGTCCAGCGGCCCGCTTTGTCAGGCGAGAGGTGCGCGCGCCAGACCGTGCCGGCCTCCGCGCCTGATTCCGCGGCGCGGCCATCGGCCGAGAAATAGCCTGGCACGCGATAGGCCGGCGAGCCGGACTCGTGGGTGAAGACGATAGTGAGCCGGCGGTCGGTGAAGGGATTGGGTTCCGTATCGCGCTCGTGCGCGTAGGGGCCGGAGAGCGTGAGCGTGACTTTGTGCCATTGCTTCAGTTCGCCCTCGATTTTGATCGAGCCGTCGCCGTCGAGCTGGCGCGAGGTGGACTGGCCGAGGGCGGTGAGCGCAGCGCAACAGAAAGCGAGCAGCGGGAGGATCAGCGAGGCGGGGCGGCGGAGGGGCATGGCGATGAAAGAGGGGAGGGCGGGGCGCGCAGGGAGCGGAAGAGGAGGGGAAGGGGCGGGGTTGCGGGCCTTGTCGTAGTGCGGAGCTTTCAGCCCGCGCTGGGGGATGGTGAGCGCGGGCTGAAGCTCCGCGCTACGTCAATGTCGACCACGCGTTTCTCTATGTGCGATTGGTAGCAGGCTTCGACGAGGGCGACTGATTTCAGGTAGTCTTCACCCGTGCTCTCGAAAGGCTGGCCGTCGAGCAGGCGGTCGGTGATGTGGCGTTGCAGTGCATAGACGCAGTCGCCCGCGAAGCCTCGTCGCCCTTGCGGGTAGTTGAGGAATTGGGCAGGCGCGCCGAGCGGTTTCATGGTGAGTGTGCCGTCGAGATCGAGCTCGAGGTGGCCGTTGCCACCGTCGAGCCGTACGGTGCCGAAGGTGTAGCGTGGATCGGCAGCCTCGGAGGGCTCGTTGTAGCGTGAGGCGTCGAGCACGGCGGTCGCGCCGCTGGCAAAGCCGCACACGATCTGCCCGGCGTCTTCGCCGGCGATGGCGGGATTTCGTTTCTGCAGCCGGGCGTAGACGCTGGCGATCTCGCCGCCGAGAAAGCGGAACGTATCGAGAAAGTGGATGCCGGTCTCGTAGACGAGCAGGCGCGGGTAGGCACGGAAGAAGGGCTGCCGCGCGAGGTAGGCATCGGTCAGCCAGCCGTCGCCCAGGCGCATCCGCACCGAGATCGAGAAGAGCTCGCCGAGCGCGCCGGCGTCGAGCAGGCGCTTCATCTCGCGATACCACGGCTGCCACCGCCAGTTTTCATGGACCATGAAGCGCACGCCGCTGTGGCGCACCTCGTCGATGAGCGCGATGGCTTCCTCCCACGAAGGTGCGAGCGGTTTCTGGCAGATGATCGCAAGGCCGCGCGCGGCGGCGAGCCGGACGAGCTCAAGGTGCGTCTCGGGCGGCGTGATGATATCGATGAAATCGGGCCGCAGTTCGTCGAGCAGAGCGGGGAGATCGCCCCAACCGGAGACGCGCGGGATGCCAAACTGCGCGGCGACGGCGCGGCCCTGCTCCAGCTCGCGATTGACGAGCGCGACGATCTCCACCTCGGGGATGCGCGACCACGCGTCGTAGTGGAACTGGCTGAAATAGCCGGCGCCGATGCCGATGCCGCGGAGCTTCTTCATGGGGTTGCAGTGGAGTGGAAGAGCTTGTGATGAGAGCAGACGGAAACGAAAGCTCCGATCTGCGCGGAGGTTGAGCGTAAAACCACGGCGGGTGGGATGGTCAGAGGAGAGCGGAGCGTGGAGTCGCCGCAAAGGGATTAGCCGCAAGGAAGCGCAGAAGGCGCAAAGAAGCCGACGAGGCGGATTGGTTTTGAGGGCCGCTTTACACCGCGAGTTGAATGGAGACGAGGTACGACCGCGCGGTGGGCAGCCGGCTGGCGGGCGCTTGTCCGACTACGGAAGAAGCGCCAGCGAGCTGGCTGCCTACGTTGCTGGCGAGACTCCTGAGACCCGATCCTCTGATCGTAAACCCGCTCCTACAGTTAAGGCAGTCGTTGTAGCGCGGTTCTTTAGCCCGAGCTACGGCTTCTATCGCGACAGGTCGTAGAGCGCGAAGCCGGCGAAGACATTGGGCAACGTCCGGCACGGGTCGTGCCAGTTGCCGGAGAGGTAAACGCGGCGCTTGATCGTGATGCCCTTCACTTCGCAGAAGTGCTCGAAGTCGGCGATCGTGAGAGGATTAGCCGGGCGGCTTTCGAACCACTCGGTGGTGTAGACTTCGTTCCGGATCTTGCGGCCCTGCAGCAGCGTGCTGAGACGATTTTTCCAGAAGCCATGGTTCACGAAACCAACCGTGAGCGAGCGGCCGACGCGCAGGGCCTCGAGAATCACGGCGGTGGGATCGGCGAGCTCCTGCACGGTGCGCGAGCAGATCACGCGGTCGAAATGCTTCTCGGGGAAGGAGCTCATGAACGCCGTCATGTCGCCCTGATACGCGCTGAGGCCGCGGCGCACGCAGGTCGTGATCTTGCCGAAATCGAGATCCACGCCGATGGCGGAGACCTTCTTGGTCTGCACGAGGTAATCGAGCAGCACGCCCCGGCCACAGCCGAGATCGAGCACGCGGGTGTTGGGCTCCACCCA
>JAZKEV010000546.1:0-6519 GCA_040386765.1 Verrucomicrobiota bacterium | reverse complement strand
CACCTTCTCGGCGATCTGGCGGCGCAGGCTCTCGACATCGGCACGCAGCTTCGCGAACTCCTTCTCCTCGGCGGCGAGCCGGGCGGCGCGCTCCTCCAGCTGCTCGCTGCGCTTCTTCAGGCGGAAGCGCTCCTCTTTCAACTCGTTCGAGAGGTTCTCGATCTCGATCGTCCAAAAATCCCAGCCCTTCTTCTTCAGTTCGGGTGCGGCTTTGACGCCCTTCTCGGCAGCGGCAGCGGCCACCTTGGTCGCGACATCGCTCAACGCGCGCCAGGCCAGGCCCGCGCCGAGCGCGATGCTCACCACGAGGCCGAGCCCCGTGACCGTGATGGGATTAAGCAGTTTTGCGATCATACCGGGAAGAGCGAGCGACGCGACACGCGCCGGCCCGCAAAATCATCGAACTCCGCCTGCTCCTCGCGATTGGCCTCGAGGCGGTGTTCCGTGCGCGCCTTCTCCTCGAGCTTCTTCACGACCTCGAGCTTGCGATGCGCTTCCAAATACTCGGCCCGCTTCTGCCCCATCGTCGTACGCGCGGCGATCATCGAGCGCTCCGAAGCGAGTTCGGCATTACACTCGTGGCCATACGCGGCGAGAGCACGAGCCTGGTCGGCTGCAGAGAAGCAGCCACCGCGGCCCGCGGACAGGGCCGCCTCGTAACGCGCCACGCGCTCGCGGGTGGCGGCGAGTTCTTTCTCCGCGATGACAAAGGCGTGGACCGCGGCGCCAAACGCCTCCTGGGCACGCAGCTCGCGGTGAGCGCGCAGCACGGCAACCGGACGCAGGGGAAAACGGAAACGCTTCATGCGATGATCTTCTTGAGGTTGGCGAACGTCTGGGCCCGGGGAGTGTGCTCGTGCGTCGACTGGCGGAGAAAGGCGCGGAGCGGCTCATGCAGCGCGATCGCCTGGTCGAGCGCGGGATTGGTGCCCTTTGTGTAGGCGCCGATCGAGACGAGGTCCTCGTTCTTCTTGAAGAGCGCTAGGTGCTCGCGGGCCTTGCCCGTGGTCGCAACCTCCTCCGGCGTGCAGACGTCGCGCGTAAGACGGCTCACGCTCTCGAGCACGTCGATGGCGGGGTAGTGATTAAAATGCGCCAGATGGCGCGAGAGCACGATGTGACCGTCGAGGATGCCTCGGACGGCATCGGCGACGGGCTCGTTCATATCGTCGCCCTCGACGAGCACGGTGTAGAGCGCAGTGATGGCGCCCCGCTCCCCTGCTCCGGCGCGCTCCAGCAGCCGCGGCAGCAAGGCAAAGACGGAGGGCGTGTAGCCGCGTGTCGCCGGCGGTTCACCGATCGCGAGACCGATCTCGCGCTGAGCCATCGCAAAGCGCGTGACCGAATCCATCATGAACAAAACATTCTTGCCAGCATCGCGCCACGCCTCGGCGATCGACGTCGCGGTGTACGCGGCGCGCAGGCGCAGCGGCGCCGATGTATCCGAAGTCGCGACCACGACGACGGCGCGCTTCATGCCCTCGGGACCGAGATCCTTCTCGATGAATTCGCGCACCTCGCGGCCACGCTCACCCACCAGCGCGATCACCACGACATCCGCTTCGGAGGCGCGGGCGATCATGCCCATTAGGGTCGATTTACCGACGCCGGAACCGGCGAAAAGACCCAGACGCTGGCCACGGCCAAAAGGAATAAACGAATCGATCGCGCGCACGCCCGTCACGAAGGGCGACTTGATGCGCTGGCGGCGCAGTGGGTGCGGCGGCACGCCGCTCGGCGCGGGACCGGTGTGCAGCGGCAGCAGGCCCAGGCCGTCGTAGGGCTTCCCGAGCGCATCGAGCACGCGGCCGAGCATTTCTGGGCCGACATTCGGGAGCGGCGGGCGGTCGCACGCGGCGACTTCGCAACCGACGTGGAGCCCAGCCGTTTCACCGAGGGCCATCAGCAGCACGCGATGCTCGCGAAATCCTACGACCTCCGCGCGTACGCTAAAATCGTCGCGCACCGATCGGATGAGGCAGAGTTCGCCGAGGCCCACATTAGGGCCGTCCGACTCGATGATCAGGCCGGCGACACCCGTCACCGTGCCGACGCGCTGCACGGCCGGCAGGTGGCGGACCTGCGAGCGGAGGACATCGACGAGAGGAGCGACGGAGGTCATTAGAGTGAAGAGTGAGCCGCTCAGGCCGGCACGAGGCCGCGCTGGAGCGCGGAGAGCTTGGTTTCCATCCGCGCATCGGTGAGGCCGAAACGGCTGCGCACCTGGCAATCGCCGGGTGACAGCGTGGCCTCGGCGCGAATGCGGATGCCCGGATAGCGGCGCAGCCACGGCGGATTGAGCTTCTCCAGCAGCTCGGCATCGCGCGGCGCGATCGAGAGCTCGAGATTTTCACGCTCGGGCAGGATCTGGGCCAGCGCTTCTTCGCAGATGCGCGAGATCACTTCCGGCGAGGGTTCGTAGCCCGCGAGCAGCCGACGGGCGATATCCATGGCCAGCGCCGGCAGCGTATCGCGCAACTGCGCGATGAGCGCGGGCTCCACCGCCGTCAGCTTCGTCAGAATGCCATCGCCGAGTTGGGCGACATCCGCGCGAAAATCTACCATCTGCTGGTCGGCGAGCGCACGGGCCGCATCCACGCCGCGCTGGTACGCGGCTTCCTCGCGTTGCGCGAGATCCCGCTCGGAGCAGAATTTTCCACCCTGGCCGGGGACGGACACGCCCTGAAGCGCACGGTCGAAAGCGATGAGTTTGGCGAAGGCCATGGCGATTTAGGCGACAACGCTTTCCGCGCCATCGGCTTCGAGCGTGATCTGGCCCTCTTCTTCGAGGCGGCGGACGACCTGGATGATCGCTTCCTGCGCGACTTCGACGTCCTTGAGGCGGACCGGCCCGAGCATCTCGAGCTATTCCTTGAGGCTTTCGGCGGCGCGCTTGGAGATGGCGCCGTAGATGCGCTCGCGGAGCGTCTCGCTCGCGGACTTCATCGCCACCGCAAGATTCGACGAATCGACCTCGCGCAGCACGCGCTGCAGATCGGCCGCTTGCAGGCGGAGGAGATCCTCGAAGCTGAAGAGCTTCTTGCGGATCGCAGCGCTGAGATTGGCATTCCGCTCTTCGAGGCGGGCGAGGAGGTTTTTGCTCATCTCCTTGTCGAGATTGTTCAGCAAATCGGCCACGGCGCGCACGCCGCCGCTGCGGTGGAAGGCCGGGCGCATCTTGGTATCGTAGTGCTTGCCCAGGCTGCGGGCGATCTTGCTCACGAGCTCGAGGGACGTGCTCTCGATGGTGCCCAGCCGCTCGATCACCTCTTCGCGCAGATCGGGCCCGAGCAGCGCGAAGACCTCGGCGGATTTCTCGCTGTCGAGATACGACAGCAGAAACGAAATCGTCTGCGGCTGCTCGTGTTTCACGAGATTGAAAATCTGCCGCCCTTCCATCTCGGAGATGTCCTTGATGACCTCGACCGAGGTGCCGACGACGGGCCCGATGCGGCCGACGATCGTGGAGGCCTTGTAGTCGCCCTTGGCGATTTCGAGGGTGCGTTGGGCATAGGCCAGGCCACCCAGCGCGGAGCCTACGCTCTTGGCGACGAGCGGGGAAAATTCATCCATCGACAGCCGCTGCACTTCGGTGGGAACCACGGTGATCGTCGACATCTCGCGGCAAAGCAGCTCGATATCCGGATCTTCGAACTGCCGAAGAACCTCAGCGGCGGCTTCCGGGCCGATCACAATGAGGAAGATCGCCAGCTTTTGCAGGCGCGTGAGCTTGCCGTATTCGAGCTCGGTCATAGGTGCGGGATCGCGAGATCAGTTTTTGCCCACGGGGGCGGAGCCGGCGGAGACCCACTCGCGCAGGGCGACGCCGATGTTGGCGGGCTTCTGCCGGATGAGCTCGTTGAGCAGCTCGGGCGTGACGTTGCCGGAGTTGTGTACGCGCTGTGCCGCGGTCTCCGGCGTGAGGGAAAGAACTTCGATCGGAACGGGCTCGGGCTTCTGCCGGCTCAGCATGCGCCAGAAGATGAGGAGCGCCAAAGCGGCTCCGGCAAAGGGCAACCAGCCGCGGGCGAGCTCGACATAGGCCTGCCAGCCACCGGTGTCGGCCGCCTTGATGGCTTCGATCTGGGCAACGCCCTGTATCGCGCCCTGAAATTCCGTTTCCTGCAGCGAGACGATCGAGTCGAGCGACTGGCCGGAGGCCACTTTCAAACCGAGCGCGTTGACGACGACCTGGCGGAGGCCCTCGAGCTCCTGCGCGGTACGCTTCTGCACCTGCGGCGCGGCGACCGGAGCAGGCTTGCCATCGGCGCCAACGGGAGCCGCCGGGGCCACGATCATGCGCGGCGCGATAAAGACGGCGGCGGTGACATTTTTCACCGTGCCAGGATTGCGCGTCGTGTTCGTGGTGGTGCGATTGATCTCGTACATCGTGGTACGGTTTTTCCGCTGCTGATCGGAGCTCGAGATCGGGCGTGAGCCTTCATTGGTCGCGACGGCCTTCTCCGGCACGTTGGCACTTACGCCGGTGGCGCCGCCACCGGCACGGGCTTCACTGCTGGTCGTGCTGTCGTCGGTCTGCGTGGTACTGCGGACGACCTGTCCCTCGGGATCGTATTTCTCGGAGGTCTGCGTCATGGCCTCGGTTTCAATCTCGGCGGAGACGCGGACCACGGCGTTGCCCGGGCCGATCACGGTCGCGAGCATCGTCTCGACTTTGCGCGAGAGGTAATCCTCGACCTGCTGCCGGTAGCGAATCTGCGACGAGGCGGTTCCTAGTGTGGGGTCCTGGCGAAGTTCTTCAGAGAGCGTGCGGCCGCGATTGTCGACGACGGCGACTTGATCGGGCGCAAGGCCCTGCACGGCATTGGCGACGAGGTGGCGGATGGCGTTGACCTGGTCGATCTCGAGGCGGCCGCCGCCCACATCGACGAAGACGGAGGCGGTTGCCTTCACGCCCTGCTCGGTGAGCAGCAGGCGATTTTCCGGCTGCACGATCATCACGCGGGCGGCGCGGACGCCATGAACCTGGGTGATGGTGCGAGCGAGCTCGCCCTGCACGGCGCGGAGGTAGTTGGTCCGCTGCACGAAGTCGGAGAGGCCGAACTGGCCCTTGTCGAAAATTTCGTAACCTACGCCGTCGCCGCTCGGGATGCCCTTGCCGGCGAGATCCATGCGGATCTTGTGCACCATCTTGGTTGGCACCTGGATGGCAGAGCCACCGGCGGTGATCTGGTGCGGGATGTTCTGCGACTGGAGATGCGTGATGACCGCAGCGACGTCCTTCTCACCGAGACGGGCGTACAGCAGCTGGTAATCCGGGCGCTGCGACCACAGCACGACGCCGACGAGTCCGCCGATGACCGCGAGCGCGGCCACGACCAGCGACACGCGCTGGTTGAGACCGAGCTGTTTCCAGAGATCGAGGAGCGATTGGGTAAAATTCTTCATCGGGCGACTTGCGGCAGCGGTAAAATATTAAGGGCGCGGTGTCTCACACCTGCATGCGCATCAACTCTTGATAGCCTTCGACGAGCTTGTTGCGCATCTCGACCATCATGGTGAAAGCAACCGAGGCTTCCTGCATCGCGATCACGCTCTGGTGCAGGTGTTCGGAATCGCCGAGGAGGATCTGGCGCGTGGCGGCCTGCGCGGCATCCTGCTTGGCATCGACGGTGGCGACGACGCCATCGAGCATCTGGCCAAAACCTTCCGTGGGCGCGACGCCGCCGGGCTGCATCCCGCCCAGATTGATCTTGGGCAGCGGCGCATCGACGCGCGCGAGGGCGGAAGCACCGAGGGGATTGATCGAGCTGATGTTCATCGCGGCTTACTTTCCGATCTCGAGCGCCTTCATGGCCATCTGGCGCGCGTTTTTGACAACCGAAAGGTTGGCCTCGTACGCGCGGGACGCGGTGATGAGGTCCACCATTTCGTAGGAGAGATTAACGTTGGGCATCATCACCGTGCCATCGGGGCGCGCATCGGGATGCTGCGGGTTGTAAACCGCCTGCCCGGGCGTGCGATCGGGGGCGATCGAGGCGATGCGCACGGATTGCAGGGAGGCGCCACTCGGGCTGCGCCGGATGAGCTCGGACTCGAAGGAGACCACCTGCCGCTGATACGCGGTGCCGTTGGGGCCGCGGGTCGTCTGCGCGTTGGCGATGTTTTGCGCCACGACGTCGAGGCGCGTCTTCTGCGCGTTGAGCGCTCCGGCGGTGACATCGATGCCCGAGATGAGATTCATGCGCGCGAGTAGAAAGATGCGTTCACGCCGTGCGGCCGGTGATCGCGAGCTTCAGTTGCTTGATGTTGCCGGAGACGATCTCCGCGAGGTAGTCGAACTCCACGGAGTTACGATTGAGGGCGAGCATCTCGCGCTCGATCTCGACCGTGTTGCCATCGGGGCGCACGCTGCGCGCCGTCTGATCTTCCATCAGCGTGGGCCGGATCATATCCGAGGTGCGGGCAAAGTCCCCGGCGGCCATGCGGTTCTTGAGCTGCGAGGCGAAGTCCGGCGCGATGTCCAAGCGGCGGAAACCGGCCGTCTCGGCATTGGCC
>JAZKEV010000545.1:0-4130 GCA_040386765.1 Verrucomicrobiota bacterium | reverse complement strand
TTTGCGGTCCCCACGGTGGCGCGGCTCGCGGCCCACCCCAACATCGCCGGCATCAAGGATACCAACGGCGGAGATCACAACCGCTGCGCCGAGATCGTCGCGGCCACGGCGGGGCGCGATTTCAAATTTTTCCAAGGCGTCGAAAAGCTCGTGCTGCCGACGCTCGAGGCTGGCGGGCACGGCTGTGTCGTGGCGCAGGCCTGCCTGGCGCCGCGGCGGTTTCGCGCGTTGTGCAACGCCTGGCGCGCAGGCGATGGCGCGGCGGCATCCGGGGCGCAGCGGCAGCTCACCGCGCTGTGGGAGATATTTACCCGCCGCGAAGTACGGCAATCGTTCTGCCATTTTCTGCATACGCTGAAGCTGCCGCTGCAACAACGCGGGATACTCGCGAGCACGGCGGGCGCGATGCCGGGCGTGACGTTTGACGCGGCTTTCGAGCGGATGATCGTGGATTTCATGCAAGAGCATCTGGAGTCCGAGACGGTCCTCCGCACCGCACTGTGAAGTCCGGCAGACCGCTCGCCGCAGCGCTGCTCATAGCCACACTGGCGGGCGCGGAGCCTGCCCGGCCCTCCAGCAGCCGTTGGGAAGAGAGTGCTCCCCTGCCCCGAGGAATCGCCGGGCACGCCGCGGGCGCGAGCGGTGGCACGCAGTGGATCGCAGGCGGCAGTTGGTGGGACAGCGATCGCAAACGCATTGAGTCCGGCATCTGGCGGCTTGCTGCAACGGCATCGACATGGACCTATGTCTCCATGATCCCCGGCGGTTTCGCCCACGGCGGGTGGGCGGCGACACCGACCGAGCTCTGGCTCGCCGGCGGCCTCGGGGAAAACGGCGTGAGCGGAAAGATTTTCCGGGTGCAATTCGCCTCGGGCAGCGTCGCGCAGATCGGGCGGTTGCCGGAACCCCGCGTGTACGCCGGCGCGGCGCTGCTCGGCGGTGTGCTCTATGTCGTCGGCGGGGCGGTTTCGGAAAACGAGGTTGCCCGCGCGAGCAGCAAATGGTGGCGGATAACACCGGGTCCGGACGACACCTGCACGGTACAAGCCGGACGCAACGCCGGCCCGGCTTGGATAAACCCCGTGGTCCTCGCGTTGCGCGGGGAACTGCATGTACTGCCGGGAGGCGTGTGGTCGGGGAAGCGGCAGCGGCTCGAAGCCCCGTCGGAGGCGTGGATTTATTCGCCGACACAGGACCGCTGGCGACAGCGCCCACTCGCCGCACCTTTGCCGCGCGGTCTGAGTGGAATCGCACTGGATGATGGCAAGGCGTTGCTCGCAGGCGGGGTGGAAACTCGCCCGGACGGATCCGCGCTGGCGACGACTGTATGGATTTACGATGCGGCCACCGGCGCGGTTACGGCCGGTCCCGCCCTACCCACAGGCCGACTGGCGGGCGCCTTGACCACGGAGGGCTGCGATGTGTGGTTGCTGGGCGGCGAGGATCGCGCGCGCAGCCGCACCGCGACAACGTGGCATTGGCGCCGACCAGACACGGCTCAGGGAGACGCGCGCTGATGCTGCCCGCGTGGACGAAGGAGGCGCGCTGGCGCGTCGCCGGCTTTCTCGCCGTAGCGGCGGCGCTGAACTATGCGGATCGCGCGGCGATGTCGGCGGTATTCCCCGCGTTGCGTACGGATCTCGGGCTGTCAGATACGCAGCTCGGCCTGCTCGGCTCGTTGTTCTTGTGGAGCTATGCGCTCGGGTCACCCCTGGCCGGCTCGCTGGCTGACCGCTGGTCGCGGCGCAAACTCGTTGTGTGGAGCCTCGCGCTATGGAGCACGGTCACGGCTCTTACCGGTGTCGCCGGAGGATTGGTCGCGCTCGTGATGCTGCGGTGCGCGCTCGGGCTGGCGGAAAGTCTTTACCTGCCGGCCGCCACCGCGCTGCTCGCCGACCATCATGCGGCGACCACGCGCGGACGCGCGATGAGCGTGCACTCAGTGGGGCTCAACTTCGGCGTGGTGCTCGGCGGGGCGTTTGCCGGCTATCTCGCGGATCATTTTGGGTGGCGCGCTGGATTCTGGGCACTGGGCATCGGCGGTATCGTGCTCGCCTTGAGCGCCAGCGGATTTTTAAGCGACGGCCCGCAGGTAAAAAATGCGACGGCCGCCCGGACCTCAGTCGCGGATGCGTGGCGCTATCTCGTCCACGTTCCCTCGTATCACGTGCTCCTGGCCAAGGCCATGCTCGCCGGGGTTGGCATCTGGGTCTTCCTCAACTGGCTGCCGCTGTATTTTCGCGAGGAATTTCAGATGAGCCTCGGTGGCGCGGGATTCGCCGGGACCTTCATGCTCCAGATTTCGACCATGCTCGGCATCGCGCTCGGCGGATGGATCTCCGACCGCGCCGCGGCCCGAGGCACGCAGCGCCGCATGCTGGCGCAGGGCCTCAGTTATCTCGCAGCGGCCCCGTTTCTGCTGCTGTTCCTCGCCCATCCGGGCTTCATCACGGTGGCCATCGCGGTATCGGCTTTCTCGCTGTTTCGCGGACTAGGCCAGGCCAACGAAAACCCCACGATCTGTGAAATCGTGCCGATGCGATTCCGCTCCACCGCCATCGGCATCATGAACACCTGCGCCACCGCCGCCGGCGGCCTCGGCGTGCTGCTCGCGGGTGTGCTGAAGCGCACCTTCGGCCTCGGGGCGATCTTCGCCGGCATCTCGCTTCTCTTCGTCATCGCGGGGCTCGCGCTCCTTGTCGCGTATCGACGCTGGGTCGCCCGCGACATCGCGCGGGCGCAGGCCTACGAGTAAAGTGACCGAAGACTAGAGCACCTTCCTTAAAACTGTAGCCACGGATTGCACAGATATCACGGATTTCTCCATCTGTGCCATCCGTGTTATCTGTGGCTATACTTCAGTTTAAACCGCTCTAGCGCGCAGCGAAGCAACAGCTGGCCCAGGCTCGCCGCCGGGCGATTTCGATCACGAGTAAGAGCACGGTCGTGGCAGACCCTGTTGTGCTGATTCGTTTCTTTTGCTCGATGATTCTCCGCCACGGGCCCTATCGGATTTCCAGAGCGTAAACGCTCTGAGACAATACGCGGCCGCTGGCTCGCTTGCCCAGGAATAAGCGCCGGCCAAAAGGCCGGCGCGAGTAGAAGCCGGTGGGTTGCCAGAGTTATATCCGCGAGATCAAAACTCGCCCTTCACGCCCATCGTCATGAATACGCCTGTGTTTTGGAATGAGCGGATGCGCGCGTATTCCGGCGTCGTAGAGCCATGGCGGTCGAGTTGGTTGGGCTGGTTCAGCAGATTGCGCGCGCTGAAATAAATCCCCACCCGCTTGGTGAGCCGTGCCTCGACGTTCATATCCAGGAGCGTCTCCTCGGCCCGGTAGTCGGCGATGCCGCTGGCATCGATGGCACCGGTGCGGAACTCAGCGCGATAATTCCAGTTGAAGCGCACGGAGTAGCGCGGGCGATTAAGCGAGATGCCCCAGTTGGCCCCGCTGCCGCCGAAGTCCTGCAACGTGGCAGCGCTCGGGCCGTTGAGCTTTTTCAGTGATACGCTCGCATTCACCTGCAGGCCGCGCGCCCAGTGCGGCAAAAACCCAAGCGGCTGCCGCACACTGAACTCGAGACCGTCGACGCGCACGCTGCTGTCGATATTTGTCTGGGTCACGATGTCGTAGTTGAGGTAATCGAGCGGCAGGAAGTATTCGTTCAGGAGCGCCTCGGTGGCATCCGTGCGCACGGAGGCGAAGAAACCCGAGATTTCCTTCCGATAGGCGCTAACCGAGGCGACACCGTTGCCCGCGTAGTAGGTTTCCAGCGATACCTCGAAGGAGTCGGCCGACCACGGCCGCAGCCCAGGGTTGTTCACGGTAATCGTGGGACTCGCCACATCCGGATCGGTGATGGTGGTGCCGGGCAGGATGCTGCCGAGCGCCGGCCGTCCAATCGACTTTGCATACGAGGCGCGCGCGACCCACGCATCGGTGATGTCGAAGCGGAAATTCACGCTCGGATAGTAGCCGTGATACTTTCCCTCGGCTCGCGCCCCGAGTGTTTTGTAGCGCAGGCGTGCCAGTTCCACGGGATCCGTCGTGACCGGGATCGTGCGGCCGGCCGCATCGCGGAGGAGATTGCCATTCGCGTCCTGTCGCAGAGTCGCGCGGATATCGTTC
>JAZKEV010000544.1:0-4835 GCA_040386765.1 Verrucomicrobiota bacterium | reverse complement strand
GATCTTGTTGCGCGCGATGCTCGCCTCGTACAGACCCAGCTGCACCTCCTGCTGCTCCTCGGTGGGCACCGCTACTGCCATGCCGGCAGAAGATGCCTGGTTTGCCTCGTTCTTTCGCAGCAGCTTCTGCTCCTCGGTCAGCACGGCCATCATGTCGTAGTCTTTTATCCAGCCGCCGTTCGCACGCTGGAAGAGCAGCACGTTATCCGCGATCTCCCGCACCTGCTCCTTCTTGTAGGAGGGCTGGTCGGGCAGCGCCTGCATGATCCGCTCCGGCTGGTTGATGGCCCGCCAGTGGTGCGCCGAATCGCGAAAGCCCGAGGTGTCGATCGCCGCGACGCTCGCCGCCGCAGCCAGGATAAACGGGGTAAACATGCCGTCATTCACACCGGGACTTGGCCCCTGACGCACGAAAAAAGTAGCCCGCCCCCGCGCTCGCGCCCATCCTCGCCGGCCATGCGAACGCCCGTCCGGCTGCCCGCCGCCCTCCTGCTCACGGCCCTCACTTTCCTGTCGGTCGTATCCGCTGCTTTCGCGCAAACGGGCCCGCGCACCCGCCCGCCGCACTGGGCCGCGCCGATCATCAACAGCTCCCTCGAAAACGGCTATCGCGTGAGCGCCGATCTCTACCGCTGCGAGCAGCCGACCGATGCCCATATCGCCGATCTCCGCACCCTCGGCATCCGCTCGATCCTGAATCTCCGCCGCTACAATACCGATCCCGTCTCGCTCGAGCGCGCCGGGTTCAAGCTCCTCATCCACCGTCTCGAGGCCGACGACCTCACCTTCGACGATCTCGTCAACTCCCTCCGCCTCCTCCGCGATGCTCCCAAGCCGGTCCTCGTCCACTGCTGGCACGGCAGCGACCGCACCGGCTCCGTCGTCGCCGCCTATCGCATCGTCTTCGAAAACTGGACGCCCGCCGCCGCCCTCGACGAATTTCGCTACGGCGGCTTCGGCTACCACGAGCGCTGGTTCCCGAACCTCCTCAAGCTCCTGGGTGGGCTCGACGCCGCGGAACTCCGCCGCCGGGTCCTCGCGCCATAGGGCGTGTGTTCAAATTGGCAGGTGGGTGAGTGACTCGAAGGAGAATAGGTGTGCGTCTGCGAGGTAAGCCGCCCGCTTGCTCGCGCGGCATGATCTTCGGACGAGCGCCCGCAAGCGGGCGGCCTACCACGCGATTCATCTCCTGAGGTCGCGGCATAAAGCCCCTCCTACAACTCGTTCGCGCCTGTCGCCGCATTTCGACAACACTGCCTAACTGGCAGGGGCGAACCGTATTTAGCGAGCCGCCGGGTCACGGCTGTGCGGTTAGCGGTCAACTTCGGTGTCCGATGCCGCCTTTACCGGGCGACGCGACCTGCAGAATGAACTTTGCAGCGCCCCCCGAACGGACTCCAGACTCTGCAATCGTGTGGCCTTAAGGGCGCACTTTCCCCTCCACGCTGTCATCCATGGTTTTTCCGGTGAGCGCCCCGATGGCCATCTTGAGTGTGGCCACCATTTTGCCGTGCTCGGTATCCCAGTAGTAGCCATCGCTCGGCTCGACTTTGATCACGGTCACCTCGGGATCGTCGATGCCACCGGTAAACCACGTCTTCGCGATCGGCGTCCAATGCGCCTCTTTATCGGCCCGGCTGTCGCTGATGGTGGCGACGCCGTGCAAGCTAAGATAGTCCGAATCGCCAACGTTGGCAAAAAGGAGCTGCACGCGGGGATCCTCCGCGATGTGGCGGTTCTTCTGGCTGGAGCGGCCGCTAAGGAACCACAGATTGCCGGCCTCATCGACGTCCTGCACCGCCATCGGCACCACGTCGAGGGGATGCTTTCCGGGCGAGGTCCCGAAAAAACAAATCCGGGCGGATTTCGCGATCTCGCGGATTTTCTGGGCCGCAGCGGTGCCGGAGAGGTTTTCGATGGGATCGCGTTCCGAGGTTTTCATGTGCCCACAGACGGCGGAATGAGGAGGCAGTTCCTCGCCCCAGCCTAAACGTTTCTCCTCGTAAACGGGTCATGAACCGCCGGGCGCGCCTCGCCCGGACCGTCGCAATGGGGTACGTACCGCCGCATCTCCGCCATTGACGCGGATTTTTCCCATTCGTTTCCTGCACCTTATGCGTGAAGCCAAGCCTGCGGACCCTCGCACCAAATATAAACGTGTCATCCTGAAGCTCTCAGGTGAAGTGTTGCGCGGCGGTAAAACCGGCGACCCGATCGACGGTCCCACCCTCGACAAGATCTGCGCCCAGGTAAAAGAGATCCACGAGCTCGGCGTACAGGTGTGCGTCGTCATCGGCGGCGGAAACATCTTCCGCGGCCTCAGCGGCGAGAAGCGCGGGGTGGACCGCACCACCGGCGACTACATGGGCATGCTCGCCACCGTCATCAACAGCCTCGCGCTCATGGACTGCCTCGAGAAGCAGGGCGTGAACACCCGCGTGCAGTCCGCGATCCCGATGAACCAGATCGCCGAGCCGTTCATCCTCCGCCGCGCCATCCGGCACCTGGAAAAGGACCGCGTGGTCATCTTCGCTGCCGGCACGGGTAATCCCTACTTCTCGACCGATACCACCGCCGCCCTTCGCGCCAGTGAGATGCATGCCGACATCATCATGAAGGCCACCAAGGTCGACGGCATCTACGACAAGGACCCGAAGAAGTACCCGGATGCGGTGAAGTACGACCAGATCACCTTCATCGATGCGCTGAAACAGCGGCTGAACGTGATGGATTCGACGGCGTTCTCCCTCTGCATGGATAACAACGTGCCGATCCTCGTCTTCGACCTCAACGACGAGCATGCCATCCGCAAGGCCATCTTCGGCGAGAAAATCGGCACCTTGGTGCGCAACTGACGCCGTGTAAGGTTGAGGGGCGGTGGCGGGGAGTTCGTTGAGCGTTTGGCCCACGAGACCGCGCTCGCCTCCCCTGCCTCTTTCTCTCAACACTGAACCTTTAACTCTAAACTCCTTTTCCCATGAGCCATCCGATTCTCACCGATGCCCAGGCCAAGATGAAAAAAGCCGTGGATCACACGCTCCACGAGTTCAGCACCATTCACACCGGCAAGGCCAGCCCGGCCATGATCGAGAATGTCATGATCGAGGCCTATGGCTCGATGACGCCGCTCAAGCAGAACGCCGCCATCTCCACGCCCGACGCCCGCCTGATCCAAATCCAGCCGTGGGATGCCAGCCTCGTGAAGGCGATCATCTCCGGCATCCAGGCCGCCAATCTCGGCTTCAACCCGGTGCCGGACGGGAAGGTCATCCGCATCCCGCTCCCGGAAATGAGCCGTGAGCGCCGCCAGCAGTTCGTGAAGACCGCGCAACAGCTCGCCGAACAGGGCCGCGTGCACGTGCGCAATGTGCGCCGCGACGTCCTCGAAACCGCCAAGAAGGCGAAGCTGCCCGAGGATGAGATGAAGCGCCTGGAGAAAGACATCCAGACCGCGACCGACAAGTCGATCGCCGACATCAACTCGCATCTCCAGCACAAGGAGAAGGAACTGCTCACGGTTTGAGTTTCGATCTTCTCCGGCCTCACTCTTTCACCGCGAAACGTAGAAGCGCCATGGCGATTCCCTTTGGGATAAGCCCGCGACTCGCTCTGCGTCTCTCGCGATGAAGAAAACCGCTGCACTCAACCTGCGGCGGTTGTTTTAGCCCGTACTCCGTTCGTGACCAAATCCACTTCCGCCCAGACGCCGCGCCGCGTCGTCATCAAGCTCGGCACCGGCGTGCTGACCACCGGCATCGGCCGACTGGATACCGCTAGGATCACGAGCCTCTGTGCGCAATTTGCCGCCCTGCGTGCCCAGGGCAGCGAGGTCATCGTCGTCAGCTCCGGCGCGGTCGGCCTCGGCATGGGGCGCCTCGGGCTCGCCAAGAAGCCCAAGGAGGTCACGAAGAAGCAGGCCTGCGCGGCGGTCGGCCAGAGCCTCCTCATGGAGACGTGGCAGCGCGGCTTCGATCCGCACGGCCTCACCGTGGCGCAAGTGCTCCTCACGCGCGAAGACCTCCGCGAGCGCAGCCGCTACCTGAGCGTGAAGGCCACGCTGCGCCAGCTCGTCGCCTACGGCACGATCCCGATCATCAACGAGAACGACACGGTCAGCGCCGCCGAGATCAATGCGCTCCTGAAATTTGGCGATAACGACACGCTCGGTGCGATGGTCGCCGGGCTCGTCGAGGCCCAGCTGCTCATCATCCTTTCCACCGCGCCCGGCCTGATCGATATGAAGGGCACGGGCGAGATCGTTCCCGTCGTCGAGCGCATCACGAGCGAGATCGAGGCCATGGCGGGTGGGACCACAAGCGAGACGGCGACGGGCGGGATGATTTCGAAGATTTCCGCGGCGCGCCTCGCCACCAAGTCGGGTTGCGGCGTCTTCATCGCCAGCGGTTCCGAGCCCGACATCGTGCAGCGGTTGCTGGCGGGCGATGGACCGGGAACTTTTTTCGTACCCAGCGGCCTGCCGCTCGAGGCGAAGAAGCGCTGGCTCGCGTACTACCAACGCCCGGCGGGGACGGTTTTTGTGAATGAATGCGCCGTGCCGGTGCTGCGGGAGCAGGGCCGGAGTCTCCTCGCCATCGGCGTGACGGAGGTGAAGGGCGAATTTGCCGCGGGCGAGATCGTGAATATCGCGGGGCCCGACAAGCATACCTTTGCGCGGGGGAAGGTGGCCTTTGCCAGCGAGGAAATCTCCGCCATCGCCGGGAAGCACGGGCAGGAGGTCGCGACCCTGCACCCGGCGCGTAAGCGGCTGGAGGTCGTGCACCGGAACGATCTGGTGCTGTTGTGAGGTAGGGCGGGTTTCAGGCCGCTCTTTCGGA
>JAZKEV010000543.1:594-6257 GCA_040386765.1 Verrucomicrobiota bacterium | reverse complement strand
CACCGTCTCGGTAATTGCAATATCCTTCAGTTTCTTCGGCAACACGGTCAGCGGATTCTCCGCCAGGATCACGAAGTCGGCCAGC
The DNA here is from genome assembly GCA_040386765.1 of Verrucomicrobiota bacterium. Classification (GTDB taxonomy): domain Bacteria; phylum Verrucomicrobiota; class Verrucomicrobiia; order Opitutales; family Opitutaceae; genus ER46. Next base: position 6,172 of record JAZKEV010000543.1, on the reverse strand, counting down.
TTCCCCGCTTCGATCGATCCCTTCCGCTTTTCCTCGAAGTTCTGCCAGGCCGCATCGCTCGTTACGGCGCGCAACGCTTCGATGACTGATATCCGCTGCTCCGGGCCGAGCACCTTTCCGTCACGCGTCTCGCGCGTCACCGCCGCCCATACCAGCAGGAGCGGATCGGCCGGCGTCACCGGCGTGTCATTGTGCAGGGTGAAGTGCAACCCGTGCTCCCGCGCCGACCGCAGCGGACTGATGCGCGCCCCACGCTCCGGTCCGAGAAAAATATCGCGGTGCCGGTCACCCCAATAAAAGACGTGCCCGACGAAGAACGAAGGCGTGATGCCGAGTTCTCGCATCCGCTTGAGCTGATCTTCGCGCGGCGCCTGGCAATGCTCGATCCGATGCCTGGTATCCTCGCGCGGAAAGGCGCGCTGCGCCTCGGCGAAGGCGAAGAGGATATCGTCGATCGCCGCGTCGCCGTTGCCATGGATCGCTACCTGATATCCCTGCCGATGCAGGTTGGTCACCATCTTCACGAGCGCCTCGCGCGAACGCAGCGCATAGCCGCGATAATCTTTCTTTCCCTCTGGCTGCACGTGATACGGCTGCGACAGGTAGCCCGTGTAGCCCTGCAGGGAGCCGTCCTGCAATATCTTCACTGCGCCCGCGCGCGCCCGCTCGGGTGGACCGCCCCACGTCGCCGTCTCCTCGCGCGTGGCAGGCACGGAGTTGTTTGAGATCATCGATATCACGCGTAGGTCGACGAAGCCGCGCTTCATCGCATCCGCCATGTCGCGCAACCCTTCGCGTCCGCCGCCCGCAACGACCGTCGTCGTCACCCCGCGCCCCAGATAGCGTCCATTGGCGGGCCGCATTGCTTCGATCCGGGCCTCGCGTGTCCGAGCCCGCGCGTGCCGCGATACCAGCGACCCGCATTCCTCAAATACGCCGTTGGGCACATTCGTTCCCGGCTCGCGCTGGATGATGCCACTCGCCGGATTCTTGGTGTTGCTCGTGATCTTGGCGATGGCGAGCGCCCGGCTGTTGGCCGAGCCCAGATGTCCCGAAGTGTGCGTGATCCAGATCGGATGCACCGTCGACATCTTGTCGAGGTCGTGCCGCGTCGGATGCCGTTTCTCCTTCAGGAGCGTATCGTCGTAGCCGCGGCCGAGCACCCATTGTCCAGGCGGGGTCGCCGCCGCGCGTGTGCGCAAGGTCGCAATGAGCTCATCCATCGTCTCGATGCTGCCGATCGGCGGACTGTTGAGGTCCACTTGATACATGGCCGCCGTGCTCCCGTTCATGAAGTGATCGTGCGCCGCGTAAAAGCCCGGCAGCAGCGTGCGCCCGCGGAGGTCGACCACGGTCGGATTCGTGCCCGCCGCCTTCAGGGCCTCCGCCGCCGAGCCGACAAATGCGATCTCCTCGCCGCGAACCACCATCGCTTCGGCGAGACGGTTCCCGGCATCGAGGGTGACGATCGTGCCATTCCGATAGATCGTCGCTGCGCCCGCTTCCGCGGCGCGAGTGATGTTCGCAACCAACAACGCCATCGCAAGGAGCACATGGGGGGGCATGTTCGCGCACATAGACATACGCTCCACGCCGCTCCAAGCAGAAACCCACGCTCCCTGGCCACCGTCGCGGACTCACCCGGGTCTCCCCGCCTCTCGCTCGCCAGCGCCTTCTTGCAGCCCTGCGCTTGAGCGCAGGGGCGAACAACCCCACAGCCCCGCAGCCCCTCGCCCTCCTGCCCTCACAGCACCGCACCTCCCGCCCCGCGCCCATTCCTATTGCCGCGTCCCGCCCCGCATCCATTCTGGCGCCATGGCCGCACCCCGCCGACGCCTCTTCCGGTGGCTCACCTTGACCGGCGTGTTATCTCTCGTATCCATTTCTCCAGCACACGCTGCCGATCAAAAGCCGTCCGCTTCCGCCACCACGCCTGCTTCGCGGCTGTGGCATTCGTGAAACGAGGGGGCATGGGGCCGGGCTTTACGTGTTTATCGTACCGTTGTTAGACCGCCCGCCGATAGAGCAGCAAGGTGACCATTCCGCGCGCACCGCAGCACACGGCACGCTGATGGAGGAGCGGTTCTAGGCCGCGAAGGAAGCGATGCCGCAGCTCCGCCTGCAACGTGAAGCCTTGTCCCCTTTCTCAAACCGTCCCTGAACTGCCGCGTCGCACCTACCCTCAGTTGTCGCTCTCCGACGCCGTGCGATCCAGCATCCGGGTCAGATACGTCTGCTCGGGGCCGACATTCGCCAGCCGCAGCGCACGGCGGAAACTCTCCGAGGCCGCGCGGTGATTCTTCAAGCGTAGCTCCATCTCGCCCATGACCGCGTGCAGCAGGTAGTGCGACTCGAGGCGCTCGCGCTGGGGAATCTCCGCGAGTTCATCCAGGCCCGCCTGCGGCCCGTGCACATTGGCGACGGCCACCGCCCGATTGAGCGCCACGATCGGCGAGGGTTTCAGCCGCAACAATTCGTCGTAGTGCCGCAGAATCCGCGTCCAGTCTGTGTCCGCATAGTCGCGCGCGGTGCAGTGACACGCCGCGATTCCCGCCTGCAGGTGATACTCGCTCAATTCACCGCCTTCGGCCGCCGCAGCCAGTTCCATGAGCCCGCGTTCGATCAACGGCTGGATCCACTTCGAGCGGTCCTGATCGTCGAGCCGCAGCAAATCGCCGTGCTCGTCGGTGCGCGAAGGAAAGCGCGCCGCCGTGAGCAGCATTAGCGCGAGCAGCGCATGGCTGCGCGGCGTCCGGCCCACCGGATGCTCGATGAGCAGCGACATGAGGCGCACCGCTTCCTGGCAAAGCTCCTCACGCAGCAGCTTCTCGCCGGCCGAGGCCTTGTAGCCCTCGTTGAACAGCAGATAGAGCGCGCCAAGCACCCCATCGAGCCGGGGCGCGAGATCCTCGCCCTCGGGAATATCGAAGCCGATGCCCGCAGTCTGGATGCGCTGTTTCGTGCGCGTGAGCTGCTTCTCGATCGCCGCATCGCTCGTCAAAAACGCCCGCGCAATTTCCGCCGTGCTGAATCCGCACAATACCTTCAGCGCCAGCACCACCTGCGCATCCGGCGCGACCGACGGATGGCTGCACACAAAGAGCAACCGCAGCGCATCGTCGCGGATCTCGTTATCCACTTCTTCCGTCACCGCCGGGGTCGAGCGTGTCTGCTCGATGTGTGTGACGATCGCATCTTCCTTCGAGCCCGACATACGCCGGTGCCGCATGGCATCGCGCGCGAGATTGATCGCCACGCGCATGATCCACGCCGAGGGATTCGGCGGGATGCCGCCCATCGACCACGTGCGCAGCGCCCGGAGCAGCGCCTCCTGGGCGACGTCCTCGGCGAGGGTCATGTTTTCCACGCCGAGCATGCGGATGAGCGCGCCGTGCAGGCGGCCCGTCTCGTGCCGGAAGAAATGCTCGACGAGCTGCGAAGCCTGCCCGCCATGCGGCGTGGCGGCGTCCTCCGCGCTCGCTGATGCAGCTTCGTCGCGCTCCCCTGTGGATGCGTTGCTCACGGACCCAAAAACTCAGATCCCGGCAAACTGCTCGGTGCGATGCCCCGCCGTCACGCCGAGGTGGCATTGGCCGGCCAGCTGCCGCACCTCGATCTGCAGGCCGTAGGCGAGCCCTGGATGCCGCTGCGCGATCTCGGTGGCTTCCTCAATATCGGAGACCAGCAGCTTCACATAACCACCGATGGCCTCCTTGGCCTCGGCAAAGGGACCGTCGACCACGCGAGCGCCGCCCGGGCCCGACACGATCCGGATCTCCAGCTCGAGCGGCTGGCCTTCCACCGCTTTGCCCTCGGTCGTGAGACCGTCGTACCACGAGTTCCATCGCGTCATGAGTTGCTGACGCTGGTCGGCGGACAGGTGCGCGTAGTTCTCGGGACCGGAATTGCGGAAGAGCAGGAGATACGGGGTGGGCGGAATGTTTTTCTTCATGATGCGAACCTCACGTTTGGGTGATTATGGATTGTCTCGTCACTCTCACAACGATTGACTCCCACGCTGTCGGACAGGGTGAACGCAAACAACGCGAATTTTCCGGCAGGCTTGTCCTATTTCCCCAAACTCGTTCGTTAAGTCTTCGAACCAACCCAAAAAAAGGAGCACCCAATTATGCCTAAATACATCGATGGATTCCTACTGCCCGTCCCCAAGAAAAACCTCGAGACCTATCGCAAGATGGCCGGGAAAGCCGCCAAGGTCTGGATGAAGCATGGCGCGCTCGAGTATCGCGAGTGCGTGATGGAGGACGGCGATGCCAAGGGAATGTTCCCCTTTCCCAAGGCCGCGAAAGCCAAGCCCGGCGAGACCGTGTTCTTCTCGTGGATCGTCTACAAATCCCGCGCGCACCGCGACAAGGTGAACGCCAAGGTCATGAAGGACCCGGACCTCACCTGCGACATGGACCCGAAGAAGATGCCCTTCGACTGCAAGCGGATGGCCTACGGTGGCTTCGAGGTCTTCGTCGAGGGCTAAAGCGTTAGCGACGGCGTCAACGCGCCGCTCTGAAGGTATGGCGCGTTATCCTTAACGCGCCGCTCAGGGTTTTCGCATACCGAGGGCGCGGCGGTTTAAGAATAGACCGCCCGCCTTTTTCCAACGCCAGACACGGGTAGCGCTCGTTCGTTAATGCCTACTCGATACCCTTCGCCGATGGCGGGCCGTCCGCCGCCGCCATCGTTTCGAGCAGGGCGCGCAGAGCCTTCACCCGCTCGGGCTCTTTCGTCGCCAAGTCGGCCTTCTCGTACGGATCGGCCGCGAGGTTGAAGAGCTCCGCTTTTCCACCCTGCGTCTGCACGATGAGTTTCCAATCGCCGTCCTGGACCGCGCGCGTGCGAAAATTAGTCCCCGCCCAGTAGAGCGGCCGCGCCACCGGCTTGCTCTCGTGCGTGAGCCACGGCCACACATTGCGGCCATCCCACTGCGGATCGGTCGCCGGCCGCGCCCCGGCGAGGGCGCACAGTGTCGGCATCCAGTCGGCCGCATGCAGCGGGGTGGCAAATTTTCCGCTCTTCAATTTCGCCGGCCAGTAAACAAAGGCAGGCACACGAATCCCGCCCTCGTAGAGCTCAGTCTTCTTGCCGCGCAGCGGCACATTCGTGCCACCCGCCTGGCCCGCCGCATAGGTGCCGGGGTACTGCGGATCGTCGTTTCGCGCCGTGGGGATGCCGCCGTTGTCGCTGGTAAAAACGATCAGCGTATTTGCGAGTTTCCCGGTGCGCTCGAGGGCGGCCACGACCTGGCCGATTGCATCGTCGAGATGCGTCACGCTCGCGGCGTAGTGGCGTTTCGTGATCGGCTCCACCGTGGGGTAGAGATCGAGCCAGCGCTGTGGTTCGTCGATCGGGATGTGCGGCGCCGTGAAGGGCAGATAAAGAAAGAACGGCTTCGCATCGCGCGCCTCGATCCACCGGATCGCCTCGCGCGCGATGAGGTCGGTGACATGGCCCTCTTCGCTGATCGCTTCGCCGTTGCGGTGCCAGTTGGCGGTGAACTCCCCGGTTTTGTAACGGTGATCGTAGGGCCCCGTGCCACCGGCAAACGCCCCGTAGCTGTGCTCGA
>JAZKEV010000543.1:0-584 GCA_040386765.1 Verrucomicrobiota bacterium | reverse complement strand
CGAAACGGTTGGGTCCCCACTCGCGCTTGGAGCCTAGATGCCACTTGCCCGTGATCGCCGTCGCATAGCCCGCCTCGCGGAGCACGCGCGGCAGCGTCTGCGTCGCATCGTTGAAGACCACGCCGTTCTGCGCACCGGTCACCCCGAAGCGGCTCGCGTAGCGACCGGAGAGAATGGCCGCGCGCGTCGGGCTGCACATCGGAGAAACGTAGTGGCGGTCGAGCTCCACCCCGGCGCGCACGAGCCGGTCGAGATTCGGCGTCTTGATCGAAGCGCCGTGCCAGCCCACATCGTTCCACCCGAGATCATCGGCCACGATGACGAGAAAATTTGGGCGGTCCTGTGGTGCCGCCGTCGCTGCGCCCGCAGTGGCGACAGCAATAAAACCGAACAAGAAAGCGAGCTTGGCTGGAATGGGGTGCATTCGCGTTTGGGGATAGTCGAACGATGGGAACCGGTCCCGACTTTCGGAGTTTCCGCTTACGCAGCAACTCTAACTCTGGATGCGCGGCGCTACCGTTGGGGTCTGTTTTCAAAATAGAGCGACATTCCACCTCTGTCATTCTGAGCGCAGCGAAGAATCC
>JAZKEV010000542.1:0-2773 GCA_040386765.1 Verrucomicrobiota bacterium | reverse complement strand
CGGCGTTCCCCGGTTCGGCCCAGGCGTGGTGGAATGCCGAGTGGACCACCCGCAGGATGTTCACGGTGGATACGAGCGCGACGGGCGTGGCGATCAGTGAACCGCTCGGCGGCAGCGTCGCCGTGCTCGTGCGCCTCCACGATGGCAACTTCCAGTTCGCCGCCGGCAGGGAAGACGGCAGCGACTTGCGCTTTGTGGCCGCCGACGAGAAGACCCTCCTCGCCCACCACATCGAACGCTTCGACGCCATCCTCAATGAAGCCTTTGTCTGGGTCAAACTTCCCGACCTCAAGCCCGGCGCCCAGACCACCTTCTGGCTCTATCATGGCAACCTGGACGAGAAAGTCGCCCGCACCGACGATTCCAAGGCCACCTACGATGCCGAGACCGACCTGGTCTATCATTTCTCGGAGAACGGCAGCGCCCCCTTTGATTTCTCCGCCAACGCCAACAAGGCCGACAAGGCAGGCACCCCGGCGGCTACCGCGCTCATCGGCGGCGGACTGCGGCTCGCCGGCCAGGGCGCAATCAGCGTTCCCGCCTCGCCCTCGCTTGCCTGGAAGGAAGGCGCGGCGCTGACCTGGTCCGCGTGGATCAAGCCGACCGCCTTCCGTGCCAACGCGGTGCTGTTTGCACGGCGCGAGGGCGACAACGCTTTGCTGATCGGCGAGGATAACGGGGTGCCTTATATCGAGGTCACGACCGCGGGCGCCACCCAGCGCACTCCGGCGGGCGAACCCCTCGCGCTCAATGCCTGGCGCCATCTTGCCGTGGTGGCGCAGCCGGGCAAGATCACCCTCTATCTGGATGGCGCAAGTTACGCAACCCTTGCCGCCTCCCTGCCTGCCCTCAACAGCGCCTTGTTCCTGGGCAGGGATGGTGCCGATTCCCAGGCTCCCGGGTTCACCGGCGAGATCGACGAGTTGCAGATCGCCAAAGCGGCGCGCCCGGCCGGTTCCCTGCAGTTTGCGGCCTGGAGCCAGAGCGGCAAGGAGCAGGCGGGCAAGCTGGTCGTGGCCGGAAAGGAGGAAGCCGGCGCGCACTCGGGCGGCGGCGAGCTCATGAAGCATCTCTCCCTCTTTACCGAGATCTCCAAGTCGCTCACCTTCGATGGCTGGGTGGTCATCGCGCTCTGCACGATCCTGGCGGTGATCGGCTGGGGGGTGGCCCTTTCCAAGTTCTTTTACCTGAACCGCATCCAGAAGGCCACGGCCGCCTTTCGCGAGCAATGGGCCCATCTCTCCTCGGATCTCACGGCGCTCGATCACACCGACGAGCAGGCGATCAAGAGCATGGGCGGCAACGCCAGCGCCAAGGCGCAGAAGCTCATGCGCGAATCCCCCCTCTTCCATATCTACCACATCGGCTCGCAGGAAATCAGCCATCGCATGGCCAATGCGCGTCACGGCTTCAAGGGACTCTCCGAGCGCTCCATTCAGGCGATCCGCGTCACCCTTGATGGCGGCCTGTTTCGCGAGGTGCAGCGGCTCAACCGCAATATCGTGTTTCTGACCATCGGCATCGCGGGCGGCCCTTACCTGGGACTGCTCGGCACGGTGATCGGGGTCATGATCACCTTTGCGGTCATCGCGCAATCGGGCGAGGTGGAAATCAACTCGATTGCGCCCGGCATCGCCGGCGCGCTGCTGGCCACCGTGGCGGGCCTGGCCGTGGCGATCCCGGCGTTGTTTGCCTACAGTTACCTGAGCGCCCGCATCAAGGATTCGGTGGGCGAGATGCATAACTTCATCGAGGAGTTCCTGGCGAAGATCGCCGAGTTTTACCCCTCCTCCAACGACTAGCGGCCTTCCCGCGTTCCTTCCGCCTTTACCGCCATGCAAGTCGATTCCGACAAGTCCTACGACGACATCAACGTCACCCCGATGGTCGACCTTTACCTGGTGCTGCTGCTCATCTTCATCATCATGACGACCGCGGGCGTGCAGGGCGTCAAGGTCAACCTGCCCAAGGGCGGCGCGGCCTCCACCAAGCTCGAAGGTCCCAAGACCCAGGCCATCACCGTCAACAACGAAGGCAAGTGCGCCCTGAACACGATCCCCGTCACGCTCGAGGAGCTGGAGCAAAAGCTCTCCGCGCTCAAAGCCAAAACGCCGGACTTCCCCGTGGTGGTGCGCGGCGACAACCAGACCCCTTACCAGGGCGTGATGGATGTGCTCGATGTGGTCGGCCGCCTCGGGATCACCCAGATCGGACTTGCCACCCAGCCCGCCAAGTAGCCGTCCCCCCTCGCTCCTCTTCCCTATGATGAACCCACAGCTGGAAAGTTCCGAGGCAACGCGCGACGCGGTGGCAGCCCATCCCGCCGGTCCCGCCGAACATCAAAAACCTGTCCCTTTCCCCACGGCGCCGACCACTCCGCGCACAGCGGCCGCGCCGCGCCCGCGGCCTCTCCTCGATGAAGACCAGGAGGAAGAGGAGGAGGGTTTCCTGCGGCGTCATCGCGGCAAGCTCATCGCAGCGGTCGTGTTGGCGGGGCTCGGGCTGCTGATTGCCAGGTCGCTCTCCGGCACGAGCGCTCCGGTGCGCAAGGCTCCCGAACGCCCCGTGGTTTCCATCCAGCTGCCGCCCCCTCCGCCTCCACCGCCCCCGCCACCTCCCAAAGTGCAGCCGCCGCCTCCTCCTCACTGCTGCCGTCACCCTCCTTCTCTGCACCTTCGCGACAGCAACAGCCGTCCATGTCCATGCACTCTCCTCCTCCTCCTCCTCCCCCTCTCCCACTCCCCGCTCCCTCCATCATCATCAGCCTGCTGCG